>NZ_JBVIHP010000016.1:0-234911 GCF_055570235.1 Streptomyces sp. NPDC031274 | reverse complement strand
GGCGGATCTTCCGTCACGCTCGCTGCAGCCCGAATCGAATGACGTCAATCACCAAGGCCATCCTCACGCTGGAGCGGCAACGCTGAAGAAGCTCACTGCTGCACGTGCCCGGTTCCCCACCACACCGACCATGATCAACGATCAAGGTCTCGGCGTGCCACCGCCAACCATGCACGAGCTCGTTAGTCGTCACACTCATCCGAACGGTCAGATCGTCACAACAGTCACGCCCTACCAGGGCGCTTCAACAAGATCCTGTTACGAGCTCCAAGCAGCCTCACGAGACCATGTCGTCGTAGACAGCGCACGTGAGCTCCACCATTTGATCCGCCCTGTAGTGAGATTGGTATCGGTCACTCGCGCTGTGCGCGAGGCTCGCTCCGCGGTCTGATCGTGTCAGGACGTTCAGCGTGGCTTGAGCCAAGAGTTCCGGGTCGTCTGGAGCAACAAGCAGACCATCCACTCCGTGACGGACGAGCTCAGGATTTCCGCCCACGGTTGTCGAGACAATCGGAACCCCGCAGGCCATCGCCTCAAGGAGGACGAGGCTTGCGGCATCGGCTCGCGACGGAGCGAGTAGTACATCGGCGCCGATTTCAGCCGTTAGGGCTCCCGCCACGCTGCCATAGAAGTAGGAATGCTCGGTGAGGTCAAGGGCAGTCACCATGCGTCGGAGGAGAGGATAATCAGGCCCGGTCCCCATGACGTGCAACTTCGCGTCGGGCCGCGAGCGGCGTATCAACTCGAACGCGAGGACAGCAGTATCGGGGCCTTTCTCCGATGAATGGCGGCCACAGTACAGCACATTGGTCCCAGATGATGGCTTCAGTCTAAAATCTGACGGTGTCGGTACGTCGACGCCATTAGGAATGTAGTGAACACGCACTGCATCACCCAAGAAGAACTCAGTCAGTGCATCTGCTGCGAAGCTGGCGACAGCGATGACCCGAAAATGGCTAACCATAGTTCGGCTGGTGCGAAGGAAGGGATCGACCGGGTTGAACATGTGCTGCGTATAAAGTAGCGGCACTGCGAGTTTGGTGGACAGCTCTTGGCCACGAAAACCTGCATGCATCAGATGAGCGTGAATGAGGTCTGGGCGCCATCGCTGACCTGTGTGGAGAAGGGCCCCGGTGTCGCCTGGCCGCTCAGGCTCTACAGTGATCGGGAGGAGAGTCTCATCCACGAAGACGTCGGCGCCAGCCTTCCTACAGTGCTCAGTCAGTACTCCTTCGCTGGCTGCGATTACTCCGACCTTCAGGCCGCGTCGCAGTTGGTGACTGACTTGGGTCACGACATGGCTAACCGTGCCACCGGTCGTCGGCCCGCACTGTACAAGATGCATAACGCGCATTCTTTGAGCTCTTTTCGATCTCATGGCCTTTCACGGACAGGATCAGACTTCGTGGCGAGGCCGACGTGAGACTGCCAGCAACGCCTAGTCATTCCTCCCTTACATTCTCAAATTTTCCACGGATGACGAGGGTCATACCGAAAAGCATCCATGCCATGCTGGCAAGTTGAATTCGTGTGGGAGCTTCGGCGAGGTCGAGTATCGCGGAGCTAATCCCGACCAGTGGAGGAACAGTCAGTCCAATGAGTGCAGAATAGGACGGTCCGCTGATCAGTAGAATCCTATGCTGCAAAAGGTAAGCGGGGACATAGATCGCGATGCCCAGTACGGCGAGCATCCCTATGACTGGCCAGCCCACTGTGTCCCCACTTGCAACCTCAACCGACGCCCAGCCAACAAGCGGAAGCGTACCGACTGTGTAAATGGGTAGGAGCCGCGGCGCCATAGCTCCCCCGTATCCCCGATTCAACCTCGCAAAATACAGGCCGTAGAACGCCATCGAGAGCGTTGCCGCAAATGCGACCATCGCCCCGAGTGCGACATCATCTCCGAGGGTGCCCGCCAGCTTCGGTGCTACGTACGCCACAGCTCCAATAACCGCAATCAACGTTCCTGTGAGCGCGCGCATCGGAGGCCACGTGCGCGTCAACATGCCCTCGGCAAGCAGGATCACGGCTGGAGTGAGCGAGGTGACCAATGTGGGTAGCGCAGGGCCAGCCAGACTGATCGCTATGGTCGAGAGCACCGTATAGGCGGTGACGCCTGTTAGCCCAAGAACCACGACCTGCCACCACCGGTACGGAGGTGAGCCGATTGCCGCAGGTTCGTCCGCCGTCGGCCTGCTACGACGAGCGGACCACCAGGTGAGCCCCAGTAGCCCCAGGACAGCGAATCCCGTGCGGCCAGTCGACACCATCGCAGTGCTCGCCTCGTGAAGTGAAGCGCCCACTATCAACCAGGTCGAAGCCAGGAGGGCGACGAGGGCGCCGGATTGTGAAACAAGTTGTGCCCTGCCGCCTTGCGCTTTCGTCGTTCCGACAGACGTCCCTGTGTCATATAGTTTCATTTACCCGTTCACCGAGGGGATGAGGCGGTTAGTTCCCTCGGTCGTCCATTGACAGATAGAGTCATCTGAACTAACGCACCTACAGGGGTTGCCAGCATGGAAGAAATGATCTTTCAGCTTCCTTCGACGGAACGAGCCATAACGGCGTTGCCTGCCATTAGTCCGCCGTCGACGGTAAGTATGGAACCAGTTATCCAGCTGGAACTTTCAGAAGCCAAAAAGCAGACAGCCGAAGCCACGTCCCCCGGTTCACCAATTCGCCCAAGCGGATACCATTGCCGCAGAGCATCGAAAGTAGATGGATCCTTGGTTATCTGATCGTCCCAGGCTGGTGTCCGTATTGTGCCCGGTGCAATCGCGTTGACTCGTACGCCGGAACCACCGTACTCCACAGCGAGGGAGCGCGTCAGGGAGCAAACGGCAGCTTTTGCAGCCGAATAGGAGGGGTGCCCGAAGAACGCAAATGCGTTGACTGAGAGGATATTGATCACGGATCCCGCCCCGCGCGCCACCAGCTTCGGCAAAACAGCTTGTGAGCAGTTGACTGCTCCCTTCACGACAACGTCCAGGTCTGTGTTCCACAGTTCTATTGGAGCTTCGTGAAAGCGCGGAGGTATGGGACAAGCGACGATCGCGTTGTTCACCAGCAGGTCGACAGGTCCGCCGAGCTCAGTTTCTGCCTGATCGAAGCCTGCACGGACACTTTCCTGATCAGTAACATCGATATGGATCGCGACAGCGGCATGTCCGTCGAGTTCGATCTCGTTAGCAACATGGCGGGCACCGTGTTCGTCTATGTCGGTCACGGCTACACAGGCGCCCGATTCAGCGAGTCGTCGGGAAATCGAGGCCCCGATTCCGCCAGCTGCTCCGGTGACCAATGCTCTACGGCCTCGAAGGTCAAAGTGGTCGGTGCGGATTTCGCTGTTTTCTGTATTTCTGCTCTGCTGCATCTCTTAGGCTACCTGTCCGTTGAGGAAATACGACCGCAACTCCGGGTCGAGAGGATGAACCTTCAGCGTGTTACCGCCGTTGCGTAGCGAGCGCGTGGCAAGGTCTCCGGCAGCCACTGCCGCACGGGCGGCTACAGGGCAGGTCTCTGTCGGGCCGCCCTCTCTAGCGAAACGAATAAACTCATCTACGGCCTTGGCGTCGGCGCCGCCATGTCCTCCTTCGGCGTCAGGAATGCGAAACTCCTCATCACCGGCAGGATCGTAGTTTCGGCGAGAGGAGTTCCAGACGCGAATCACGCCCCCGGGAGTGTCACCAATATTTTCCAGACGTCCTTCGTCCCCGATGACAGTGAACGATCGCCAGTAATCTGGGGTGAAATGACATTGCTGATAAGCTGCCAACACCCCGTTATCTAGCCGCATGTTGACCAGCGACAAATCCTCTACGTCAACGACGGGATTCAACGCTCGCTGCCGAGTGGGCGGCCAGTTGTCCTTACTCCACCAGCCTTCAGCCTTGGGTTCTCCTGGTGAACGGCGCGGCAGATCGCCATACACGGAAAGCGATCCCATCGCCTGTACGGCTTCGGTATGTCCGCCCACGATCCAGTGCATGGCGTCAATGTCATGTGAGGCCTTCTGGAGGAGCAGACTGTTCACTCTCTGGCGGTCCGCGTGCCAGTCCTTGTAAAAGAAGTCACCGCCGTGACCGACGAAGTGCCTGATCCATACAGATTTAGGGTTTCCGATCTTTCCCCTGCGAACGAGGTCCCGCATTATGCGGACCACTCCCATGTGCCGCATATTATGACCAACGTACAATCGCGACTTGTTCGCATGTGCGGCACGCAGTACGTAATCTGCCTCTTCAAGGGTCGTGGCCATCGGCTTTTCCAGGTACACAGCTTTGCCAGCATGGAGCGAGTCCGAGGCAATCTTTGCATGGGTATGGTCCGGGGTCGCGACAAGGATGGCATCAATGTCTGAACGGTCGAGAATCCGACGGTAGTCCGTTTCGACGGAGTCTATTTCAAGATCTTTCGCCGTCTCCTGTACGGTGGACGCATCGATATCGCACAGAGCCATTACCTGCGAGCCTTTTCCTGGCTCCTTGTGGGCTGCCGCAGCTAGTTTACGGCCGCGCCCCATTCCGATTACGCCGATGCGTAGGTCATGCACTTCATGCCTCCATGTTATGCGTGGATCTGAAAGTGATCAGAAGAATTCTGATTGAAATACCAAGATGCAATCGGAGGCGAGAGTCGAATGCCCCGACGAGGAATAAGATGATCGTGCCATGTGGTGGATCTTGCTCGCAAGGTGTCGATTTCAAGCAGCACTTGTCATAGGGTGCGCTCGTTGCGTCCGTTCGCGGGGTGGCTGACCTACTGCACATTTGATGCCCGATTTGCCACCCTTGTGCATTTATGGATAAAAGGTGCGGCAACGTCTTTCTCTGATAGATTCGGTGGCCACGTATCGTTTGTGTGGGTGCTAGTTGGTCGGAGACGTTTTACCCATTGCGATGCAACCTTCGCCCGCCTCCTTTCGCTCGCAAACGCTGACACAACAGGAACCAGAAGGCGCCACTAAATTTCACACGGAGGGCTATGAAAAACTTCCCGAGCGGTGCCCCTTCGCGGCTGCGCCGCCTGAACGCAGCCGCGGCCCTGCGCGTCCTGCGCGAACGCGAGGAGATCACCGTGCCCGAACTGGCAGTGATGATCGGCGTCTCGAGACCTACTGCGCAGGGCCTGGCAACCCAACTTCTGCGCGAGGGGCACTTGGTGGAACTGGCGGCGGGCAACCGAAGCGTGGGCCGGCCGGCCCGCAGGTACCGGTTCCGGGCGGAGGCCGGGCACGTCATCGGTGTCGACGTCGGCGCTTACAAAGTGCTCGCGCTCGTCACCGATCTGCTCGGCCGCACGGTTGCCGCGCATAGGGTTCCCGTTACGCCCGAACTTTTCGCGTCAGAACGTCTCGATGCAGTGCGCGCCGCTATCAAGGGCTGTTTGTTCGGGCCTGGCGCGGCGGGCGTGCGGCCGCTCGCCACCGGCATCGGCACCAGCGGCATCGTCGACACCGCGGGCCGCGTGGTCACCGTCAGTGACTCGCTGCCCGGCTGGGATGGTGTTGACCTTACCGTCGAACTCGCCGACGCCGCACCTGGATCCGTCATCGTCGGCAACGACATCCAGCTTGCTACCCTCGCTGAAAGCGCTGCCGGAGTCGCGATCGACACCGATGACTTCCTGTACCTGTACGTCGGCAACCGCCTCGGCATAGGCCTGTGGCTGCGGGGAGGGATGCACGGCGGCCATCACGGCGCCGCGGGCGAGATAGTCGCCGGCGACGGCTGGGCCATCCCCTACCAACGCCTTCTCGACTGGTTCGCCGGACACACGGGAGAGGCTCGACCCACCAGGGAGAACGCAGCCCGTGCCGTCGTCGCGGCTGCCGAGGCCGGCGACCCAGGGGCCGAGTACACCCTCTGTGTCTTTGGCCGCGCGCTGGCCGACAGCCTCGCCCGGCACGTCGCCGTCCTCGCCCCAGGCACCGTCATCCTTGGCGGCGGCATCGCGCGTGCGGGAGCCCTGCTCAGCGAGCCGTTCGCCGAGCGCCTCGCGGCCCTATGTCTCCGCTCGCCGACGGTACGAACCTCCACGCTCGGCGAAGAAGCAACTGCAACGGGGGCAGCCCGCCTCGCACTTGAGCACGCTGCGTACGGGTGCGACTACTGAGTTATCCGATGGGTTGTCGGGTGTGATGGTCGGGCGGTCTGAGGCTGAGCGTTCTCCCTTGCAGGTTTCCGTCGATGAGGTCGGGCCTGTGTTGGATGCTGCGCAGGCCTCTCCTGACTGCCCGTTCCAGCTGGTCGCGGTCGCTGAACAGTACGTTCGCGGTGACGCTGCGCCGCAGAAGAGACCAGATGCCTTCGACCGGGTTGAGCTGGGGGCTACAACTGGGCAGCTGAATGACGGTAAGCCAGTCATGATCAGCCGCGTACTGGCGGCTCCCCGCTGATCGGTGGACATTGAGAGTGAGGTAGGCCGCCGGCGAGGTGCCCGTATGCACAACCCAGGCTTCCTGCGGGCCGGCGTCTGGCCGGTGGGTCCGCTCGTACACCCGCGGATCGTCCGCTTCATGGAGCAGCTGCCGCACGAGTACAAGCGAGGCAAGGCGCTGTTCCGTGGGCGGATCAGGGGGGCGGGACAACCGGAGTCGGTGGCGCCGCCGGCCGAACCGGAGAACTTCCTGGCCGTCCTGGAGAAGGGGCTGCGCACCTAGGGCTTACCCGTGCTGGACGACATGCTGCAGGAGTCCGTCCTGGTCGAAGCTACGTTGACGGCAAGGCACTCGCTCAGGCCCGCAAAGACGCCGACGCCGCCCCGACCGTCCCTGATCTGCTGTGCGATGTCCTCGCCCCTGGGGTCGGACTGCGGAGCAGGGGGGGCGCACGCGAAGTATCAGCATCCATTTGCGCTAGCCCCCGGGATGTGCCCTTAAGTGATTAGGTGGTGGTCCGATGTGCGTGGGCCGCATTTGGCCTGGTCAGCCAAGAGTTCCTGAGGTTCGTTCTAGAGCGCGAGTACCAACGACGACAGGTCGTCCGCTCGGCATGTGCCGGGTCTGGCCGGTCCCGCGGAGCGCTCCCGGAGAATGGAGCCATGGAACGACTGATCGACTTCTCGCGCAACCGGCAGATGCTGTGCGGCGGCTGCGGCCGTCGCCTCGTCGTCCACCTGGACTGGATCGACCGATGGGAGCAGGGGCGAGAGAAGTGCCCCGGCTGCGGCCTGACGTGCGAGCAGGAGGACGCGCCCCGGGTGACGGTCGATCCCGACGACCCGGCGCTCGACGACGACCGGGTTGCGACCGTCTCCTGGTACCACACGAGCACGCAGCCGGACTGGCCGACGAGGGACTTCGATCCGGCCGCCGTCTTCACGCCCGAGACCCGCATGATGATGGGCGGCGACGAGCCTGTCGCCGCCTGCGCCGCACGCCAGCGGGCGAAGGCGCTCCACATCGGCACGTACGAGGCCGCGGTCCACAACATGCTCAGGCGGATGCGCGACCAAGCCGACTGGGGCAACCAATTCTACCTGTACCGAGTCCATTTGAATCCGTCCGTAGTGGTTCGCGAGGGCTGGCTCATCGATCCCAGCGACTTCGTCGGCGACGTCATCCTCGACGAGGTCTGCCCTCAGGGCGTCGACGTCGCCCGCTACCTCAACTACCACGAGGACCCCGGCGGGCTTTCCCTGGCGCTGGGGCGGGAAGCGATCGCCGGCGTTCAGCAGGTCCCAGTTCCGCTCCCGGATGCCTGGGACGCTGATTGGGTGAGAGAGGCCATCGCGGCCCTCGAGACCGCTTCCGACGCCCCCGTCCCGGCGACCGGCAAGCTGGCCCGCTTCATGCGGCCGGCCTCGCCGCGAGCTGTCCTGGGCCGTGAGCTCGCGGCGGCGCTGGCTGGCCGTCTGCCGGTCAACCTCCACGACCAGTTCGCGTCGGCCGCTGCGTTCGCGGAGGGAGAGGATCCAGAGCAGTGGGCGCGACAGGCCAGCGGCCTGTTCGATCTGATCGATGATCCGACTCGCGTGCTGGCCGCGCTCGACCAGCAGGATCCCCGGGGGGTCTGAGAACGGTCTGTCAGCTCCTGAGGGGCGGGGAGCCCGGAGGTCGCTGCCGGTCTTCCAGGTTGGCGCCGCCCTGAGCCGGGGGAGTGGAAGTAGAGGCTTTGAGGTTGGCTGCCGTCGCCGAGGTACCAGGTCGAGCTCTGCCGCCCGTGCCCGACCCGCAGTCGCCGCAGTCAACCGCTTGGTTTGAGGACCGTCTCGTAGACGGCCCGGAGTGTCGTCCGGGCGGACGGAACGCCCTCGCGTGGAGGTCGTGGTTGAGTACGTGGTGACCAAGCGCCTGGGCGCTCTGCCTGTCGCTGCCGAGTTTCTGCGTCGGCTGGACGTCGCGGGGATCGTCGACGGGCTGCGGCCACCAGATTCGCTAGCGGACTTGACGCACGGCCAGGTGATCGAGGTACTGGTGGCGAACCGGCTGACCGCTCCCGCGCCGCTGTTCCGCGTCGGGGACTGGGCGTACTCGTGTGAAGCCGTCAAGGGCTTAGGCGGAGGCCGATGCGTGTCCCGGCTGGTGCATTGACGCATCTCATCGGTGTCTTGCTGGGGGCTTCTGCGATCAGCGGCGTTGTCGCGTCCGGCCGATGGCAGTGAAACGTCTCCGCAGGGACACCACCAGAACTCGAAGATGTCCATGGCGAGACGCCGACGTATCAATCGGGTGGGAGGGCCGGTGCGCGTGCTCAAATCAGTCAGGAGCTGGGCGAGGTCGCGGAGGCCCTTCACGGCGCGGCGGTGGTGGAGCACCAGCTCCAGGGCCGCGCGCCGGATGAGATCACCATCGGCTGGGGACATCCGGCTCCTCCAGTCCTCGCGATCAACGGGGACATGGGGGAAGTCGCCATAGCGGTGTACGGGGCACGGGTCCGCAGGGTGAGGCAGTCGAGGTGACGCACACGTGGAAGGACGTGTAAGCGCGCCTCGGCCGGCTAATCCTCACGGCCGCCGCCGCGCTGGACGACCCCACCGGCGATGCCTGGGACACGGTGGATGAGCGGCTGCGCTTCCTCGTGGCGAGGGTCGCGGCCTAGGCCGGACACGAACCTCAGCTGACTCGCTCCACCCTCTGCACGGAAGGGCCCGCACTGCTGTACGGGCCCTTCCGCGTCATCCCCTACTTTGCGGACGCACACGTCCTAGTGGGACGTATCCCGGCTCCCCAGTGGGAGATGAGTGGGAGACAAGTGGGAGATGATCATGGCGTGGTGCTGCAATCAGGCGCTAGGAAATGCTAGATAGCGCTACCTGTGTGGCCCGGTTTCAGTCCGCCGATTCGCCCGCGTGCGGGCTCAGCGCGTCCGTTCCCACCAGCACGAACAGCACGATGCCGAGCAGGATCCGGTAGTACACGAACGGCATGAAGCTCTTGGTGGTGATGAACTTCATGAACCACGCGATGACCGCGTATCCGACGACGAAGGCGACGATCGTCGCGAAGATCGTCGGGCCCCAGGACACATGCCCGCCCTCGCCCGCGTCCTTGAGCTCGAAGGCGCCGGAGGCGAGTACCGCCGGGATGGCGAGCAGGAACGAGTAGCGGGCCGCGGCCTCGCGGGTGTAGCCCATGAGCAGGCCGCCGCTGATGGTGGCGCCGGAGCGGGAGACGCCGGGGATCAGGGCCATCGCCTGGCAGACGCCGAAGATCAGACCGTCGCGGACGCCCAGTTCCTTCAGGCTCTTGCGCTCCTTGATGGCGCGGTGTTTGCCGCCCGTCTCGTCGCGGGCCGCGAGGCGGTCGGCGATGCCGAGGACGATGCCCATGACGATCAGCGTCGTGGCGATGAGCCGCAGATCGCGGAACGGGCCCTCGATCTGGTCCTTGAACGTGACGCCGAGCACGCCGATCGGGATCGACCCGACGATGACGAGCCAGCCCATCTGCGCGTCGTGGTCCGAGCGAGGGACCTTGCCGAAGAGCGAGCCGAACCACGCGGAGATGATCCTCGCGATGTCCTTGCGGAAGTAGATCAGCACGGCGGCCTCGGTACCGATCTGGGTGATCGCGGTGAACGCGGCCCCCGGATCGTGCCAGCCCGCGAACGCCGCGGTCAGCCGCAGATGCGCGCTGGAGGAGATCGGGAGGAACTCGGTCAGTCCCTGGACGAGCCCGAGGATGAAGGATTCAAGCCAAGACATGGAAACTGCGCCGTCCGAGTACGGATCATGGGCTGCGGGTGCGGTCATGTGATGGGGATAGGGAAAGTGAGCGCGAGGGGTGATCACTCCCCTGCCGTGGGGCAGCGTAGCGCCACTTGGTTACGAGACCGTCGCAGGGCCGCTGTCCGCGAGCGGCGGCGCTCCTCGTGCCGGTCTCCTCCGGCGGCGGCAGCAGCCGCGGGGGTTCAGTGACCGCGCAGGTGGTGGCGCTTGCACCACGCCACCACCGCCCCCGCCAGACCCGTCACCGCGATGAAGCCCATCGCCACGAGGAAAGCGGGGGACGTCGGTGTCGAGGCGCGGGCGCCCGCGATGACGTACGCGGCGGTGTTCGGGATGGAGCCCAGGCCGGTGGCGAGCAGGAACGGCAGCCATCCCATGCGGGAGACCGCCGCGCAGTAGTTGGCGGCCGCGAACGGCACCCCGGGAAACAGCCGCGCCGCCAGCATCGACCGGAAGCCGTGCCTGCTCAGCTGCCCGTCGGCCGCCTTCAGCCAGCGCCCGCGGAGCAGCGGGCGCAACGCGTCCTGTCCCAGCATCCGGCCGAGCCCGAAGGCGATCCCGGCGCCGAGGACCGTGCCCGCGATCGCCGCGACCGTACCCGCCTGCGATCCGAACAGGGCGCCCGCCGCCAGATTGAGCAGCGGACGCGGTACGAACGCAGCGGTGCACAGGCCGTACGCGGCGGCGAAGACCGTCACGGCGGCGGCGCCGCCGAGCTGGCGAAGTCCCCCGTCGGAAAGGAGCCGCTGCGGCTCGAAGAGCAGCACGCACGTACCGGCGGCCGCGAGCAGCAGGACCAGCAGAGACAGCCGCGACCAGGGTGAGAGCAGAACCCTGGAGCAGCGCACGGCGAAGCCCTGCGGGCGGGCGGCGGCGGTGTCGAGCATCCGGGGAGACTAACCGACACATGTGTGTGATCGCCGTATGGTGCGTCTCATGAACGTCACAGTCCCGGGCAGCGACTTGGCGGACACCGTCATGGAACGGCTCACCACGACATACCCCACGGCGGCCGATCCGGAGCGGGCCGCGGGGGCGCGGGCGTACATGAAGAACGTCGCTCCCTTCCTCGGCGTGCCCACACCGCTGCGCCGCGAACTGTCCCGCACGGTCCTCGCCGGGCTCCCGCGCCCCGACGAGACGGACTGCACGGCGATCGCGCTGCGCTGCTGGGAGCTGCCGGAGCGCGAGTACGCCTACTTCGCCGTCGACTACCTGCGCCGTCACGTGAAGCGCTGCGCGTCCGGCTTCCTGCCGGTGGTCCGCCACCTCGTGACGACGGTCCCCTGGTGGGACACGGTCGACGCGCTCGCCGCGCACGTCGCGGGCGGCCTGGTCGCCGCCGACCCGAAGCTCACGACCGCGATGGACGCCTGGATCGCGGACGAGGACCTGTGGGTGGCCCGCAGCGCCCTCCTCCACCAGCTCCGCTACAAGGACGCCACCGACACCGAACGCCTCTTCACCTACTGCCTGCGCCAGTCGGGACACCCCGACTTCTTCATCCGCAAGGCCATCGGCTGGTGTCTGCGGGAGTACGCCAAGACCGATCCGGACGCGGTACGCGACTTCGTCGAGCGGGAGCGCGGACGGCTCGCACCGCTCTCGGCGCGCGAGGCCACGAAGAACCTCTGAGCGCACAGGTCCTCACACCGCACAGGTCCTCACACCGCACAGGTCCTCACACCGCACCGGTCCTCAGACCGCACCGGACGCCACGCGGAACCCGCCCCTCACGCCGAACCGGACTTCACGGACCACCCGGCGAAAACCATTCGACGTACCCCCGCCCGTCGGCGAAGATCTGCCACATGTTCCGGTACGCCTTTCACGCAACTCCGCCCGCGGTCGCGGGCGCTGCGAAGGCTGCCGTCCTCCTCTGCGTCGCACTTCCTGTCGACGGCGCCCGACGCTGACCCTCCCCGGACACTCCGGCGGACCCCACAGGGGGAGGGTCGGTTCGGCCCCGGGGTCCCCGTCCCGAGCGCGCACGCGACGACCTGCGCCCAGGACTTCAGCTTCGAGTTCCCCAGAAGGAACCGCCATGTCCAAGACGGCATACATTCGCACGAAGCCGCACCTCAACATCGGCACGATGGGCCATGTCGACCACGGCAAGACCACCCTGACCGCCGCCATCACCAAGGTCCTCAGCGAGCGCGGAACCGGCACCTTCGTGCCCTTCGACCGTATCGACCGCGCCCCCGAGGAGGCGCAGCGCGGGATCACCATCAACATCTCGCACGTCGAGTACGAGACCGACACCCGGCACTACGCGCACGTGGACATGCCGGGCCACGCCGACTACATCAAGAACATGGTCACCGGCGCCGCGCAGCTGGACGGGGCGATCCTCGTCGTCTCCGCGCTCGACGGGATCATGCCGCAGACCGCCGAGCACGTCCTGCTCGCCCGGCAGGTCGGCGTCGACCACATCGTGGTGGCCCTCAACAAGGCCGACGCCGTCGACGACGGCGAGGACGCTGTGCTCACCGACCTCGTCGAGCTCGAAGTGCGCGAACTGCTCTCCGCGCACGGGTACGGGGGCGACTCCGTCCCCGTCGTACGGGTCTCGGGTCTCAAGGCGCTGGAGGGCGACCCGCGGTGGGCCGCCGCCATCGAGGCGCTGCTCGACGCGGTGGACACCTATGTGCCCATGCCCGAGCGGTACGTCGACGCGCCCTTTCTCCTGTCGGTGGAGAACGTGCTCACCATCACCGGGCGCGGGACCGTCGTCACCGGAGCCGTCGAGCGCGGCACGGTACGGATCGGCGACCGGGTGGAGGTGCTCGGCGCGGAGACGGAGACGGAGACCGTCGTCACCGGGTTGGAGACCTTCGGCAAGCCCATGGAGTCCGCCCAGGCGGGCGACAACGTGGCGCTGCTCCTGCGCGGAGTGCCACGCGACGCCGTGCGCCGCGGGCATGTCGTCGCGGAGCCGGGAAGCGTCAGTCCGCGTCGCCGCTTCACCGCTCAGGTGTACGTCCTCTCGACCAAGGAGGGCGGAAGGTCGACGCCGATCACGACCGGCTACCGGCCGCAGTTCTACCTCCGCACCGCGGACGTGGTCGGCGACGTCGACCTCGGCGACGCCGCCGCGGCCCGGCCCGGTGACACCGTCACCATGACGGTCGAGCTCGGCCGTGACATGCCTCTGGAGACGGGCCTCGGCTTCGCCATCCGCGAGGGCGGCCGCACCGTCGGCGCGGGCACGGTGACCGAGGTCGGCTGACGCCCGATGCCCGCCTCCCGCAGGGGATCCACCCCCGGGGGAGGCGGGCACAATGGAGCGGTGACCGACGACGAACCCGCGGACGAGACCATGGCCGTTATCAAGGACGTGGACCATGGCACCGCCAAGCTGATGCCGGACGTGGACCGGCCTCGTGCCTGGCTGCTCACGGTCGACGGAGCGCCCCAGTCGTACGTCGATCTGGACGCGCCCACGCATCTGGAGTTCGAGTACGCGCAGCGCCTCGCCCACGTCCTCGACACCGCCGACGACCCCGACCGTCCCCTGGACGTGACCCACCTCGGCGGTGGCGCGCTCACGCTGCCCCGGTACGTCGCCGCGACCCGGCCGGGCTCGCGCCAGGACGTGGTGGAGGCGGACCGGAGGCTGCTCGAACTGGTCGCCGAGCGTTTGCCGCTGCCGACGGGCTCCGGGATCACCGTGCACGGCGCGGACGCCCGGCAGTGGCTGGAAGCCGCGGCGCCCGACAGCGCCGACGTGCTCGTCGCCGACGTGTTCGGCGGCTCACGGGTGCCCGCCCATCTGACGTCACTCGCCTACGCGCGCGCCGCCGACCGGGTCCTGCGAGGTGACGGCGTCTACGCGGCGAACCTCGCCGACGGGGCGCCGTTCGGCTTCCTGCGCTCCCAGCTCGCCACCTTCGCCGAGGTGTTCGGGCACGTCGCGCTGATAGCCGAACCGACCGTGCTGCGCGGACGCCGCTTCGGCAACGCGGTGCTCGTCGCCTCGCGCGAGGAGATCGAGGTCGAGGCGCTGGCCCGCCGTGCGGCGGCCGACGTCTTTCCGGCGCGTGTCGAGCACGGGGCGGCGCTGCGCCTGTTCATGGGTGACGCGAAGCCGGTGCGGGACGAGGACGCGGTCGCGTCACCCGAGCCGCCCGACGGGGCCTTCAGCATCGGCTGACGGCTCGACCGGGGGAGCGGTGGGAGAAGCGGTCGCCTTCGCGACCTCCGTCGACGCCGTGCGCCGCGTCAGATTGCGTACGTCAGGGACGAACAGCACGAGCGCCGTCACCACGACCACGAGCGCCGCGCAGCCCCACAGCGAGGCCGAACGGCCGAAGGCGAGCTCCGCGGGGCCCGCGAGCGCCGTGGCGAGCGGGACCATCGCGACCGAGCCGAACCAGTCGTACGCGGCGACCCGCGACAGTTTCTCCTCGGGGATCTCCTGATGCATCGCCGTCATCCAGGAGACGCCGAACACCTCGATCGCGACGCCGCTGACGAACATCACCGCCGCCAGACCCCCTACCGACAACGGCACCGCGAGCGCCGCCGACGGCATGGCGAGCGGGAAGACGCAGAGGGTGCCCGCGAGCAGCAGGCGCCGCGGCTTCCACCGCATCATCAGGAACGCGCCGCCGACCGTGCCCGCGCCGAACGCGCCGAGCGCCAGGCCCCAGGGTCCGGCGCCGCCCAGCTCGTCCCGGGCGACCAGGGGTCCGAAGACGGCTTCGGCCGCACCGACCACCGCCACCACCACGGAGAACTGCGCGACGATGGCCCACAGCCACGGGCGGCCGATGAATTCCCGCCAGCCCTCCCGCAGGTCGGAGAGCAGCCCGTCGCCGGGCTTGCGCGCCGGTATGTGGCTCACGTCCAGGAACGAGCGCAGGGCCGCGGCCACCGCGAACGCCGCCGCGTCCACGGCGAGCACCCAGCCGGGACCGATCGCGGCGACCATCAGACCGCCGAGCGCCGCGCCGCCGAGCCCGGCGCCCTGCATCGCCATGCGGTACAGGGCGAAGGCGCGGCTCACCTGCTCGCCGCTGACGGTCGACATCAGCATGCCCTCGGCGGCCGGGCCGAAGAACGCCTGGCCGGTGCCGCCGAGCGCGGTGAGCAGCATCATCGACCACAGCGGAGGTGTGCCGGAGATGACGAGCACCGCGAAGACCGCCTGCGAGAGGCAGTTGAGCGCGTTGGCCGCGACCATCACGTGGTGGCGCGGCAGCCGGTCGGCGACGGCGCCGCCGATGAGCAGGAACAGCACGAGCGGCAGCGTGCGCGCCGCCGCCACCAGACCGACGTCCCCGCCGTCGCCGCCGGAGTCGAGCACAGCGAACGCCGCCGCGATCAGGGCGCCGTGGCTGCCCAGGTTGGTCACGATCGCGGCGGCGGTCAGCAGGCTGTAGTTGCGCCCGGCCCAGGAGGGGCGGCGCACGGCGGCGGGATGAGTCACCAGGGGACTATCGCCGCCGGAACACCGACTTGCCAAACCGTTTCACTACGGGCTTGGAGGCATACGGGACGGGCTTGGACGCATACGGGATGAGGCCTACGGGCTGACGGGGCGGGACCCCGTCAGCGGCTCAGGACCCGTACCCGTCTCAGGAATCGTCGCCGTCGCCGTTCAGCCGTACCGTCTTCAGGATCTTCTGGACCGTCGCGTCCGGGATCTCGTCCTTGACGTCCTTGGCGCCGTACATCGACCACGCGACGTACTCACCCTCGGAGTTCATGAAGGCGAACGTCGTGGCCTTGCCGTTCGAGTCGCACTTGTCTTCCTTGACGACGCCGGACGTGGTGGAGGTCACGACGGTGCCCTTGATGCCCGACGTGGTGGTGAACGACTCCGCCTTGCCGATCTTGATCTTCTTCTTGTCGGCCTTCTTCTGGCCCGTGTAGCCGGCGAAGACCCACCACGCGGAGTCGTTGCGGGCGACGTCCTTGGTGTTCTTGGCGCCGTTCTGGCCCTTGGTGCCGACGGCGCCGAGGGCGACGTCGCTGGCCGTGCCGTCCTTGTCGTCGTCGGAGGAGCACCACTTCGACTTGTAGTACGCGGGCGCGGACATGCCGATGAGCACGCTGCCGTCACCCTTCTCGTTGTCCTCGAAGCCGATGAAGGTGTCGCCCGTCTGCACCTCCCAGTCGGCCGGGACGTCGAAGGCGGTGCCCCACTTGGGGTTCACGACGACCTGCCAGCCCTTGATCGTCGGCTTCGGGCCGCCGCCCGTGCCGCGCTCGGTGCCGCCGTCGTCGTCGGTGGGGCTGGGCTTCGGCTTCGGGGACGCGGACTTGGCGGGAGCGTTCCCCGGCTTCCCGTTCGCCTCGTCGTCCTTGTCACCACCGAATACGAGGAAGCCGGTGACACCGGCGGCCACCAGGACGGCGAGCGCCGCGGCGATCGCGGTGACCTTCGTCTTGTTTCCGCCCCCGCCCTGACCGCCGCCGCCCGGCTGGGGCGGCATGGGCGGTGGTGTGGGCGCCGCCCACTGCGGCTGCTCGGGCTGCGAGAAGGCGCCCGAGTGAGGCTGCTGCTGGTATCCCGGCTGCTGATACGGGTTCGGCTGCTGGTACCCCGGCTGCTGGTACGGATTGGGATTCTGGTCCTGCGGGTTCTGCTCGCCCCCGGGCGGCTGCTGTCCTGGCCACATGGGCAGTAACCATAGAGGGGCTTGTGGCCGGATGTCATCGCTGCCCCCGCCGGGGCGTCGGCACATCGGGTCACAAGCCCCACCGCCGTACGAAACGATTCAGACGAGGTGATCGCCTTGCCGTCCGAGTCGCACTTGCCCTTCTGCGGCGTGTTCGTCGAATGGGCGCGCGCGATGCTGCCCTTGATGCCGGTCTTCGTGGTGAACGGCTCCGCCTTCTTGGCGAAGGTGAGGCTCTTCTTGTCCGGCTGTGTGTACCCGCCGAAGACCCACCACGGCACTTGGTTGACCGCGACCTCGTTGGCGCTCTTCGCGCCGTTCGCGCCCTTGGTGCCATCGCCCCCGTGACCACCGCCTCCGTCGCCGCCGGGCTGCTGATATCCCGGCTGCTGATACGGATTCGGCTGCTGGTACGGATCGGGATTCTGGTCCTGCGGGTTCTGCTCGCCCCCGGGCGGCTGCTGTCCTGGCCACATGGCCGGAATCGATACGGGGTCGTGGAGAGGGAACAGCGCGGCGACGTCAGGTCGCGGAGGCCGTGACGGTGCGGTTGCTCAGGACCCGCTGTCGTACTCACGCACCGTGCTGAGCATCTTCTTGACCGTCGCGTCCGGCACTTCTTCGCTCACGCCCTTGGCGCCGAAGAACGACCACGAGACCAACTTCCCCTTGGAGTCCTTGAATCCGAAGGTGGTCGCCTTCCCGTCCGTCCGGCACTTGTCCTTGTTCTTGACGCCGGAGGACGAGGACGTGGCCAGGTTGCCCTTGATGCCGGACGCAGTGGTGTACGGCTCCACGGCGCTGGTCTTGATGATCTTCCGGTCGGGCTGGGAGTACGCGCTGTACACCCACATCGCCGAGTTCTCCTTGGCGATCTGTTCGGTGCTCTTCGCGTCGCGGTTGCCCCTGCTTCCGGCCTCCGCGAGCGGCGTGTTGTCCTTGACGCCGTCCCGGTCGGGATCGCTCTGGCACCACTGTTTCTTGAGCACGGCAGATCCCCCCATTCCGATCAGGAGGCTGTCGGGGTCGTCGGCCTCCCCGCGGGCCGTGACCCAGTCGCGCGACCTGAGCTCATACTGCGGGGGTGCGTCGAAGGCGATGCCGCGCTCGACGTTCACGGCCGTCGTCCAGCCCGCGATCGTCGGTTTCGGCCCGCCGCCGACACCGCGCTCGGTGTCCTTGGACCCGGCCGAGCTCGGAGACTTGGACGCGGAAGACCGCGTGGGGCCCGGCTTCGCGTCGTCGTCCTTGTCGCCGCCCAGGACCAGGAAGCCCGTGACACCGGCGGCCACCACGACCGCGGCCGCGGCGACGATGGCGATGACCTTGGTCCTGTTGCCGTCGCCCCCGCCGCTGCCCTGTGGAGCCTGGGGTGTGCCCCCGGGCGCGGTGGGCGCGTTCCAGGGCGCGGGTTGCTGGTACCCCGGCTGCTGGTACCCCGATTGCTGGTATCCCGGCTGCTGATACGGATTCGGCTGCTGGCTCTGCCCGCCCCCGGGCTGCTGCTCTCCTGGCCACATGCGCAGCAACCATAGGCGACCGCGATCTACGTCGGGCAGGCTCCTGGCCAAAGAACGCTACCCGTGGGTAACATCACGCCATGAGCGCTGACCAGATGTCGATAGGCGAGATGCTCGCCGCCACCGTGCCGATGGCCCGGACCCTGAACCTCGAGTTTCGCGAGACCACGCCCGAGAAGGCCGTGGTCGCCCTGCCCGATCAGGGTGACTTCCACAACCACGTCGGCGGGCCGCACGCCGGTGCCATGTTCACGCTGGGGGAGTCGGCGAGCGGCGCGATCGTGCTCGCCGCGTTCGGGGAGCAGCTCTCGCGGGCCGTGCCCCTGGCCGTCCGCGCCGACATCGCGTACAAGAAGCTCGCCATGGGGCCGGTGACCGCCACCGCGACCCTCGGGCGTCCGGCCGCCGAGGTCGTCGCCGAGCTGGACGCGGGTCAGCGTCCCGAGTTCCCGGTGTCGATCGCGATCCAGCGCGAGGACGGGGCCGTGACCGGCGAGATGACCGTGGTCTGGACGCTGCGTCCCAATAACTGAGTCGCGTACGGGCGTTCACTTCCGTACGTTCGTTGAACACGGCGGCGTCACGTCGGCAGGGACACGGGGGTGCCGGCCGGCGAGGCGCCGTTCTCTCTGAGTGCGGCGGGCCTCCTGCGGGCTTCCTGCGGGCCTTCTTGTGGCGGGCTTTCTTGTGACTTCTTCTTCCTCGTTTCCCTGGTCTTCCGTTCACCTTATTGACACGAGTCAACGACCGTCATAGTTTTCCCGCCGCCAGTGGGTCGACGTCATCCAGGGGAGTCGCCGCATGAGCCGCAGGAGAAGAACGGGACGAAACGCGTCCGCCTTCGTCGTCATGGCCGCCGCCGCGGCCCTGCTCACCCCGTACGCCGCGCACGCCGCGCAGGACGCGCCGCAGGACGCACCCCGGACGGGCGGTGGCACGCTCGTCCGTACGGAAGGAGGCTGGCTGCGAGGCCAAGCCGACGCTGAGGGGCGGCAGTTCCTCGGTATCCCCTACGCTCGGCAACCCGTCGGCGACCTCCGCTGGAAGGAACCCCGGCCTGCCAAGTCCTGGCAGGGCGTGCGCGACGCGGACTCGTTCGGCAACCGCTGTGTGCAGACGTCCAGTTGGGATCCCGGCTACGAGAATCCCAGCCACACCGAGGACTGCCTCGACCTCAATGTCTACGCGCCCAAGGGGCAGTACAAGCAGCGTCCCGTCCTGGTCTGGCTGCACGGCGGCGGACTCACCGCGGGCGCGGGCGAGGACATCGTGCCCGACGCCTTCGCCCGCAGCACCGGCACCGTGGTCGTGACCGTCAACTACCGCCTCGGCGCCATGGGGTTCCTCGCCGGAGAGGGGCTCGACACGGAGGCGTCCGACCACGTCTCGGGCAACTACGGCATGCTCGACCAGCAGGCCGCCCTTCGCTGGGTGCGCGCCAACATCGGCTCGTTCGGCGGCGACCGGCAGCGCGTCACCGTCGCGGGCGAGTCCGCGGGCGGCCGTTCCGTCTGCACCCAGCTCGCCTCGCCCGCCGCCAAGGGCCTCTACCGCGCGGCCATCGTGGAGAGCGGCGCGTACGGGGACTGCGCGGCCCGCGAGCGCAAGGAGGCGCTCACACAGGGCGCGGCCTTCGCGAAGAAGGCGGGCTGCCCCGATCCGGCGACCGCCCCCGCCTGTCTGCGCGAGAAGCCCGCCGAGAAGATCCTCGCGGCGCAGGCCGGATTCGACTGGGGTCCGGTGGCGGGCGGCGACTTCCTGCCGGTCCAGCCGGAGCAGGCGTACAAGAACGGGAGCGCCTCACGCGTGCCCGTCCTGAACGGCGCGAACAGCGACGAAGGGCGGCTCTTCGCCTACGGGCAGTTCGACGGGCAGGGCAAGCCGCTCACCGAGGAGCAGTATCCGGGCGCGCTCACCCAGGCGTACGGCGCGGACCTTGGCGCCAAGGTCCTCAAGCGCTACCCGGTGGCCGGGCACGCCTCACCGACGCACGCGTACGCGGCCGCCTTCGGCGACCAGTTGTTCGCCTGCCCGGCACTGCGCATGGACAAGGCGCTCGCGGGCCGCGGCCCCGTCTACGCCTACGAGTTCGCCGACCGCACCTCGCCGCCCTTCGCCTCGATCCGCGAGGCGGGCAAGACGTTCGACTTCGGGGCGACCCACGTCAACGAAGTGCAGTACCTCTTCAAGCACTTCGGGCTCGCGACGCCGCTCGACGCGGAACAGCGGGGCCTGGCGCGGCAGATGGTCCAGTACTGGGGTTCCTTCATCCACGGCGGTCCGCCCCGCGCCCACGGCCAGCCCACCGCGCCCGACCAGCGCACGCGGCCCGGCCAGGTGCTGTCGCTGCGCACCGCGTCCGCCGGCGGGAACGAGCTGAGCACCGCGGTGGCCCGTGAGCACCGCTGCGATCTCTGGGACCTCGGGGACCGAGAGGGCTCCGCCCCGGCCGACGCCGGGTGAGCGGGTAGGCTGCCCGGCGTGCGCGCTCCGGGGGGATCGCGCACGCCGGGTACAGGCACACCAGCACAGGAGGAACCGGCGTTGCACGTCCAGGAATGGCTGGAGACCGTACCGGCCGTCAGTATCTACGCGCTGGTGGGCGTGGTCATCGGACTGGAGAGCCTGGGCATTCCGCTGCCGGGTGAGATCGTCCTCGTCTCCGCGGCGCTGCTCTCCTCGCAGCACGGTGAGCTCAACCCCGTCGTCCTCGGGATCTGCGCCACCGCGGGCGCCATCATCGGCGACTCCATCGGATACGCGATCGGACGCAAGGGCGGCCGGCCACTTCTGGCCTGGCTGGAACGGAAGTTCCCCAAGCATTTCAGCGCGGCGAACGTCGGCAGCGCCGAGCAGTCCTTCCAGAAGTGGGGCATGTGGGCGGTCTTCTTCGGCCGCTTCGTCGCCCTGCTGCGGATCTTCGCGGGACCGCTCGCGGGCGTCCTTCGCATGCCGTACTGGAAGTTCCTCATCGCCAACGTCCTGGGCGGCATCATCTGGGCGGGCGGCACCACCGCCGTCATCTACTACATCGGCGTCGTCGCCGAGGACTGGCTCAAGCGGTTCTCGTACTTCGGTCTTGCCATCGCCGTCCTCATCGGCGTCGGCTCCATGCTGCTCGTCAAGCGCCGCGCCAAGAAGTCAGCGGCGGCGCGCGAGGCCGAGAACGGCGGGGAGTCGCAGTCGACGGCGGCCGATTCGGTATCCGTTCCGGCCGCCGACCCATCTCACTGACCTCACGCGCCTCACTCGGCGTGGGCGTCCCGGTGGGCCTTGGCCAGCTCGACGTACATCGTGCCGTTGAGGGTGACGCCCGCGCGCTCCTCGTCGGTGAGCGTGCGGCGCACCTTGGCCGGTACGCCCGCGACGAGTGAGCCGGGCGGCACGATCATCCCCTGCGGCACCAGGGCCTGCGCCGCGACCAGCGAACCGGCGCCGATCACCGCGCCGTTGAGTACCGTCGCGCCCATGCCGATCAGGCAGTCGTCCTCGACGGTGCAGCCGTGCAGAACGGCGTTGTGGCCGACCGAGACCCGCTCGCCGATCATCATCGGGAAGCCCAGGTCGACGTGGAGGCTGCAGTTGTCCTGGATGTTGCTGTCGGCGCCGACGACGATCGGCCCGCTGTCCGCGCGGAGAACCGCCCCGTACCAGGCGCTCGCACCGGCGTGCAGCGTCACCTCGCCGATGACGACCGAGGTGGGCGCGGTGAAGGCGTCCTGATCGATCTTCGGGTTCTTGCCGCCGATCCCGGTGATGAGTGCCTCGTGGCTCATCGGATTCTCCATTCGTACGTGTCTCGCGCCTGGCGGAACCGTACGGGACGCGGGTGGGCGCGCAGCCGTGTGGGGTGAAGATCACAGGGGTCCGGGCTCACCGGGGCCCGTGCGGCTGAGTAACGTGAGCGCGTGCCGAAGAACAGGAACACGTTCTCATCCGCGGTCGCCGACTGGCGGCGCCGCGCGACCCAGCGCGCCGTCCACGCGGGCTGGGCGTGGGTGCGGGAGACGGGGGCCGTGACCGCGCGGCGGCCCGGGCGGCTGCGGTTCGGCGCGCTGGGCGAGGGCACGAGGCTCGCCTTCCCCCAGGGGACCGTCTTCGGTGAGCCGTGGATCCGCATCGGCGACCACTGCATCATCGGCGAGCAGGTCACTCTCACCGCCGGGATGATGCCCGACCTGGATCTCGGCCCCGACCCGATCCTGCGCATCGGCAACGGCGTCGTGCTCGGCCGCGGCAGCCATGTCATCGCCGACACGACGGTGACGATCGGCGACGACTGCTACTTCGGGCCCACCGTCTATGTGACGTCCACGAACCACTCGTACGACGATCCGCACACGCCCATCGGCAAGCAGTGGCCGCGCATGGAGCCCGTCGAGATCGGCCCCGGCTGCTGGATCGGTACGAACGCGGTGATCCTCCCCGGGGCGCGGATCGGGCGCAATGTCGTGGTGGCCGCGGGGGCGGTCGTCCGCGGTGACGTCCCCGACCACGCGGTGGTCGCGGGAGCCCCCGCCCGTGTCGTGCGCAGTTGGGACCCGGAGGCCGGTTGGCAGCCGCCCTTGCGGACGCCCGCTCCTGTTCCTATTCCTGATGGGGTTACGCCGGAGCAGTTGCTTGCGCTGGGGGAGCTGGAGGGGTAGTTCGCTGCTCTCCTCGTCCGCGCGGGTGCGTGGGGGCTTGTCGCGCAGTTCCCCGCGCCTCTTAGGGGCGCCCCTCAGCGGCCTCGCTCAGCTGGCCAGCAGGACCGTGCCCACCAGTGCCAGGCCTGCGCCTGCCGCCTGCACCCCGCGCAGTCGTTCCTTCAGTACCGCTCGTGCCGCCAGCGCGGTGATCACCGGGTACGTCGAGGAGAGCACCGCGGCCAGGGTGACCGGGCCGTTCTGGGCGGCCAGTGAGTACGTTCCGTTGGCCGCGACATCGGCCAGGCCGACGAAGGCGAGCGCCGGGAGTGCCGCCCAGATCAACCCCATGCCCGTGCCCTCGGGCAGCGCGACGCCGCCACGCTTCACCGACACGAACAGCGCGGTCCCGCCCGCGGCCACGTTCGTCACGCGCTGCACGAACAGGGCGAGGAACAGGCCGGTGAGGCTGCTCGACGCCTCGGAGATGAGCGCGAGGACCGCGCCGAAGCCGAAGGCCGCGAGCAGGGTGAGCAGGACGGCCTGCCGTTGCACGGGGGCGCCGCGCAGCTCCGGGCCGCCCGCGAGCACGATGCCCACGATGGCGACGGCGAGCCCGGCGAACTGCGGGACCCCGGGCCGCTCGCCCAGGAAGAGACCCACCGCCACCGGTACGACGACGCCCACGGAGGCGAGCGGTGAGACCACGCTCATCGGGCCGATGGCCAGGGCCTTGTAGAAGGCGAGCATCGCCACCGGGCCGAGGAGCCCCGCGGCCACCGCGAACCACAGCTGCGGGCCCCACTGGGTCCAGCCGCCCGTGGCGACCACGATCACGCCGAGGACGGTCACGGCGATGGTCTGCGAGGCGACCACCACGGTGAGCGCGGGGATCCGCCGGGTCAGCAGCCCGCCGCCGAAGTCGGCGAGGCCGTACAGCAGGCTGGTGGCCAAGGCGAACAGTGCTGTCATCGGGGATCCTCGCAGTACAGTGTGGTGAACCTTCAGGTGCACCACACCGTAGTTCAGTATCGTGAACTCTGTCATCCATAATATTGGACGGAATGTGTCGGACCTCGACCAGCTCACTCAGTCGCTCGCGCGCAACCTCAAGCGCTGGCGCTCGGAACGCGGCTTCACGCTCGACGCGCTCGCGGCCCGCGCGGGCGTCAGCCGCGGCATGATCATCCAGATCGAGCAGGCCAGGACCAACCCCAGCGTGGGCATCACGGTGAAGCTCGCCGACGCCCTGGGCGTCAGCATCACCACCCTCCTCGACTACGAACAGGGCTCCCACGTCCGACTCGTGCCACCGGAACAGGCGGTGCGGATGTGGTCGACGGAGGCGGGCAGCAGCACGACCCTCCTTGTCGGGACCGAGGCGCGCGGGCCCTTCGAGCTGTGGGCGTGGCAGCTGATGCCCGGCGACGGCAGCGACTCCGACGCGCACCCGCCGGGGACCATGGAGCTGCTGCACGTCTCGGCGGGCGAACTGACGCTCCTCGTGGACGGCGTGGAACACCTCGTGCCCGCCGGGTCGGCCGCGTCGTTCGAGGCGAACGTTCCGCACGGCTACCACAACAAGGGGGCCGAGCCGGTGGAGATGACCATGTCGGTGTCGGTGCCGCCGGCGCACGCCTCCTCGTACTGAGTCGCGCCGGGTTTGTTAGCGTGCGGCCATGCGTGCACCCATGGGCAGTTTCGACGACGTCCGCACCGCGCCCGAGGCGCTCGACCTCCTGGTGGCGCCCGTCGCCGACGCCGTGCGCGGCTGGAGCGGGAGCGTCCCCGCCGAGCAGGTGCTCCACGTCGACACCGACCCGCTGTGGGCCGACACCGCCACCTTCGTGGAGCACTACGGCCAGGACATCCTGGAGCAGTCCGCGAACTGCGTCGTCGTCGCGGGCAAGCGCGGTGGCGAGGCCTCGCTCGCCGCGTGTCTGGTCCTCTCCACGACGCGGGTCGACGTGAACGGCGTCGTGCGCCGCCAACTCGGTGCCCGCAAGGCCTCGTTCGCCCCGATGGACACGGCGACCGGCGAGACCGGCATGGAGTACGGCGGCATCACCCCGATCGGCCTGCCCGCCGAATGGCCGCTGCTCGTGGACGCCGCCGTCGTCGACCTGCCGTACGTCCTGGTCGGCAGTGGAGGGCGCCGGGGCAAGCTCATCGTGCCGGGCAAGGCGTTCGCCGAGCTGCCGAACGCCGTGGTGCTCGAAGGGCTCGGCGTCGCCTGACGCGGGCGGGCCTCACCCCGCGTGCGTCCGCACGCTCCCCATTGACCCACCCCTCATCCGCACACCCCTCATCCGCACACCCCCGACTCGCGCAGCCGGGCGATGTCGTCCGGGTCGCGCCCCAGCTCCCCGAGGATCCGCTCGGTGTGCTCACCCGCGGCCGGTACGGGATCCATGCGCGGATCGACGCCGCTCAGATTCGCGGGCGGCAACAGCGCCTGTACGGGGGACGAGCTGCCCGGGACCGCGACCTCCCGCCAGCGCTCGCGCTCGGTGAGCGCGGGGTGGTCGAGGAACTCGGCGACCGAATTGACGCCCGCGTTGGCGATGTTGGCGCGGTCCAGCAGCTCCATCGCCTCCTCGCTGCCGAGTCCGGCGAAGCGCGCGGAGATGATCGCGTCGAGTTCGTCGCGGTGCGCGACACGGTCGGAGCCGGTGGCGAACCGCGGATCGTCGGTCAGCTCGGGCCGGCCGATGACCTGCTCGCACAGGGCGGCCCACTCGCGTTCGTTCTGCACGGACAGCAGGACGTCCTTGCCGTCGGACGCGGTGAAAGGCCCGTAGGGCGCGACCGTGGCATGCCGGGCGCCGACGCGTGGCGGCTGCGTGCCGCCGTAGCGCGTGTAGTACGCGGGCTGGCTCATCCACTCGGCGAGCGCGTCGAAGAGGGAGACGTCGACGGCCGGTGCGCGCCCTGTGGTCGCCCGGGTGAAGAGCGCGGTGAGGATGCCGGTGTAGGCGTACATCCCGCCTGCGATGTCCGCGACGGAGATGCCCGCCCGCACGGCCTCGTCGGGGGTGCCGGTCAGCGAGAGCAGCCCGGTCTGGCACTGCACAAGGAGGTCGTACGCCTTCCGGTCCGCCCAAGTGCCGCTGGTCCCGTACCCGGTGAGGGTGCACGGGATCAACGAGGGGTAGCTGGCTTGGAGTTCGTCCGCGCCGAGGCCGAGGCGGTCAGCCGCTCCGGGGGCGAGGTTCTGCACGAACACATCAGCGCCCACGAGGAGTTCGTGCAGGATCGCCCTGCCCTCATCGGACTTGAGATCCAGGGTGAGGGACTCCTTGGAGCGGTTGAGCCAGACGAAGTAACTGGCCTGGCCGTGCACCGTGGTGTCGTAGCGGCGGGCGAAGTCACCGCCGCCGGGGCGCTCGACCTTGATCACGCGGGCACCGAGGTCGGCCAGCTGACGGGTGGCGAAGGGGGCGGCGACGGCCTGTTCGAGGCTGACGACGGTGATGCCCTCCAGGGGGAGCCGTCCGGCCGGATCGTGCTGCGTCGTCGCCATGACTGCCTCTCGTTCGCGGGTGCTGCCTGATCCTGTACTGGTTCTGCCTGACCCTGCCTGGTCCTGCCTGAGTCTGTACGGTCACACAGGGCGCCCCGTCATTCGTCGTCGCCCACGACCGACTTGGACACCAGTCGTCCGTCGGCGAAACAGAGGCGGTAGCCGTCCGACGACATGACGTGCGTGCTGTAGTACGTGCAGTCCTGGCCGCGCGGCGTCGCGGGTGCGCCGTCCGGTGGGCCGTCCCTGGTGAACCGCGGCAGCCGGGACTCCACCTCGCCGCGCGGCTCCCCGGTCGTCAGGCCGTCGTACACGTCCCGGTCGAGGACCGACCAGACCGAGCTGATCAGGCTGAGGGGGATCATGAGCAGCAGGATCCCGGCGAGCACCGCGAGCGGCGCGAGGACCGCCTGGGTGAGCCGCCGCCTGATCTGCCGTCTGGCCAGCTCCAGTTCACGGGCGGAGGTGGTCGGCCGGGGCGCGTCGGCGGCGCGCGGGGCCGCTCCCGCCGCGGGCAGCTCGGCGTCCACCGCGAAGCCGCCGTCGCCGGTGGGCTCCGCCCGCAGTGTCCCGCCCGCAAGGCGCACCCGCTCATCGAGGCCGACGAGTCCGCTGCCGCCCGAAGCGACGCCGGGCAGGCGCCCCGCCGGAGCCGCGTCGTTCACCACCGTCAGGCGCAGCGTGTCGTCCTCTCGTACGAGCTCTCGCACGAGGCGGGCCCGGACCGCCGCGCCGGGGGCATGCTTGGCGGCGTTCGTCAGGGACTCCTGGAGTACGCGGTGCACGGCGAGAGCGACCATCGGCGGCAGGTCCTCCGTACGGCCCGACCGTTCGAGTGTGACCTCGACCCCGGAGGCCCGCGCGCGCTCGACCACGGCGTCCGCGCTCTCCTGAGACGGCGCACGCGGCGGCGCTTCGTCGTCGGCCCGCAGGACGCCGATGATCTCCCGCAGCCGTTCGGTCGCCGCGCCCGCCGCCTCGCGCAGCTCGCCGACGGCAGCCTGCTGGCGGGCGTCGAGCGTGGGGTCGACCTCCAGGACGCCCGCCTGGACCGCGATGAGCGTCAGGTCGTGGCCGAGCGAGTCGTGCATGTCGCCCGCGATCCTGGCCCGTTCGCGGATGCGGGTGCGGTCGGCGACGGCCTGCTGCTCGTGCTCCATGCGCTCGGCGAGCCGCCATCCGGCGGCCATCAGGTCGGCGTACTGGCGGCGGTAGCGGCCGAGCAGCCACGGCAGCACCACGCCGATCAGCAACGTCAGGAGCATCGTGGGCCAGCCCCACAGATCGCTCGACACGACCGCGCACAGCACGAGCCCGGCAGCGGCTGCCGCCCCGAAGAGCCACAGCGCGGGACGCACCGTGACACTGCGGCTGCCCGCGAGATATCCGAAGAGGGCGAGCGCCGCCCAGTACACGGGCGTCAGCATCTCGGCGTCCGTCAGCAGACTCAGCGCGACCGGCACGGCAAGTGCCACGAGCGGCCACCGCCTGCTGAAGGCCACAGCGCCCCCGAGCAGCGGGACGCCCACGGCCGCCACGACCGCGTCATGTCCGTCGAGACCGATGGCGGCCGAGACCGGCGGCGCGCACACCACAAGCCACAGCCCGATGTCGAAGAGCCGGGGAAGCCAGTCGTGTCTGCCGCGCATCCGCCAAGGATCGCCGATCACCCCCTGCCCGCGCCCCCGACGAAAGTAAGGGGCCGCAAAGTAAGGGGTCGCGAAGGGGGAGGCGCCGCGAAGGGGGAGGAGTCGTGAAAGGGGAGGAGCCGTGAAGGAGCGGGGCGCCCCGGAGCGCGAGCGCTCACTCCTCGCCGACGAGTCCCGCCTCGTACGCGAGGATCGCGGCCTGCACCCGGTTCTTGAAGCCGAGACGGGCGAGGACCTGGCTGACGTACGCCTTCACCGTGCCCTCGACGACGTGCAACCGCTGGGCGATCTCCGCGTTCGAGAGACCTGCGCCGACCAGCGCGAGCACCTCGCGCTCGCGTGCCGTCAGCCCTTCGATGCGGGTCCGGGCGGTGGCCTGCTTGCCGAGCTGCCCCGCGCCGAGGTGGGAGATCACCCGCCGCGCGATCGAGGGGGAGAGATACGCGCCGCCCTCGGCGACGGCCTGTACCCCGGCGATCAGCTCGCGCGGGTTGCCGGACTTGAGGAGAAAACCGGCCGCGCCCGAGCCGAGCGCGCTCGCGATGTACTCGTCCTCGGAGAACGTGGTGAGCATCGCCACGGCCGTGCCGGGCGAGACCCGGCTCAGTTCGGCCGCCGCCTGGAGGCCGTCGAGCCGGGGCATCCGGATGTCGAGGAGTGCGACGTCCGGGCGGTGCCTCAGCGCGAGGTCGACCGCCTCACGCCCGTCGGCCGCCTCGGCGACGACCTCGATGCCCTCGGCGGTGCCGAGGATCGCCCGCACCCCGGCCCGGATCATCGCCTCGTCGTCGGCAAGCAGTACTCGGATCATGCGAGCACGCTACCCGGCCGCCGCGGACCTCGGACCTTACGAAAGTGCAGGGCAGGTGCTGACCAAGGTCCCCTGTTCCGTGCCCCGTCGCTTCATAGCGTTCCTGTTGTCGCCGCCTGTGCCACCGAAGGCGCGGGTACTGAAGGCGCGGTCACCGAGAGGGACTTGGGGAACGATGCTCACACTGCGGAACCTGACCAAGAGATACGGCGAGAAGACCGCCGTCGACGCGCTGTCCCTGGAAGTGGCACCCGGGAAGATCACCGGGTTCCTCGGGCCGAACGGCGCGGGCAAGTCCACCACGATGCGCATGATCCTGGGCCTCGACCACCCCACATCCGGCACCGCTCTCATCAAGGGCAGACGGTACGCCGACCACGCGCACCCCCTGCGGGAGGTCGGCGCGCTCCTGGACGCCAAGGCCGTGCACCCCCGTCGCAGCGCGTACAAGCACCTCCTCGCGATGGCGCGCAGCCACGGCATCCCCGCCCGCCGTGTCGACGAGGTGCTCGACGCCACGGGGCTCGGCGACGTGGCGGGCAAGCAGGCGGGCTCCTTCTCGCTGGGCATGGGGCAGCGCCTGGGCATCGCGGGGGCGCTGCTCGGCGATCCGGAGGTGCTGATGCTCGACGAGCCGGTCAACGGCCTCGACCCGGACGGCGTGCTCTGGATCCGTCGCTTTCTGCGGTCGCTCGCCGAGCAGGGCAGGACGGTGTTCGTCTCCAGCCATCTGATGAGCGAGATGGAGGTCACCGCGGACCGGCTGATCGTGATCGGCAAGGGACGGCTCATCGCGGACGCGCCGATGCGGGACATCCTCGCACGCGGCTCCCGCAACGCGGTCCGCGTGCGCGGGCCCGAGCCGGACGGCCTGCACGCCCTGGCGGAACGGCTCGCGCCGGAGGCCCACGACGTCCAGCGGGTGTCGGCGCACGAGCTGGTGGTGACGGGCCTGACGCCGGAGCGCGTCGGCGATCTGGCCCACGAGGCACACGTACGACTGCATGAACTGCGCGCCGTCGAGGCGTCACTGGAAGAGGCATACATGGAACTGACCGCCGGAAGCGTCGAGTTCGGGGAGGCACGGCTGTGAGCACCCAGATCTCCGATCAGCGCCGTACACCGCAGCGGACGGCCGGGGGCGGTCTGCGCGGGGCCGTGGCCGCCGAGCGGACCAAGCTGTTCTCGCTCCGCTCGACCTGGTACTTCCTCCTGACGGCGGCCGCCGTGATGGGGGTGACGGCCGCGTGCGTCGGTGCGGTCACCCATGACGCGGAAGCCTCGGCCGCCGACCCGGCGACGCTCGCCACCGTCTACGGCGTCGAGTTCATCGTCGCCGGGCTCGCCATGCTGTGCGTCACCGGCGAGTACGCCACCGGGAGCATCACCAACACCCTCCAGTGCGTGCCGGACCGCGCGCGCCTGCTGATCGCCAAGAGTCTCACCGTCGGGGTCGTGGCGTTCGGCGCCGGGATCGTGCTCGCCGCGCTCGGTGTGGTGGCGGGCACGGCGGCCATGGACGCGTCGACGTTCGACTTCGCACACGTGGCGGGCCGGGTGTTTGCCATCGCCGTTCACCTGATGCTCATGAGTGTCCTGACCATCGGCCTCGCGGCCATCGTGCGCAGTTCAGCCGGGGCCATCACCGTGCTGTTCGTGCTGCTGCTCATCGTGCCGACGATCCTTCAATCGATTCCCCTCGACTTCCTCACGAACCTGGCGCAGTTCCTGCCCCAGGCGGCGGGCACGCAGTTCCTCACGGGCGACGCGGATCTCTACGGTCCCGCCACCGGGCTGCTGCTCCTCGCCGCCTGGACGGCCGCCTCCCTGACCCTGGCCACGGCGATCCTCCGGCGCCGCGACGCCTGAGCCGCCCTCCCGTCACGACCGCCCCTCCCCGAACGGAGACCGGAACTGTCATGCCCTCGACATCGGCTGCCCGTACACCCGCTGCCCTCTCCACCGCCCCCGCCGCCCCCGCCACCTCCACCAGCCCCGCCGCCCCCAGCTTGTACGTCACCTCCATCGCCGACTCCGAGGAGCAGATACGGGCCGCGCAGCGGCTGCGGTACCGGGTCTTCGGCGAGGAGATGGGCGCCACGCTCCACACCTCCCTGCCCGGCCACGACGTGGACGCCTACGACGGCCTCGTGGACCACCTGATCGTCACCGACACCACCACCGGCGAGGTCGTCGGCACCTACCGGCTCCTGCCGCCAGGCAGGGCCGAACGGACCTACTCGGACGCCGAGTTCGACCTGTGCGCACTGGGGGAGCTGCGGTCCTCCACGATCGAGGCGGGCCGCTCCTGCGTGCACCCCGACCACCGTTCCGGTGCCGTGATCAACCTGATGTGGTCGGCGCTCGCCCGCTATGTCCTGCTCTCCGGCCACCGCTATCTGGCGGGCTGCGCTTCGGTGCCGCTCGCCGACGGCGGCAAGGCGGCGTCCAGCGCCTGGCTGCTCGGCACGTCCAAGCACGCGTCGCCGCCCGACCTGCGCGTGCACCCCCGGCGCCCCTGGGTACCCACCGTGCCCACGGTGGAGCGGCCCGCCTACGCCGACCTGCCCCCGCTGCTGAGGGGCTACCTCCGACTCGGGGCGTGGATGTGCGGGGCGCCCGCGCACGACCCCGAGTTCGGGGTCGCCGATTTCTACGTCCTCCTCGACATGGACCGGCTCGGCGACCGCTACCGCCGCTATTTCCTGGGGGAGACGCGATGAGCCCCGGGGGAGCCGCGCCCGCGCTGTGCACCCCGGCCTGCGTCGCACGCTCGGCGCCACGTGTGCCGTCGGCCGAGATCGCCCGCCGGTACGCGGCGTTGGCGTACGAGATCGGCCTGGGCGTGGCTCAGGGCGAGCGCCTCGCCGAGCCCCGCGCGCTGCGGGCGCGGGCTCGGGGGATCCTGGGCGCGCTCGGCGTACGCCTTGAGGAGGGGCCGCGGCGGCTGACGGCGGACGGGGCCCGCCGGACCGGCCCCGGCACTCTGATCGTCGCCAACCACATCTCCTGGCTCGACGTCGTCAGCCTGCTCGCCGTCGAGCCGGTGACGGTTCTCGCCAAGCGGGAGGTGGGCGGGTGGCCGGTGATCGGTGCGCTCGCCCGTCGAGCCGGTACGCAGTTCATCGACCGCGACGGGCTACGTCAACTACCGCACGTCGTAGCAAAGTTGGCGTCGACCCTGCGCTCGGGGCGCTCCGTCCTCGTCTTTCCCCAGGCGACGACCTGGTGTTCGGTCCCCGGCGGCCGGTTCCGCCGGGCCACCTTCCAGGCGGCGGCCGACGCGGGCGCGCCCGTGCGTCCGGTGACCATCCGCTACTACCAGCACGGCGCCCGCAGCACCACGGCCGCCTTCCTGGGTGACGAGACCTTCGGGGCCTCGCTGCACCGCGTCGCCCGCGCCCGGGCGCTGACCGTGCGGGTCACCGCGCACGCGCCGCTGCACGGCTCCGACCGGCGCGAGCTGGCCGCGGCGGCCCAAGCGGCCGTCGGCGCCCATGAGATGCCCGCTCATGTCTGAACTGCTCGGCCGCCTGGCCGACGCGCTGCAGACCAGGCTCGACTCACCCTGGATCTGGCTGATTGTCTTCCTCGTGGCCGGCCTCGACGCACTGGTGCCCCTGATGCCGAGCGAGACGACCGTCGTGATGACGGCGGTGCTCATCGGCCCGGATCTCCCGCGCCTCGCCCTGCTCGCCGCCGTCGCCGCGGCGGGCGCCCTGTGCGGTGACTGTCTCAGTTTCGGCGTGGGGCGGTGGCTCGGGCCGCGGACGGTGACGCGCCTGATGCGGGGCGAGCACGGCAGGCGCCGCTACGCGTGGGGGCGCGCCATGGTCGAACGGCACGCCACGGCCCTTGTGGTCGCGGCGCGCTTCCTGCCCGGCGGGCGGGTGGCCTCCGGCCTGTCCACCGGCAGCATGGGCTTCCCCTTCCGCCGCTTCGCCGCCCTGGACACCGCGGGGGCGGTGCTCTGGGCGGTCAGCAGTACGGCCATCGGGCTCATCGGCGGGGCGAGCTTCGGCGACGAACCGGTGAAGGGCCTCGGGCTCGCCTTCGGCCTGGCCCTTTCGGCCGTCGCCGGGGTCGAGGCGGTACGCAGGTTGCGCGGACTGCGGGGGCGTCACGTCACCGCCCCCTGACCTTCACCCCTGACCTCCCCCCTAACCCTCCAGAGCCCTGGCCGGCGTCACCTCGCGGACATGCGCCACCGCGTCGAACCACTCCGCGAGGGAACTGCCGGACAGGTGATGGGCGGCGTCCTCGCGCGCGTCGTAGAAGGGGCCGACGACGCGGGTCCTTGCGGGGGCGTTGAAGTAGGCGTCGACGGGCGCGGGGTGCGGTGCGCGCAGGTCGACGAAGTGCGCGGGCAGGTCGGCCGCGCCGAGCACCGCCTCGGCGAACTCCGCGGGCGGCACCGGATAGTCCATGCCGTGGTGGAAGGTCAGCGCGACGGACGCGTAACCGTTGCCGAAGCGCTCGCGCAGGTGGCCGCCCGCGTTGCGGTGGGTCTGGGGCGCGGGTGATGACACCGTACGGGGGGGCGCCGACGGCCGTGTGGGTGAGGCCTCCCCAGTAGACGGTCTTCTGCCCGGTGCGCTCGTGCCACCGGACGGCGTCGTCGGCCAGGGCCCGCTCGATCTCCGCGAGTCCGACACCGGGCGGCGCCGACTGCGTGGGCAGCGCGGCCAGTTGAACGGGGTCGTGCGGGTTGCGTTCGTTGTGGGCGCGCATCCAGCGCAGTACGTCGAGGATCTCCCCGGTGCGCCAGAAGGAGCGGGCTTCGGAGAGCATCGCTTCCGGATCGCCCGCCCCGGTCAGGACATAGGCGTCGAGCCCGAGCCGTGCGGGATCGTCCCCTTCGAGAACGAGAGAACGAAACCCTTCTTCCTCGACCAGGAAGCGCAGCATCCGGTGCTGGAGGACGGACAGCTCGTGTGTCGCACGGGATCCCACGCCGAGCGCGACGATCTCGGCGCCCGCCACCGCACCGGCCAGGGGGCGCAGGTCATCCAACTCGGCATGTGTATCAGAGGTGTTGACGGGGTGGGCGTGCTGGTTCAGCCAGTCGACCGCCGCTTCGACCGCTGTTGCTCCTGAAGTCCGGTTCATGGGCCAAGGCTCGTCCCTGAAGCATGGTTGAGGTCAAGTGTGACGTGGGTTGCGGGAACTCGGACTCCGCCGCGACCGACTCCTAGGGCGTGCCGCAGGAGCGGCCGACCGGCCGACCGGCCGACAGGCATGACCAGGAGGAGAGTTGAGAGACGAGATGAGCGCGGCTGAACTCGCGGCCGGTGCGGGCCGTCGTCGGCTGCTGCGGGGCGCGGTGGCCGGGACGCTGGGCGCGGTCGGTCTCGCCGCCGCGTCGGACCACCCGGCGCACGCGGCCGGTGGTCACCCATCCGGCCAGGACGACGAAGGAATGCTGAACATCGCCGTTCTCCTGTACGACGGATTCACCGCCCTGGACGCCGTCGGCCCGTACGAAGTGCTGTGTCGCGTACCGGGCGTGCGCGTGTCGACGGTCGCCCGGACGGCGGGCCCGGTCCGCACCGACACCGGCGAACTGACGCTGGTGGCCGAGCGGGCCATGAGCGATGTCAGCGCGGCCGACGTGCTGCTGGTGCCCGGCGGCGGCAATCGCGGGGTCGTCGCGATGATGGAGGACGCCGACGTCCACCGGTGGATCCGCCGCATCCACCGCCGCTCCACATGGACCACCTCGGTGTGCACCGGCTCCCTCATCCTCGGCTCGGCGGGCCTGCTGCGCGGACTCCCGGCCACCACCTACTGGGCATCGCGCCCGTACTTGGAGAAGGTCGGCGCCGTCTACACCCCCGGCCGCTTCGTCGAGACCGGGAAGATCATTACGGCGGCAGGCGTCTCCGCGGGCATCGACATGGGCCTGCACCTCGCGTCCCGCCTCTCCGACGAGAAGGTCGGAGAGGCGATGCAGCTCGCCGTCGAGTACGACCCGGACCCGCCGTACGACACCGGAAGCCCCGAGAAGGCCGACGCGCGGACGCAGGCGCTGGCCCTGAAGCTGCTCGAGGACTCGGCGCGCTAGGGCCAGGCTCCTCCTCGCCTATGCGGAGCGGAGCACCTATGCGGGGCGGAGCGCGAATGCAAAGATGACCCCGCCATGACTGCTGGGTGGTGTTCTCGCGCGGTGCGGGCTGCGGTGTTCGCGGCAGCCTGTGTGCTGCTCGCTGCCCTGGGCCACGTGCTGATGTCGGGGACTCCGGTGCCCTGGTGGACGCTGGGCGCCGCAGCCGTCGCAGTCGGCGGCACGGGGTGGGCGCTCGCCGGGCGTGAGCGGGGGCTGCCCCTCGTCGTCTGCGTGACGGTGCTGGTCCAGGCCGCCCTGCACTCGGGGTTCTCCCTGGCACAGGCCGCCGCGCAGCCCTCGGCCGGAGAGCCTCTCGTACGGCAATGGGTACGGCACATGCTCTGCGCGGCGCCGATGGGTGCCGACGCGATGGGCGGGGGCCAGGGCTCGGCGATGTCAGCGCCGATGCCCGGGTCGGGAGCGACACCCATGCCAGGCGTGCCCTCTCCAGGGTCCCCCATGGAACACATGGAGCACATGGATCACATGGGCGGCGGCCACGACATGGGCGGCATGTCGCCGACCGGCATGCTCGCCGCCCACCTTCTCGCCGCGCTCCTCTGCGGCCTCTGGCTCGCGCACGGCGAACGCGCGGCCTTCCGTATCGCGCGTGCCTTCGCCGGGTGGATCATCGCCCCGCTGCGCGTGCCTCTCGCGCTGCCCGCGCCCGCACACCGTCCCCGTATCCGGCCCCGACGCCACCGTTCGGCGGGCCGGCCACGGGAGTTGCTCCTCGTGCACACCCTCACTTCTCGGGGCCCGCCCGCCGGTACCGCTGTCGCCTGACAGCTGGTTCCCCGACGCCGTGCCCGCGCGCCATGTCGCGCGGCCTGACGGCTCGGGCATCGGTCGTACGCACTCCCGCGCGGCCGTACCCCCTCACCGGCCCCCCGGACGCACGCCCACATGTGCAGGCCCGCATGTGCACGCACGCACGGCGTGTCCGGGTCCCGGAAATCCCGAGAAGGACACCAGGTGATCAATCCTGCCCTGCCCAGCTCACCCGACGAGTCGATAACGGCCTGGGCGCTCGCAGCCCGCGCCGGTGACCCCGAAGCGGTCGAGCACTTCGTACGCGCGCTGCACCGGGACGTCCGCCGGTACGTGACGTACCTCGGCGGCGACCCACAGGCCGCCGACGACCTGACACAGGACACGTTCCTGCGGGCCCTCGGCAGCCTGCACCGTTTCGAGGGGCGCTCGTCCGCCCGTGCCTGGCTGCTCTCCATCGCCCGGCGCGCGGTGATCGACAGCCTGCGGTACGCCGCCGCCCGGCCCCGTCTCTGTGACACGGACGACTGGCAGTTGGCCGCCGAGCGGGCTCAGCCGAGGGGCCTGCCGGGCTTCGACGACGGCGTGGTCCTCGCCGACCTGCTCGCGACGCTGCCCGACGAGCGGCGTGAGGCCTTCGTCCTCACCCAGCTCCTGGGGCTGCCCTACGCGGAGGCCGCGCTGCTCACCGGCTGTCCGGTGGGCACGGTCCGCTCGCGTGTGGCGCGGGCGCGCAGCGCGCTGATGGAGCGGCTGCGGGAGGCCGAGCGCCCCGCACTCATGGGCGCCGCGGCCTGACGCGGCGTACGGCTGCCCGGTCCCGACGCCGGGCGGCCGTACGCCTCCCTCTGCCCCGCTGGACCCGTCACGCCGCTGCCAAGGCCCTGAGCTGTTCCGGAGTCAGGCGGTCCTGTCCGGCGTGGCGCAGGGCGTCGGCCACGCGTTCCGAGGGCCAGCCAAGTGCCGTGGCCAGGTGGTCCTCCGGGAGAGGCGCGCCCGCGTGCCGCAGTGCGGCCAGTACGGTCAGCGCGTCGTCGACGGCTTCCTGGCCGTCTCCGCTCATGTCGTCGCTGAGGGTCGCGAAGAACTGGCTCATGTGGGTGAGCCGGGCCCCCGCGGGCGTCGCCGCGTCGAGCACGTCGACTCCCCGCTGTGCCGTCCGCGCCCACAGGGCGTGCTTCTGAGCGCTCGTCATCCACGCCCGGAGCCAGACGTCGTCGTCGATGACGTACCGCTCGCGACGGTGGCCGGGCACCCGTACGCGGCGGATCACCTCAAGGTCCGCCAGATAGCCCACGGCCTTGGACACCGACGCGGGGCTGACCCGCAACCGTTGGACGAGATCCGCGGCGGTGAGGCTGCCGGAGTCGTCGGTGATCAGGCGGGCGAGCACCCGCGCGGCCATGCGGGGCACCCCGGTCCTGACCATGAGCGCCGCGAGCTGCTCGGCGAAGTCGCGTACGGCGTCGGGGTCGCGTCCGTACGCGTCGGTGGGCGTGGCCGGTTCGCGGTGCGGGATCTTCCCGCGCCGCCGTGCGCGCCGTTCGGTAGCGAGGTGGGCGTGGTCGACGCGGTAGCCCTCGGGCCCGCCGTTGCGGGTCACCTCGCGGCTGACGGTCGATGTCGGTCTGTCGAGGCGCCGGGCGATCTCGGCGTACCCGAGCCCCTCGGCGAGGCCCGCGCCGATGTGCCGGCGGTCCTGGTGGGTCAGCCTGCCTCCCGGCATCCGCGGGGCCTCCTCGTGTTCATCCTTGCGTTCATCGGCAAGTCCATTGCAATGAATCCCCGAAATCCCTTACTGGAGAGGGGTGTTCGGCCAGTTATTCATTGATGGCGTACTGAACGCAACGTAGCTTCGCCGCTATCTGAAGGCATACGGCGAGGAGTTGACGTGACGACCACGAGCGAGGGGGACCTCGTGCTCGATGTCGAGGGACTGCGTATGCGCTACGGCACGGCCGACGTGCTGCGCGACGTGACCTTTCAGGCGCGGCACGGCGAAGTGCTCGCCCTGCTCGGGCCGAACGGGGCGGGCAAGACCACCACCATCGAGATCATGGAAGGGTTCCGCATGCGCTCGGCGGGCCGGGTCCAAGTGCTCGGCACGGACCCGGCGCTGGGCACCGAGGCATGGCGTGCGCGGATCGGCGTCGTCCTGCAGTCCTGGCGCGACCACGGCAAGTGGCGGGTGCGTGAGCTGCTCGCGCACCTCGGGACGTACTACGCCCCCTACTCCACCGGCACGATCCGGCGGCCGTGGGACACCGACGAGCTCATGGCGGCGGTCGGCCTGACCGGGCACGCGGGCAAGAAGGTCAAGACACTCTCCGGCGGCCAGCGGCGCAGGCTGGACGTGGCCATCGGCATCGTGGGCCGCCCGGAACTGCTGTTCCTCGACGAGCCCACCGCGGGGTTCGACCCGGAGGCCCGGCAGGAGTTCCACGAACTCGTCCACCGCCTCGCCGACGATCACGAGACCACGATCCTGCTCACCACGCACGACCTGAACGAGGCGGACAAGCTCGCCGACCGCATCATGATCCTGTCCGGGGGGCGGATCATCGCGGACGGTTCGGCGGACGATCTGGCGCGGCGGATCGCGGGGGACGACGAGGTGCGCTGGACGTACGGCGGACGGCAGTTCGTGAAGTCGACGGCCGAATCGACGGCGTTCGTCCGCGGGTTGTTCGGTGAGTACGGCGAGGCCGTGGGTGAACTGGAGGTCCGCCGGGCCTCGTTGGAGGACACCTACCTGGCGCTGGTACGACGCCAGGGCGAGGCGGGGACGCGCGAAGCCGGGACGCACGAAGCAGGGACGCACGAAGCCGGGACGCACGAGGCCGGTACGGCGGTGGTCCTGTGAACACGACGGGCGCGGCGATCCGCGCGGGCTGGGACCGTGGCCTGATCGAACTGCGGCAGTCGTTCACCAACGGTGGTGACGTGCTGTCCCATCTGCTCTGGCCGGTGCTGATGCTGACCGTCATGTTCTTCCTGCGGGACACGGCGTTCGGCACGAGCGGACTCCTGCTCGGCACCCTCGCCCTGCCGAGCGTCCTGGGCATGAACGCGGCGATGGGCATGGTCAGCATGAGCCAGGCGCTCACCGCCGAACGTGAGGACGGCACCCTGCTGCGCGCCAAGGCGACGCCCAACGGGATGCCGGGCTACCTCATCGGCAAGGTCGTCTCCGTGGCGGGCGGCCTGCTCGTCGACCTCGCGATCCTGCTGATCCCCGGCATCTTCATCGTCGGCGGTCTCGCGATCGGCGGCCCGGGCTCCTGGCTGACACTGATCTGGGTTCTCGCCCTCGGCATGGTCGCGACCCTGCCCATCGGGGCGGTCCTTGGCTCGGTGTTCACCAGCGCGCGCACCCAGGGCCTGATCCAGCTGCCGATCCTGGGCATGATCGCGATCTCCGGCATTTTCTACCCGATCACCGCGATGCCGGACTGGCTGCAATGGACCGCCCAGGTGTTCCCCATCTACTGGCTCGGCCTCGGCATGCGCTCGGCCCTGCTGCCGGACAGCGCGGTCGGCATCGAGATCGCCGACTCCTGGCGGCACTGGGAGACGGCCGGGGTGCTCGGGGCCTGGGCCGTGCTCGGCCTGCTCGTGGCCCCGGTCGTCCTGCGCCGCATGGCACGCGGGGAGTCGGGCTCCAGCGTGGCGGAGCGACGGGAGAGGGCGCTGCGGAGGGTCGGATAGCCGACCGCCCCAGCGCCTTCCCGAAGATCTCCGAAGATCTCGGGGGGATCTCCGAAGATCTCCGGAGGTCCCCCGAGGGCCGGGTGCCTAGCGCAACATCGGCAGTTCGATCGCCGGGCAGCGGTCCATCACCATCTCCAGGCCCGCTGCCCGCGTCCGCTCGTACGCCGCCTCGTCGATGACCCCCAGCTGGAACCAGACCGCCTGCGCGCCGATCGCGACGGCGTCATCGGCGGCCTGGCCCGCCAGGTCGCTGTTGAGGAAGACATCGACGACGTCGATCTTGAAGGGCACGGCGGAGAGGGAGGGGTAGCCCTTCTCGCCGTGCACCGTCTCGGCCTTCGGGTGGATCGGGACGATGCGCTTTCCGTGACGCTGCAGGACGCTCGCGACCCCGTACGCGGCCCGTCCCTCGTTCGTGGACAGGCCCACGACCGCCCAGGTGTCTCCGAGCTCCGTCAGGATCTTGCGCACTGTTGCCGGATCGCCGTACACGTCCCGCTCCTTCTGCCGCCGATGGTCGGATGACTGCGCGACGACCGAAGTCCTCGCGGCGCGTCATACATACACGTCAGACGCGTACGTCAGACGCGTACGTCAGACATTCACGCCGAAGTCCGACGCGATTCCGCGCAGTCCACTCGCATAACCCTGGCCGACCGCGCGGAATTTCCACTCCGTGCCGTGACGGTAGAGCTCGCCGAAGACCATGGCGGTCTCGGTCGAGGCGTCCTCGGAGAGGTCGTAGCGGGCGATCTCCGCGTTGTCGGCCTGGTTGACCACGCGGATGAAGGCGTTGCGGACCTGGCCGAAGCTCTGGCCGCGGTTCTCGGCGTCGTGGATGGAGACCGGGAAGACGATCTTCGTGATCGTGGCGGGCACGGCGGCGAGGTTCACCTTGACGGCCTCGTCGTCGCCCTCGCCCTCGCCGGTGAGGTTGTCGCCGGTGTGCTCGACCGAGCCGTCGGGGCTCTTGAGCTGGTTGTAGAAGATGAAGTGCTGGTCGGAGACGACCTTCCCCGAGTCGTCACAGAGCAGCGCGCTGGCGTCCAGGTCGTAGTCCGTGCCGGTGGTCGTGCGGACGTCCCAGCCCAGGCCGACCAGGACGGCGGTGAGGCCGGGGGCCTCCTTGCTGAGCGAGACATTGCCGCCCTTGGCCAGGGAAACTCCCACGATGTCCTCCTGAGGTCCTGAGGTGATGTGCGTACCGGCCGTGGTCAGGGCCGGACCTAAAAACTACAACACTGTAGAAGTAGACGGAGTGTCGTGGGCCGACACCATGTCCCGTTACGATGTGGGGCTCCTCAAGGGGCCGTCAAGAGAGCTGTCAAGACAGCGCCGGGACGACTGTCGGCAGGCACCCAGGAGGGACACGGGCATGGAGCGGCATGAACGCGAAGCGCGGCAGCCCCGCCCAGGGCGGCGCGGGCAGGGCGAGCTGGAGGCGATGGTGCTCGCGACGGTGCACGGCGCGCCGGGACCCGTGAACGCGGCCTGGGTGCAGGAACGTATCGGCGGCGACCTCGCGTACACCACGGTGATGACGATCCTGACCCGGCTGCTCGCCAAGGACACCGTCACGCGCGAGCGCGCGGGCCGGTCGTTCGTGTGGCGCTCGACGGTGGGTGAGGCGGGGCTCGCCGCGCTGCGGATGCGCAAGGTGCTCGACGGCGAGAGCGACCGCGGCGCCGTGCTCGCCAGTTTCGTCACCACGCTGTCGCCCGACGACGAGCAGATGCTGCGGGGACTCCTGGCGTCGGCGGACACAGCGTAGACGGCGTAGGGAGGGCGTGGCGTAGGGGTACGGCGTAGGGGGGGGGGGGGGGGGGGGGGGGGGGGGGGGGGGGGGGGGGGGGGGGGGGGGGGGGGGGGGGGGGGGGTTTTCCCCCCCCCCCCCCCCCCCCCCCCTACTGGTTCACCGGATTCACCGGATTCACCTGGTTCACCGGCGTCACAAGGTATGAAGACCTCAGAGCCTCAGAGGTCGAACTCGTGCGGGGGCAGGTCGAGCGCGAAGCACGCCTCCCGCACGACGGCCCGCTCCGTCTGGTCGAAGTCGCCGTCCGCGCCGCCGATGACGATGCCGATCTGGATCACGGCACGCGCCTCGGCGGGCTTCTTCTTCGCCTTGGCGACCTCCTGCAACACGCTGACCTTGCCGAACGCGAAGTCGGCGGTCAGCTTGTCGACGTATTCGTCGAAGCGGCGCCGCAACTCGTCGGCGGGGAAGTTCTGCAGCACCTCGTTGGTGGCGATGAGCTGGGCCACGCGCTGGCGTTCGGACGGGTCGATGGTGCCGTCCGCCGCCGCCACGAGGGCGCACATCGCCATACTGGAGTCGCGGAAGGCGCCGCTCTTGAGGTCGTTCTTCTTCGCCATGAGCTGGGTCTGCATCGTCGATGCGGATTCCTTGACGCGGTCCCACAGGGCCATGAGAGCTCCGTATGTCGGTTTTTTGTTTCTACAGCAGTGTAGAAACTAGCAGGCGGACCGGGCCGAGAGGTCCGCCTGAGGCGGAGAGGGCGGACGATGACACGGACCGCACAGTCGCCGCTCCGCGCTCCACCCGGAACCTGCTCTCGGGAGTACCCGCGTGACCGCACCCACCTCCCCCGCCTCTCCCACCGGCAAGGGCCTGAGCGGCGGCGCCGTCGGCACCGGCGACCTCGTCTTCTTCGTCGTGGCCGCCGCCGCGCCGCTGACCGTGATGGCCGGAGTGGCCCCCCTGTCCATCGGCATGGCGGGCCGGGCGGCGCCGCTCGGCTACCTGGTATCGGGGCTGCTGCTCATCGTCTTCGCGGCCGGATTCACCGCGATGAGCCGCTTCGTCCGCAACGCGGGCGCCTTCTACGCCTACATCGGCCGAGGGCTCGGACGCCCGGCTGGAGCGGGAGCCGCGTACGTCGCGCTCTTCTCCTACAACGCCATCGAGGTCGGACTGCTCGTCGCCTTCGGATGGTTCACCGAGTCCGGGTTCGAGGACCTGACCGGGGTCCGTGTGGCCTGGTGGATCTGGGCGCTCGCCGGGCTCGTCGCCATCGGTGTGCTCGGCTATCTGAAGGTCACGTTCAGCGCCAAGGTCCTCGGCGTCGCGCTGGTCCTCGAAGTCCTCGTGCTCCTGGTCTTCGAGGCCGGGCTGCTCGCGCACGGCGGCGGGCCGCAGGGCCTCGACCTGGGCACGCTCTCTCCGGAACACCTGGGCGGCACGGGGGTGGGCGGCATGTTCGTGCTCGCCGTCGGCGCCTTCGTCGGGTTCGAGGCGACGGCCATCTACGCGGAGGAGGCGCGCGAACCGGAACGTACGGTGCCGCGCGCCACGTACATCGCCGTGGCGTTCCTCGCGCTCTTCTACACCTTCACGGTGTGGACGATCATCAACGCGTACGGGCCCGACCGCGCCCAGGCCGTCGCCGAGGGGGAGGGCGGCGCCGACATGGTCTTCACGGCGACCGAGCGGTTCGCGGGAGCCTGGGCCGCCGACTCCATGCACGTACTGATCATCACCAGCGCCTTCGCGGCGACGCTCGCCTTCCACAACGGCGCCGCCCGCTACTGCTACGCCCTGGGCCGCGAGGGCCTGCTGCCGCGCCGCCTCGGCTCCGTTTCCCCCAGGACCCGGGCACCCGCCGCGGCGGTCGTGACGCAGTCGGCCCTCGCGCTCGCCGTGGTCGGCGTGACCGTCGTCAGCGGCGCGGATCCGTACACCGTCACCTTCCTGTGGAGCAACGGCTCCGGCATCCTCGGCGTGATGCTGATGCAGGCGCTCGCCGCGCTCGCGGTGTACGGATTCTTCCGGCGCGAGCGCAGGGGCATGCCCGCCTGGCGGGTGGTCGCGGCCCCGCTGACCGCCTGCGCGGGCCTCGCGGTACTGATCGCCCTGGTGTGTGCCAACCTCGATCTCCTGACGGGCGCTTCGGGCGGCGTCAACGCGGCCCTCATCGCTCCACTGCCCGTGCTGTTCGTGGCGGGAGCGGCGCTTGCCCTGCGGATCCGGCGGCGCGCGCCGAGGGCGTACGAACGGCTGACGACAGTGGAAGCGGAGAGCGTGTGATGGAGGGGCGGAGCAGCATGGAGGGGCCGAGCGGCATGGCGGACGAGACGGTGACTCGGGTCTTCCTGGGTGCGGTCCGCACCGGAAGCGACATCCACGCGGACACCACGGCACTGGCCGTACGAGGCGGACGCGTCGTCGCTCTCGGCGACGAGGCCCGCGCGCTCGCCGAAGAGGCGGACGACGTGGTCGAGTTGGGCGAAGGACTGCTCATCGCCGCCTTCGGTGACGGCCACGCGCACCCGCTCTTCGGGGGCCTGGAGAGCTTCGGCCCGCAGATCAAGGACCTCACCTCCGTCGACGCGATCGTCACGGAGGTCGGACGGTGGGCCGCCGCGCACCCGGACGCGGAGTGGATCGTCGGCGCCTCCTACGACCCCGCGCTCGCGCCCGACGGCGAGTTCGACGCCCGGTGGCTGGACGCCGCGGTGCCGGACCGGCCCGTCGTCCTGCGGGCGTACGACTACCACACGGTGTGGTGCAACACACAGGCCCTGCGCCGGGCCGGAGTGCGGGACACGACGCCGGACCCGCGCCTCGGCTGGATCGTCCGGCGCCCCGACGGCTCGGCCCTCGGCACGCTGCGCGAGTGGCACGCCTGCGACCTGGTGCTCGACCAGGTGCCTGCGCGCGAAGAGGCCGAACTCGTCGAAGCCGTGCGCCGCGCGGGACAGGCGTACGCGCGAGCGGGCATCACCTGGGTGCAGGACGCCTGGGTCGAGCCGGAGATGGTGGAGGCCTATCTCGCGGCGGCCCGGCACGGCGCGCTGAGCGTCCGCGTCGACCTGGCCCAGCGCGCGGACCCCGACCGCTGGCGCGAGCAGCGCGAACAGTTCGACGCGACGCGCGGGCGCGTGGCAGCCGATGGCGGCCCGCTCCTGTCGGCGCGCACGGTCAAGTTCTTCAGCGACGGCGTGATCGAGGGCGGTACGGCCGCGCTGCTCGCCCCCTATCTGGACGCGCCGCACAGCTGCGGTATGCCCGTGTGGGAGCCGCGCGCGCTCGCCGAAGCGGTGTGCGCGTTCGACGCCGACGGTTTCAGGACGCACATCCACGCCATCGGTGACGCGGGCGTACGGGCGGCCCTCGACGCGGTGGAGTCCGCCGTCCACGCCAATCCGGCCTGGGACCGGCGGCCCGTGATCACCCACGTCCAGCTCGTCGACCCGGCCGACCTGCCGCGCTTCGCCGCGCTCGGCGTCATCGCCAACTTCGAGCCCCTGTGGGCGCAGCCGGACCCGGTCCAGACCGATCTGTCGATGCCCCGGATCGGCGCCGAAAGATCCGATCTGCAGTACCCGATGGGGGAGTTGGTGCGCGACGGGGTGCGGCTCTCCTTCGGCAGCGACTGGCCCGTCAGCTCGTACGAACCGCTCGAGGGCATCCAGGTCGCGGTCACCAGGCGTACGTTCGACGGCCTTCCGGAGGGCGGTTGGACCCCGCACCAGCGCCTCACCGTGGAGCAGGCGCTCACGGCGGCCACCAGCGGTGTCGCCCACCAGGCGGGCGCGGACGACCGCACCGCGCTCGTGCCCGGCGCGTCCGCGGACCTGGTCCGGCTCTCCGCCGACCCGCGCACCGTGGACCCGATGGCCATCCGGCATGTGCGGGTGCTCGGCACGTGGCTCGGCGGAGCCCCTACGTACCGGGAACGGGAGGAACGGGAGGAACGGGAGGAGTGAGCGGCAGGACGATGGCGGTGACGGCTATGCCGTCACGTATCAGCCAGTTGCCCCGGAAGCCCGTCAGCTCGCGCCCCGCCACCTTCGGCCCGGGGACCAGGAGCGTCGCGGCGAACGTGCCGTCCGGCCTCAGGTCCATCCGCGCCTCCTCGAAGCCGAGCCAGCGCCCGGTCAGCGGGAACCACGTCTTGTAGACGGACTCCTTGGCGCTGAACAGGAGCCGGTCCCAGGGGACGTCCGGATGCCGGACGCCGAGCTCGGCCAGGGCCGCGCGCTCCGCCTCGTCCGCGACAAGTTCCAGGACGCCGGGGTCGGGGAGCGGGGCGGCCGGCTCCGCGTCGACGCCGACGGAGAGGACCGCAGAGTCGCGGGCCACGACGGCGGCGCGGTAGCCCGCGCAGTGCGTCATGCTGCCGACGATGCCGTCCGGCCAGCGCGGCGCGCCCTTGGGCCCGGGCAGGATCGGCACGGGCGGCACGCCGAGCTCGGCGAGGGCGGCGCGGGCACACCGGCGGACCGTGGCGAACTCGCGGCGCCGCTTGTCCACGGCCCGCGCGACGACGTCCGCCTCCTCGGGGAACAGGAAAGGTTCGACCGGTTCGTCCCGGGTGGTCTCCACGACGGTGACGGGCGCGGCGGCGAGCAGCGAATCCAACACGTCGATGTCGCCGGGGACTTGCGCGTCCGTACCGCTGTGGACCTGGCGTGCGCGATTCGTAGGTGACGTCACAATGGATCACCGTACCGGGGCCGTGGCGTGCGCGGGGGCCTACTCTGGCGGGATGCACGACGAGTACCGCACAGTGGCCCGTGAGGCCGTGCACGAGACCGAGATCAACCGCTCGCGCTTCCTGTGCGCCCTCGCCCCCGCGGCCACCGAGCGGGAGGCCCAGGACTTCGTCGCGCGCATCCGCAAGGAGCACCCGTCCGCCTCGCACAACTGCTTCGCGTACGTCATCGGGGCCGACGCCGGAGTGCAGAAGGCGAGTGACGACGGGGAGCCCGGGGGCACCGCGGGTGTGCCGATGCTCCAGATGCTCCTGCGCCGTGACATGCGCTACGTCGTCGCCGTCGTGACCCGCTATTACGGCGGGGTCAAGCTCGGCGCCGGCGGACTGATCAGGGCCTACGGAGGAGCGGTCGGCGAGGCCCTCGACGCCGTCGGCACCCTGACCCGCAGGCGCTTCAGGCTCGCCACCGTCACGGTCGACCACCAGCGCGCGGGCAAGATCCAGAACGATCTGCGGTCGGCGGGACGAGAGGTGCGTGACGTGCGTTACGGGGACGCGGTGACCATCGAGATCGGCCTTCCCGACGCCGACGTCGAGGCCTTCACGGCCTGGCTCGCGGACGCGACGGCGGGCAGCGCGGTCTTCGAGCTCGGGGGAGAGGCGTACGGGGACGCCTGACGCCGGGCGGGATGTTCGCAAGGGGGCAGATCGGGGTTCGTGGTCGAGCAGGTGCCGACAGGCGCTAGCGTGGTGGGTGCTGTCGGCGGGGCCCGTGCCGGGGCGGTCCTCGATCCGGGCACAGGAGGGGTTGAGTGAGCATGCGGGCCGGAGCGGCGTCTTGAGAATTCTGCACACGTCCGACTGGCATCTGGGCCGGGCCTTTCACCGCGTGAACATGCTCGGCGCCCAGGCCGATTTCATCGGTCACCTCGTCGCCACGGTGCGTGAGCGCGAGGTGGACGCCGTCGTCGTGTCCGGTGACGTGTACGACAGGGCGGTGCCGCCGCTCGCCGCCGTCGAGCTCTTCGACGACGCGCTGCACCGGCTCGCGGACCTCGGCGTCCCGACGGTGATGATCTCCGGCAACCACGACTCGGCGCGCCGCCTCGGTGTCGGCGCGGGACTCATCGGCCGCGCGGGCATCCACCTGCGCACCGCTCCCGCCGCCTGCGGGGAGCCCGTGATCCTGGCCGACGGCCACGGGGACGTGGCGTTCTACGGCCTGCCCTATCTCGAACCGGCGCTGGTCAAGGATGAGCTCAACGTGGCGCGAGCAGGCCATGAGGCGGTGCTCGGCGCCGCCATGGAGCGGGTGCGCGCCGACCTGGCCACCCGGACGCCGGGCACCCGTTCCGTCGTCCTCGCCCACGCCTTCGTCACCGGCGGCGAGGCCAGCGACAGTGAGCGGGACATCACGATCGGCGGGGTGGCCGCCGTGCCCTCCGGGGTCTTCGACGGCGTCGACTACGTCGCGCTCGGTCACCTGCACGGCAGCCAGGCCATCAGCGAGCGCGTGCGCTACTCGGGCTCCCCGCTGCCGTACTCGTTCTCGGAGTCCGCGCACCGCAAGAGCATGTGGCTCATCGACCTCGGCGCGACGGGGGAGATCGAGGCGGAGCGGATCGACTGCCCGGTGCCGCGTGCGCTCGCCCGCGTCCGGGGAGACATCGAGACGCTGCTCGCCGACCCGGAGCTCGCCCGCCACGAGGACGCCTGGGTCGAGGCGACGCTCACCGACCCGGTGCGCCCCGACGACCCCATGGCCCGCCTCTGCGAGCGCTTCCCGCACACCCTCAGCCTCGTCTTCGACCCGGAGCGCGCACCCGAGGACCCGGACGTCTCGTACTCCCAGCGCCTCAAGGGCCGCAGTGACCAGCAGATCGCGGAGGACTTCGTGACCCATGTGCGGGGCACGGGGCCCGACGGGCGCGAGCAGGCGGTGCTGAGTGCGGCGTTCGACACCGTCCGCACCGACGACACGCTGCGCGAGGTGGCCCGATGAGGCTGCATCGGCTGCGGATCACCGCGTTCGGCCCGTTCGGCACCACCCAGGACATCGACTTCGACGACCTCTCCGCCGCCGGGCTCTTCCTGCTGCACGGACCGACCGGCGCGGGCAAGACGTCCGTCCTGGACGCCGTCTGCTACGGCCTGTACGGCTCGGTGCCGGGGCCCCGGCAGGGCAGCGGCCAAGGGGTGACGCTGCGCAGCGACCACGCGCAGCCCGGTACGCGGACGGAGGTGTGCCTCGAACTCACCGTCGCGGGGCGGCGGTTGGAGGTGACCCGGCAGCCGCCGTGGGAGCGTCCGAAGAAGCGCGGCACCGGCACGACCATGGAGAAGGCGCAGAGCTGGCTGCGTGAGTACGAGGCCGGGGAAGCCCCGAACGGTGGCGGGTGGAAGGAACTCAGCCGCTCCCACCAGGAGATCGGCGAGGAGGTCACGCAGCTGCTCGGCATGAGCAAGGAGCAGTTCTGCCAGGTGGTGCTCCTGCCTCAGGGCGACTTCGCGCGCTTCCTGCGGGCCGACGCGGAGGCCCGCGGCAAGCTGCTCGGGCGGCTCTTCGACACGCGCAGGTTCGCCGCGGTCGAGCAGCGGCTCGCCGAGCAGCGGCGCGATGCCGAGGGCGCGGTGCGGGGAGGCGACGGAGAACTTCTCGCCGACGCGCATCGCATGGAGCAGGCCGCCGGGGACGTCATCGGGGACGTCCCGTCGCCACTGGCCGAGCTGAAGCCCGGCGATCCCGGCCTTGCCGAGTCCGTACTGACCTGGGCCGCTCTCGCCCGCACCAGCGCGCGAGAGCGGCGCACGATCGCCCGGTGCGCTCTCACGGCCGCCGAGTCCGTCCAGGCCGCAGCGGGGCGCGCTCTCGACGACGTACGCGAACTCGACCGGCTGCAAAGGCGGTTCGACCAGGCGCGGGAGCGGTCCCGGCGCCTTCAGGAGCGTGCGGACGAGCACCGGCAGCGGCAGGCCCGCTTGGAGAGGGGTCGCAAGGCCGAGACGGTCGCGCCCGCGCTCGGCCTGCGCCGGGCCACCGAGGAGGAGCACCGCCGCGCGACCGCCGACGAGGCGCACGCGCGTGGACGGCTGCCCGCCACGTTCGCGGACTTGGGCGCGTCGGGGCTCGCCACCGCCGCGCGCAAGGTCTCCGAGGAACTCGGCGGCCTCGAATCCGCCCGGCGCGCCGAGCAGCGCCTGGCCGAACTCGGCACGGAACGCGTGTCGTTGGAGCGCGAGGAGCGCGCCGACGACGAACTTTCGCGCGAGGCCGCGGGCTGGCTCGACGGCTGGGAGACGACCCGGGCCGCACTCCAGGAGCGCATCGAGTCCGCCCAGGAGGCGGCCACGCGCACGGAGCAGATCGCGGGCCAACTGGAGCCCGCACAGGTCAGGTTGGACGCGGCGCGCCGTCGAGACCGCCTCGCCCGGGAAGTGTCCACCGCGCATGAAAGCGCCCTCGCGGCCCGTGAGCGTGCCACCGCGGCCCACGAGCGCTGGCTGGTCCTGAAGGAGCAGCGTCTCACCGGCATCGCGGCGGAACTGGCCGCGGGTCTGACCGACGGCGCCCCCTGCGCGGTCTGCGGAGCCACCGAACACCCCGCGCTCGCCCCGAAGGGCGCAGGTCACGTCGACCGTGCCACGGAGGAGTCGGCGCTCGCCGCGTACCGGCAGGCGGAGGAGCGGCGCACCGAGCAGGAGCGGCACCTCGGCGAGTTGCGCGAGTCGTTGGCGGTGGCTGGGGCGGCGGCGCTCGGGTCGCCCGCCGGGGACACCGCCTCCGAAGACGCGGAGGCCGTCCCGGAGGGGCCGTCCGTCGAGCAACTCGCCGCAATTGTCGAGAAGCTGCGCGGTGAACACGCCGAGGCGCGCGGCTGTGCCTCCGGTCTGCACGCTGCCAGGGAAGCCCTTGCCCAGGCCGAGCGCGAGCACGACCGCAGGGTCGCCGTCCGGCAGGAGGCGGCAGTGCGGGCCGCGTCGCGTACGACCATGCGGGACAGTCTCGACCGCGAACAGGCAGGTCTGGACGTCGAGTTGGCCCGCGCGCGGGGTGCGAGCGAAAGCGTCGCGGCGCGCGCCGCCCAGCTGGAGCGGCAGGCCGCGCTCCTGACCGAGGCGGCGGAAGCCGCACGCGTCGCCGCCGACACCGCCCAGCGGCTCAAGGACGCCGACGCGCGACTCGCCGACGCCGCCTTCCGCGCCGGGTTCGACACGCCGGGGGACGCGGCCGAAGCCCTGCTCGACGACGCCCGCCACCGGGAGTTGCAGCACCGTATCGACGAGTGGCAGAACGAGGAGGCGGCGGTACGTTCCCTCCTCGCCGAGCCGGACGCGGCTGCCGCCGCCGAGCAGCCGCGGGCCGACCTGCGAGCCGCCCAGGAAGCCGCCGAAGACGCCGACCGGCAGGCCCGTGCCAGTGCCTCCGCACTCGACGCGGCCACGCGGCGCTGCGCCGAACTCGACCGGCTCTCCGACCGGTCGGCCGCCGGAGCCAGGCGGCTCGCGCCCCTGCGTGACGAGTACGACCGCGTGGCGCGCCTCGCGGGACTCGCCGCGGGGACATCGGCTGACAACGAACGCAGGATGCGCCTGGAGTCCTACGTCCTCGCCGCCCGGCTCGAACAGGTCGCGGCCGCCGCGACCGCACGGCTGCGGCGCATGTCGTCAGGCCGCTACACCCTGGTCCACTCCGACGACCGTACGGGGCGCGGCCGTTCGGGCCTGGGCCTGCACGTGGTCGACGCGTGGACGGGCCGCGAGCGCGACACGTCCACGCTCTCGGGCGGCGAGACCTTCTTCGCCTCCCTCGCCCTCGCGCTCGGCCTCGCGGACGTCGTCACCGACGAGGCCGGCGGCGTACGGCTCGACACGCTCTTCATCGACGAGGGCTTCGGCAGCCTCGACGACCAGACGCTCGACGAGGTGCTCGACGTCCTGGACTCGCTGCGCGAGCGGGACCGCAGCGTCGGCATCGTGAGCCACGTCGCGGATCTGCGGCGCCGCGTCCACGCTCAGCTCGAGGTCGAGAAGGGCCGTGCGGGCTCGGTCGTACGGCAGCGGGGCGGAGTGTGAGGGGCAGCCGGGGTCAGCGGCCCAACGGGCGCCTCGGCAGGGGAGAGGAGTAGACGATGCTCGTCGTCACGGACCCCAGCGCGCCGATCTTCCCCGCGACCTCCTCCAGGTGACTCATCGAACGCGCCGCCACCTTGATCACGAAGCAGTCGTCGCCGGTGACGTGATGCGCTTCGAGCATCTCGGGGGTCGTCTCGACCAGATCGTGGAACGGCTTGTCATGGCCGTTCGGGTAGCGCAGCCGCACGAACGCCAGGATGGGCAGACCGAGCCGGTCCGGATCGACCACGGCCGCGTACCCCTGGATCACGCCCGCCTCCTCCAGGCGGCGGACCCGCTCGGTGACGGCGCTCGGGGACATGGCGACGGCGCGCGCCAGCTCGGCGTAGCTGGCGCGGCCCTCACGCTGGAGGACATCGAGGATGCGCCAGTCGGTGGCGTCCGTGGAATAACCGGTCATCCATGAGAGGTAACAGGGGAATCCCCGGCTGATCAAGGGGTACGCCGGTGATCGGCTCTTCAGGGGGCGCGGCTCCGCCCGTGGATTTCTGGCCATGAGCACAGCGAGGAACACAGCGAGGAACACAGCGAGGAACACAGAAGCGATGACCGTCATGAGCCCTGCGGCTGCCGCCGGCGACGCGGGCGGGTCCCGCAAGTGATGCGGGCCCGCCCCCACCCTCAGAGTGCCGACAACTCGTCCACCAGATCGTCGAGCCCCAGCGATCCCTGTGACAACGCGGCCATGTGCCACGCCTTCGCGTCGAAGGCCGCGCCGAGACGGCGCTGTGCGTTCTCGCGGCCGAGCAGCCAGGCCCGCTCGCCCAGCTTGTAGCCGATGGCCTGGCCGGGGATGGAGAGGTAGCGGGTCATCTCGCTCGCCACGTACTCCGTGGGACGGCTGCAGTGCGCGTCGTAGAACTCCTGCGCCAGGTCAGGGGTCCAGCGCTCGCCCGGGTGGAAGGGCGCGTCCGCCGGGATCTCCAGTTCCAGGTGCATGCCGATGTCGACGATGACGCGCAGCGCCCGCATCATCTGAGCGTCCAGATAGCCGAGCCTGCGCTCGGCGTCCGTGAGGAAGCCGAGCTCGTCCATGAGCCGCTCCGCGTACAGCGCCCAGCCCTCCGCGTTGGCGCTGACGATGCCGATCGTCGCCTGGTAGCGGGAGAGGTTCTCCGCGACGTGCGCCCACTGCGCCAGCTGGAGGTGATGACCGGGCACGCCCTCGTGGTACCAGGTCGAGACCAGGTCGTACACCGGGAAACGGGTCTCGCCCATCGTCGGCAGCCAGGTCCGTCCCGGGCGCGAGAAGTCCTCCGAAGGGCCCGTGTAGTACGGGGCCGCGGCGCCGCCCGGCGGGGCGATGCGGGACTCCACCACGCGTACCCGCTCGGCGAGTTCGAAGTGCGTGCCGTCAAGCGCCTCGATCGCCTCGTCCATCAGCTCCTGGAGCCAGACCCGCACCTCTTCCACGCCCTCGATGTGCGTGCCGTGCTCGTCGAGGTGGGCGAGCGCCACCCACGGCGTGGCCGCGCCGGGCAGGATCTTCTCGGCCTCGGCGCGCATCTCGCCGAGCAGCCGGTGGAACTCGGACCAGCCGTACGCGTACGCCTCGTCGAGGTCCAGATCGGCGCCGTTGAAGTAGCGCGACCAACGGGCGTAGCGCTCGCGCCCCACCGTGTCGGGAGCGCCCTCGATCGCGGGCGCGTACACGTCCCGCATCCAGTCGCGCAGCGCCACGACCGACGCGGTGGCGGCGCGTGCCGCGGCGTCCAGTTCGGCACGGAGTGCGTCAGGCCCTTCCGACGCGAACTCCTCGAACCAGCCGCGGCCCTCGCCGCCGCCGGGCCCCGCCCACTCGCCGAGCTGGTCGATGAAGGTGGCCGTCGGGCGGGGAGGCGCGAACAGCTTGCGTTCCAGGCCGAGTTCGAGCGAGGCGCGATACCCCTCGTACGCGGCGGGCACGGCCCGCAGCCGTTCGGCGATCGCGGCCCAGTCCTCGGCCGTCTCCGCCGGCGTGACCGTGAAGATCTCGCGCACCGCGTGCGGGATCGTGTGCAGGTTGCCGACCGAGCGCAGCCCCTCATCGGCCTCGTGCACGGCGAGTTCGGCGGTGAGCCGCTCCCGCAGGAGCCGCCCGCACCGGCGCTCGGCGTCGCTGTCGGCGCCGGGCAGACGCTCCGCGGCGTCGAGCCGGGCGAGCGTCGTGCGGGCAAGCTCCGCGACGGCGTCCTGGCCCGCCGGTGAGGTGTCGGGGAGCTTGCTGTGGCTCTCCTTGACGCCGAGATACGTGCCGTTGATGGGGTCGAGGGCGATGAGCTCGTCGACGTAGGTATCGGCGACCTGGCGAGGCAGCGGGCCGCTGCTCCCGCCCGTGTCCGGGTTCGGGATCTTCGTGTCTGACATGCGGACATCCTCGTACGCGGGACACACCCGCGTCATCAGGATTGGCCGGAGCTCTCCCCTTGGTCATCGGCCCCCGGGCCCGGCGGCAGGAGCGGTCCGCACTCCCACTGCTGGAAGATCAACCGGGTCTCCACGCGTGCCACTTCGCGCCGCGACGTGAACTCGTCGAGGACGAGCCGCTGGAGGTCCGCCGTGTCGGCCACCGCCACATGCACCAGATAGTCGTCGGGCCCCGCCAGATGAAACACCGACCGGGACTCCGGCAGCACCCTGATCCGTTCCACGAACGGCCCGACGAGCTCCCGACGGTGCGGCCGCACCTGCACGGAGAGCAGCGCTTCCAGACCGCGCCCGAGCTTCGCCGGATCGAGCCGCAGCTGGTGCCCGAGGATCACGCCGGAGCGGCGGAGCCGGGTGATCCGGTCCAGACAGGTCGACGGCGCGACGCCCACCTGGGCCGCGAGATCGCGGTAGGTGATCCGGGCATCGTTCTGCAGCAGCCGCAGTATTCGGAGATCCACCGGGTCCAGTACGACAGATTCAGCCACCCGCCGAACGTAGCACGGGGTTCAACCACTGGACACGGGCCTTTGTTCAGGCTGTCGGGCATGGACACGAACACGGAATCCCGCACCGGATCCGGCCACCCGGCCCGCACACCAGTACCGCGCGCCCTCGCCACGGAGGCCGTGCACGCCGGACGTGACGACCTCGCCGGGCTCGGCCTGCACGCCGCGCCGATCGACCTGTCCACCACCTACCCCTCCCACGACACCCGTGGCGAGGCGGCGCGCATCGACGCCTTCGCCGCCGACGGCGCCCTCGATGACGGACCGCCCGTCTACGCCCGCCTCGCGAACCCGACCGTCGCCCGTTTCGAGACCGCCCTGGCCCGGCTCGAAGGAACGGAGAGCGCGGTCGCGTTCGCGAGCGGCATGGCGGCGCTGACCGCGGTCCTTCTCGCACGAGGAGCGGCCGGTCTGCGCCATGTCGTGGCGGTGCGCCCGCTGTACGGGTGCAGCGACCACCTGCTGACGGCGGGGCTGCTCGGCTCCGAGGTCACCTGGGTCGACCCGGCCGGGATCGCGGACGCCATCCGCCACGACACGGGCCTGGTCCTCGTCGAGTCGCCCGCCAATCCGACTCTCGCCGAACTGGATCTGCGCGCGGTGGCCCACGCCTGCGGCACGGTGCCGCTCCTGGCCGACAACACCTTCGCGACGCCCGTCCTGCAACGGCCGGTCGAGAGCGGGGCGCGGCTCGTGCTGCACAGCGCCACCAAGTACCTGGGCGGGCACGGGGACGTCCTCGGCGGAGTCGTCGCGTGCGACGAGGAGTTCGCACGGCAGCTGCGGAAGGTCCGCTTCGCCACCGGCGGGGTGCTGCATCCGCTGGCCGGATATCTGCTCCTGCGGGGCCTGTCCACCCTGCCGGTGCGCGTACGGGCGGCCTCCGCTAACGCGGCGGAACTGGCGCGGCGCCTGGCAGCCGACCCGCGGGTGCGCCGCGTGCACTATCCGCGGCTCGGCGGCGCGATGGTCGCCTTCGAGGTCAGGGGGGATCCGCACGCGGTGACCGCCGGGGTGCGGTTGATCACCCCGGCGGTCAGCCTCGGCAGCGTCGACACCCTCATCCAGCATCCGGCGTCCATCAGCCACCGCGTCGTGGACGCGGCGGACCGGCGCTCGTCCGGCGTGAGCGACAGCCTGCTGCGTCTTTCGGCCGGGCTTGAGGACGTCGAGGACCTGTGGCAGGACCTCGACCAAGCCCTCGGCCCTCAGCCGTCGGGCACCGAGGTCGCCGCGGTGCCCCGGATCAGTGCTGCTCCGCCCGTCCCTGCGGCTGGTCGTACGGCAGTTGCGAGCTCACCGGCGTGGCTTCAAGCCGGGCGGTGATGACCAGCGTGCCCTCCTCGATCTGGTAGTCGAGGGGGAGCCCCAGGCCGCGCATCGCCGCGACCATGCCCGTGTTGGACGCCTGCGTCACGGCGTACACGCTCTCGCAGCCCGCCTCGACCGCCATCGTCACGAGGCGGCCGAGGAGTTCACCGCCGATGCCGCGGCGCTGCCAGTCGTCCTCGACGAGCAGCGCGATCTCCGTCTCGTCGCCGTCCCAGAGCAGATGGCCGATGCCGACGATGCGCCCGGAGGCGGTCTGCACCGCGAGGGTCCGGCCGAACCGCGGGCTGAGCAGGTGGCCCAGATACCGGTCGGCGTCCCGCACCGGGCCGTGGTAGCGCATGCCCAGGGTGCGCTGTGAGCAGCGCTCGTGCATGGCCTTGGCCGCGTCCACGTCGGTGGTGTCGGCCCGGCGCACGGTGATGGAGCTGCCCTCGGCGAGCGTCAGTACGTCCTTGCTGTGCGGGATGCGCGGGCCGAGCCGGGTGTCGAGCTCGACCAGGGCACGCGCGCGGGCGAACTCGGTGGGCGTGAACGGCAGATACGGCCGCTCCACGGTGATCACTTCACCCTCCGGTGCCTGCAGTCGCAGTACGGTCCCTTCCAGCGCGCCCTCGACGGGCTGGTCCGCCAGGGTTCCGGACGCGGTCTGTGTCTTCGCGGGCAGCGAACGGATGGTGCAGCGACCCAGCAACTGGCGCAGCGCGAGCGGCAGTTCGGCGGCGTCGAGGGCGGTGCGGGTGGCAAGGCCCAGGATGCGGGTGGGGGCGTCCACCAGGTCGTGGGCGTCGGCCCGCTCGATCCAGGTGCCCGAGCCGCCCGCGTGCGAGACGCCGCGGGTGATCTCGGCCGCGGGCAGATCGGCGGGGGCGCGCAGCAGGAACTCGTCGACGGTGCCTTCGGCCAGCGGGTGCGCCTGGAGGCTCAGGATGTCGACCTTGCCGTGGGCGAGCGTCGTGCACAGGGCGGCGAGCGATCCCGGCTCGTCCCGCACCGTGGTGCGCATCCGCCACAGCGTCGTCGCCCCTGCGGACGACTCCGTGGCGGTGGCCCCGGCCTGCTCCATGGCCGTCATGGGGCCGGTCTGCTGCCCGGTCCGGAGCCCGGTCCGCTGCCCGGCGGCGAGTGGCCGGGCGCCGGTATCGTCCACCGTCGGCGGTGCGTGCTCGTGGCGGCGTGCCCACCATGTGTGGAACCCGACCGTGGCGAGCAGTGCCACGGCCGAGATCACCAGGAGGGCGGGACCGTCGGGGCCGTGCCCGATCATGTTCGCCACCGCGTCCGCCACGGCCACAGCCGTGAAGAGGGCGGCGAGCTCCACCAGATCCCGCCGCCAGTGGTGAACGGGACGGCCATGTTTGGTTCGCGTCACATCAGACATGTCAGCACTCATACAGCCACTGTGGAGGAAGGGTGTTGCGTGATCACGAACGTTCTGTGACTGACGAGTTAAGATACCTTCTGCCCGTTTAATTCCTCTTTGCCTGCTCTTGGTATCCGGGCGTGACAGCTCGCTGAGCGTTCGGTGGCCGAATCACTGCTGTCCCACCCGGCCCGGCTGCAGGACCTGCGTGAACAGCACCCCGCCACCCTCCTGCCGCAGCCGCACGGTCAGCTCGCCGCTGTCACCGTCGATGTCGACCTCTCCGAAGTACTGCGGAGTTTCGGCCGGTGAGGTGTTGGCGCGGTTCGGCGCCTTGATGAAGCGCTGCTCGGGGCCGAACGTGCCGTCGAGCTTGAGGGCCTGGAAGCCGCCGGCGGCAAGTGGACCCGAGATGAACTCGTAGAACGGCGCGAAGTCCTTGAACGCCGCGCGTGAGGGGTCGTAGTGCTGCGCGGACGTGTAGTGCACGTCGGTGGTCAGCCACACCGTTCCGGTGACCTTGCGGTGCTTGATGTGCCGCAGCAGTTCGGCGATCTGCAGTTCGCGGCCCAGCGGTGCGCCGGGATCACCCTGCGCGACGGCCTCGAAGTTCGCCGAGCCGTCGGGTACGACGAGGCCGAGCGGCATGTCGGACGCGATGACCTTCCAGGTGGCACGCGAACGCGACAGCTCGCGCTTGAGCCAGCTCAGCTGCCGGGCGCCCAGGATGCCGGTGGTGTCGTCGGGCTGCTTGCCGGGGGAGTTGGCGTTGCGGTAGGAGCGCATGTCCAGGACGAACACGTCGAGGAGCGGTCCGTGCCGCAGGACGCGGTACACCCGCCCGTCCTCGTCGCCCGGCGGGAGCGTGGAGACCGGGAAGTACTCGCTGAACGCCCGCAGGGAGCGCCCGGCGAGGACGTCCACGTTCTTCTCCGTGTAGCGGGCGTCGGTCAGGATCTGCCCCGGATACCAGTTGTTCTTCACCTCGTGGTCGTCCCACTGGACGATGGAGGGCACCTGCGCGTTGAAGCGCCGCAGGTTCTCGTCGAGGAGGTTGTAGCGGAAGGCGCCGCGGAACTCCGCGAGCGTCTCGGCGACCTTCGACTTCTCCTCCGTGGTCACGTTCCGCCACACGCTGCCGTCGGGCAGGGTGACGCTCGGCAGGATGGGCCCGTCGGCGTAGATGTTGTCGCCGCTGCACAGGAAGAAGTCCGGGTCCCTGCGGCGCATCTCGTCGAAGATCCGCCAACCGCCGCGGTCCGGGTTGATGCCCCACCCCTGGCCCGCGATATCGCCCGACCACAGGAAACGTACGCCTTCCCTGCGCCCCTTCGGGCTCGTACGGAACGTTCCGGTGACCGGCTCACCCGCCCGTCGGGGGTCGTCGGGGTCGGCCAGGAGCACGCGGTAGTGGATCTGCTCGCCCGCGGGCAGCCCGCGCAGCCGTGTCGTCCCCGTGAAGTCGGTGTCCGGGCCGAGCAGCGGGCCTTTCCAGCGGGTGGGATCGCGGAACGACTCCGTGGCGGACGTCTCCACGATCATGCGGGCGGGACGGTCGGAGCGCACCCACACCAGGCCCGCGTGCGCCGTCACGTCACCGGCCTGCACGCCCCACTCGGCCCGCGGGCGCCCCGAGAGGGCGAGCGCCGGAGCGGCCCCGGAGAGAGCCGGCACGGCGAGCGCCGCCGGGACGGCGAGCGAGCCGCGCAGCACACTGCGGCGGCGAGGGGACGAGCTCGGCTGAGGGTGTGACATGAATGCGCCTCCAGTGACAGGTCGGACCAGTGTGCAGGGCTACAACTAGTAGTGCGCGGCGGCGCACACACAAACCACAAGTGAACAACTGCCCACGCCTTCAGGGGAACCGGTGTGCGAACGGTATGTCGTCCACATCCCCGGTCACCGGCCCCTGGATGCCCGGTCACCGGCCCCGAGATGTACGTCTGATGTACGTCTCGGGACGCAGGCCCGCACCCGTACTGGAACGAGTGGGGCGTCACCGTCGAGGACCCCGACGGCTACCGCCTGGTGCTCCGCACGCGCGCGTGGTCCAAATCCTGAGCCTTCTCGACCTCCTGAGCCGCCTCGGCGAGGAGCCGCACCCCCTCGGCGATCTTCGCGGGCGTCAGATGGGCGTAACCGAGCACAAGGCGCACGCCCGGGCCTGCCGCCGAGCCGTGGTCGCTCAGTCTGTAGTCGCTCAGCGGCCGGACCGCCACCCCGGCCGCCGATGCCCGCCGCAGGAAGGAATCCTGCGGCCCCCATCGGCCGGGCAGCCGCGCGATGACATGCAGCCCGGCCGCGATACCGGTCACCTCCGTACCGGGAAAGTGCTCGTCGAGCGCGGCGGCGAGCGCGTCCCTGCGCTCACGGTAGGCGCGCTGGCAGCGGCGCAACTGGCGGTCGTAGTCACCGCGTTCGACGAAGCGCGCGAGCAGCGCCTGATCCAGCGCCGGATTGCCCAGGTCCATCATGCGCTTGCGGGCGACGACCTCATCGGTCATCGACTCCGGCACGAGCAGCCAGCCCAGGCGAAGGCCCGGAGCGAGCGACTTGCTGACCGATCCCGTGTAAGCGACGTGTTCGGGGTCGAGTCCTTGCAGTGCGCCCACCGGGGCACGGTCGTAGCGGAAGTCGCCGTCGTAGTCGTCCTCGATGATCAGACCGTCCACGGACCGGGCCCAGTCGAGGAGTTCGGTGCGCCTTCGCGGTGAATAGCCGATGCCCAGGGGGAACTGATGGGCGGGCGTGGTGACGACCGCCCGCAGATCCCGTTCCTTCAGTACGCCGGTGACGACGCCCTCGTCGTCGAGGGGGACCGGCACCGTGGCGACATCGGCCGATGCGAACAACTCGCTGTGCTGGGGGCTTCCGGGGTCCTCGACGCCGACGGCACGCACCCCGCGCGCGTGGAGCACGAAGCCGACGAGCGCCATGGCCTGCGCCACTCCGGAGCAGACGACGACGCCCTCCGGGTCCGCGACGACGCCCCGGCGGCGTACGAGCAGTTCGGCGAGGGCGGTACGCAGCCGGGGCAGGCCCCGCGGATCCGGGTAGCCGAGTACATGGTGGGGCAGTTCGGCCAGGACGCCGCGGTGCGCCGCCGCCCACGCGGCGCGCGGGAACAGGGAGAGGTCGGGCGTTCCCGCGATGAAGTCCACGCGCGCGTGCACGGGACGCGGCGCCAGGTCATGTGTTCCTCGTGCGGCCGTCCGGGCCGCGCCGCCCACCCAGGTCCCCGCGCCCCGGTCGCTGCGCAGATAGCCCTCGGCGGTCAACTGCTCGTACGCCTCCGTGACGAGCCCCCGCGAGACACCCAGATCGGCGGCGAGCTCACGGCTTGACGGCAGCCGCGTCCCCGGCGCGAGGCGCCCTGACCTGACCGCATCGCGCAGCGCCGACCTGAGGCTGCGGCCACGGCTGCGGGCGGGGGCGGACACGGCGGGGAGCAGCAGCTCCCAGGCGGCGGTGCCGGGTGCCTGTCCCGACCCTTGCCCCGATCCGTGCCCCGATCCTTGCCCGGATCCTGATGCCACCGGACCCGCCTCCTGAGATGTCACCGGACGCGCCTCCTGAGAAGGGAGGAAGTGGTCCCCGAACCAGCCCTGGAAGTGGACCTTAAACCGGTCCGCGTCTCTTCCTAGCGTCAGGGGCATGAACGCGAACCTCACACGCGGGTCCCTGCTCGCCGCCCTCGCCTGCCTCCTCGTCGGCGGCTCCTTCACCGCCAACAGTCTCCTCGGCGACTACCCGTACGCGGGCGGCCAGTTCCTGCGCTACGGCCTGGCCTGCCTGCTGCTCCTGCCGCTGCTCGGGCGGGGCGGCACGGCACCGCTCCGTCGCCTGACACGGCGCCAGTGGGGGCGCCTCGCGGTCCTCGCCGCCGTCGGCATGGTCGGCTTCAACCTGGCGATCCTCGCCGCCGAACGTACGGCGGAACCTGCCGTACCGGGTGTCTTCGTAGGATGTGCCCCGGTGATCGTGGCGGTCGTCGTGCCGCTGATCGAGGGGCGGAAGCCGCAGCGACGCGTCCTGTACGGGGCGTTGATCGTCGCCGCCGGAGCCTTCACCGTGCAGGGATGGGGCCGTACGGACGCGATCGGCATCCTCTACTCCGTGTGCGCGCTCGCGGGCGAGGTCGGGTTCGCGGTCGTCGCCGTTCCCGTGCTGCGGCCGCTCGGTCCGAAGCTGCTCTCCGCCACGGTGTGCGGGATCGCCGCCGTCGAGTCCGCCGCCATCGGCGCGGTGGCCGACGGCGGGGACTGGCTGCGGGCGCCCGACACCACCGAGGCGGCGGCCCTGTTGTGGCAGGCGGCGATCGTCACCGTCATCGGGTTCGTCTGCTGGTACTCGGGCATCCAGCGCATCGGCGCCGAGCGCGCCACCCTCTTCTCCGGTCTCATTCCCGTCGCGGCGGCCTTCACCGCGCCCTTGGTCGGCACGGGCGCCTACGGAGCCCCGCAGGCCGTGGGCAGTGCGCTCGTCGGTGCCGGGGTGGCCCTGGGCTCCGGCGTGCTAGGCGGCGGGCGCACGGCGGCACGTGTCGAGGACGACGCGCGAGACGAGCGCCGGATCGTCGTTCATCGGGACGTGCCCGCAGCCGGGAAGGCGCACCAGACGGGCCTCGGGGACGGCGTGCTTGGCGCGGATCCCCTGGCGGCGCAGCAGGATGCGGTCGCGCGCGCCCCACGCGACGGTGACCGCGAGTCCGGGCACGTCGTCACTGAAGAGCACGTCACGCCCGGCGGCGAGGGTCTGCTCGAACCCCTTGGCGTCGCGCAGCGCGAGGGTCTCGGCGACGACGGCCTCGGGTGAACGGCGGCCGGGGTGGGCGTAGATGGTGCTGGTGAGCGCCGCGCGCCCCGCGGCGGTCCGGGAGAGCCGCTCGATCAGCGGCAAGGGAAGGAGCCGTGCGCCGTGCCGCATCGCGAGCAGCGTGTTGAACGCGTACCGCCGCTCCCCGGGCGTCCAGAAGCCCGCCGGGGACAGGGCGGTGACCGAGCGCACGAGCTTCTCCCGGCCCAGCTCCAGGGCGAGCAGACCGCCCAGCGAGTTGCCCGCCACGTGCGGACGTTCGATCTCCAGGGCCTCGCACAGCGCGCCGAGCACGGAGACCACCGTGGTGATGTCGTAGGGCAGCCCGTCGGGGAGCGCGGGGGACTCCCCGAAGCCCGGCAGGTCCACGGCTATCACGTCGTACTCGGTGGCCAGGATGGCGAACACCGGGTCCCACGCCTGGCGGTGGTGGCCGATGCCGTGGAGCAGGAGCAGCGGCTCCCCCTCGCCCGCGCGTTCGTACGTGAGTGACATCGATCGCGGACCGCCGGGCGATTCGACGCTGAAGGACACCTCTGCGGCCATTGCTGCTCCAGTCCCCGCCGCCTGGCGACGGTCTTCAGACACCTTAGACACCTTGTCAGCAACAATTACCGCTCAGTAGCCTCCAGTTCAAGAGGGTGGACGGGGCCGCCTCCTGGCCGCTGTGGGGTGTGACGCACCTGCTTCGCCTGGACAGCGGGTGATCCGTCGGCTGGGATGGAGGAGTGGCGAACGACTCCGTGACCGACGTCTTCGAAGAGCACAGGGCCGTCCTGATGGGCGTGGCCTACCGCATGCTCGGCCGGGTGGCCGACGCGGAGGACGTCGTGCAGGAGTCCTGGCTGCGCTGGTCGGCGGCCGACCAGGAGCGCGTGCGCGAACCGCGCGCCTACCTGGTGCGCGTCACCACGCGCCTCGCCATCGACCGGCTGCGCCACGTGCAGTCACGCCGCGAGTCCTACGTAGGACCGTGGCTGCCCGAACCACTGGTCACCGACTACGGGCCGACCGTCCCCGACACCGCCGAGCAGGCCGTGCTCGCCGACTCCGTGTCCTTCGCGGTCCTGGTCGTCCTGGAGTCCCTCTCGCCCCTGGAGCGCGCGGTGTTCGTGCTGCGGGAAGCCTTCGGGTTCCCGTTCTCGGACATCGCCCTCACGCTGGACCGCGGCGAACCGGCCGTGCGGCAGCTCGCGGCGCGGGCCCGCAAGCACGTGGACGAGAAAAGGCCGCGCTACGCGGTGGATCCGGGCGAGCGCCGCGACCTGACCGAGCGGTTCCTCGCCGCGGCCACCAGCGGTGACCTGGACGGTCTGATGTCCCTGCTCGCCCCGGACGTACGCCTGGTCGGCGACAGCGGCGGCAAGGCCAAGGCGCCGCTGCGCGTCATCGAGGCGGCGGACAAGGTGGGCCGTTTCCTCATCGGCGCGGCCCGCGCGGGCGTACCGGAGGGAGCGGAGCTCGGGGTCCGGTTCCTGGAGATCAACGGCGCCGACTCCGTCCTTGTCCTGGTCGACGGCAAGCCGGACTCCCTCTTCCAACTGGCCGTCGTCGACGGACGGATCACCGACGTCTACATCATCCGCAACCCGGACAAGCTGATCGGGTTCGCCTCCTAGACCCCAGATGACAGACCCCCGTCCACCCAGGGCGGGGGTTCTGTCTTGTTCGCTACGCGCGCGTGGACCGACGCCAACAACACGTGAATGCTCTGTGGCATCGTCCCTGTGCGGGCTGTAACGGATCGAGGATTGGTCTTGACCAAGGTTGGGCGCCGCTCTATCGTCGCAGAGATAGTGCAAGGACCTTTAATAAACAAGGCGCTGAAAAGCCGCCGGCACACGGCGATTGCGGAGGACAGGGTGGGGACCACGCAGCTGGAAGCGGCACCGGAGCCGAAGTACTGGCACCTCAAGACCGTGCTCAGCGAGGCACTCGATTCAGAGTTCGCCGTCGGCGAGATCCTGCCCAACGAGCGTGATCTCGCGGCCCGCTTCGGTGTGGCCCGTGCCACGCTCCGTCAGGCACTCGAGCAGCTGGAGCTGGAAGGCAGGCTGCAGCGCCGCCGCGGGGTCGGCACGACCGTCGCCCCGCCGCGGATGGGCGTGGCCGTCGGATCCGAGCAGGGCACATGGCCCGGCGAGGTCGGCGACGCATGGCAGCCCGTCGACTGCGCACCGGCGCAACCGCCCGCCGAGGTGGCCCGCATGCTGGCGGCCGACCCCGGCGAGCAGGTGCACGTGGTGCGCCGCACACGCGTCTCGCACGGCCAGCCCGTGGCCGCCGAGCTGCTGTACGTGGCGATGTCGGCCGTCTCCGAACTCTCCGCGATCGACGCCCCGTCCGGAGCCTCACGCGCGCGTGGCGTGCTGCGCGAGCTGCACCGGCTCGGCCTCGAAGGACAGGACCGCGCCGTCGAGCTCGGCTCGGCCCGCGCGGACGACGCCAAGGCGCTCGACCGGCTCCCCGGAGCCCCGGTCCTCGTCGTGACGACCCGCTTCTTCGCCGAGGGACGCACCGTCGCGGTGTCCGTGGCGACGTATCGCGCGGACACCTGCCGCCTCACGTTCGGTGACGCGGGCGGCGTCGAGATCCACCACGGCCCGGAGCGCCAGGCCTCCTGACACCCGCTTCCCGCAGGACAACCGCTTCCTGATCCCATGTCCGGCCCGGCGCCTCAGCGCCGGGCCGTCACCGTTCCCTCGACCGCGAACAGCTGCTCCTCGACGTGGTCGAGGGCAAGACGCAGCGCGCCCGTCGCGATGGCCGCCTCGCCGAGCACCGACAGGGCCACCCGGGGCGGCCGCAGGCAGTAACGGGCCAACTCGCGGCGCAGCGGCTCCAGTACGCCGTCCAGACCGGCCGCCCAGCCGCCCACGACGACCAGCTCGGGGTCCAGGGCGAGAACCAGCGCCGCCACGTCGTGCACCAGGCGCTGAATGAACCGCTCGACGGCCTGCCGCGCCCGCTCGTCGCCCTCGCGCGCATGGGCGAACACCTCCGCCACCGCCTGCTCGTCCAGCGGGTGCAGCGGCTCGTCCGTGGTCGAAAGGAGCGTCTCGGGGGTCACGTCACGGCCAAGGAGATGCAGGGCGCCGATCTCCCCGGCGGCGCCGCCGTAGCCACGGTGCAGCCGCCCGCCGATCAGCGCCCCGGCCCCCGGGCTGAGCCCGGCGAGGACCATCACCACGTCGTCCGAGTCGGTCGCTGCGCCCTTCCAGTGCTCGGCCACGGCCGCCGTGTTCGCGTCGTTCTCCACCAGGACCGGGCACTTGAAGGACCTGCGCAGGCGCTCGCCGAGCGGCAGCCCCGTCCACTCCGGCAGTGCGGTCCCGAGCCGGACCGTGCCGTCCGCCTCCACGATGCCGGGGCTGCCGACACCGACCGCGCGCAGTGAGCTGCGGGCGATCCCGCCACGGCGCAGCAGATCGGCGACCGCCGTGCGAAGGCGCTCGATGCGTTCGTCGGCAGGTGCAGTCTCGGACACGTCCTTGGCCGTCGTGCCGAGCACCCGGCCGTCCAGGTCCGAGAGCACGGCCGCCACCCGGTGCGGGCCGATCTCCAGGCCGAGCAGATGCCCCGCCTCGGCCCGGAAACGGAACCTCCGGGCGGGCCGTCCCTGGCGTCTTGCCGCGCCCTCCTCGGCGGCGGTCTCCACCACGAGTCCGGCATCGATGAGCCCCTCGACCACGCCCTCGACGGTCGGCCGTGAGAGCCCGGTCACCCGGGTGACCTCGGTGAGTGTCGCGAAGTCCGCCCCACGCAGAGCGTGCAGCACCACAGCGGAGTTGATCCGCCGCAGCAGAGAGGGATCCCCGCCGGTCAGCCGCCCCAACGTCCGTCCTCCCAGCTCGTGCGCATGATGGGCGGATCGTACTCGCAGCGGCCGATCGCTGCGAGTGCCGGGCCCACCTGTGACGCAGAGTGCCGATCGGCCGCGCTCATCCCGGAGCGACGAAACCGGATTCGTACGCGGCGATCACCGCCTGCGTCCGGTCGCGGGCCCCCAGCTTCGCGAGCACGGCACTCACATGGGATTTGACGGTCTCGGCGCCGACGATCAGCTCTGCCGCGATCTCCGCATTCGACAGACCGCGCGTCATGAGGCGCAGCACGTCCGCCTCACGCTCGGTGAGGGCGGCCCGGTCGAGGGCGGCCCTGGCCTCCGCGTTGCCCGGCTGGCGCCCGTACGCGCCCGCCAGCTGCCGTACCGCCGCGGGGAACAGCAGCGACTCGCCCTCCGCGACAAGGCGCACGGCGTTCACGATCTCCGCGGGACGGGCGCGCTTCAGCAAGAAACCGTCGGCACCCGCGCGCAGCGCCTCGTACACGTACTCGTCGTTCTCGAAGGTCGTCACAACGACGATCTTCGGCGGGTCCTGCACGGTGCGCAGGACGGCACGCGTGGCCTCGATGCCGTCGAGGAGGGGCATGCGTACGTCCATCGCGACCACGTCGGGCCGCAGTTGGCGCACGAGCGGAATGACGGCGGCGCCGTCGGCCGCCTCGCCGACCACCTCGATGTCGGGCTGCGCCTCAAGGACGGCGCGCAGACCGGCGCGTACGAGGGGTTCGTCGTCGACGAGCAGGACAGTGACCGGCATCCGGTCAGCGTAGATCACCCCAGGGGATCACCCCAGGGGCAGCTCGACGTGCACCCGCCACTCGCCGTCGCGCGGCCCCGTGGAGGCCCGGCCGCCGAGCAGCGTGGCCCGTTCCCGGATGCCGCGCAGGCCGCTGCCGCCGCGACTGGTCGGCTGCGTCCCCTGGGGCAGGGGGTTGCGCACCTCCATGCCGAGCAGGCCGTCGCCGACCGTGATCCGCACCCGCACCGGGACCGGCCCGGAGTGGCGCAGCACATTGGTGAGCGACTCCTGGAGCATGCGGTAGCCCTCGCGGGACACCGGTCCCGGGAGGCTCTCCAGAGGGCCCGTCACCTCGGTGTCGACCTTCGCTCCCGACGCGCGCGCGGACTCCAGGAGGCGGTCGGCATCGGCGAGAGTAGGGCGACGGCTCGCGGGCCGCTCGTCCTCGCGCAGCACCCGCAGCACACGCTCCAGGTCTTCGAGGGCGGCCCTGCCGGTCTCCTCGATGGCTCCCAGGGCGCGGTCGGTGAACTCCGCGTCGGCCACGGCACGGGCGGCGCCCGCCTGGACGACGGCCACTGTCAGCGCGTGCCCTATGGAGTCGTGCAGTTCCCGCGCGATGCGGGTGCGTTCGAGGAGTTGCTCGGTGCGCTCCTCCAGGGCGGCCAGGCGTTCTTTGGGGGAGGGGCCGAGCAGATGCCGGGCGGCCGAGGTCATCAGCTGACCCCCGACCACCATCACCCCCAGGAGTATCAGGATGGGGATCGGCACGAGCAGCGCGTTCGCAGGGTTCGGCCCCGGCAGGGGAAGAAGCAGTCCGGGTTCCTCACCGTCCGACGACGCCGCTCCCACCAGGGCGAGCGCGGTGCCCAGGCACTGAACCGACACGAAGGCCGCCGCGCAGCCGACCTCAAGGCGGAGCACCAACCACACGGCGGTCCTGCCCCGGTCCCGCCACGACGCGGAGGGCGCGACGGAGATGCCGGGGTCCTCGTCGTGGCCCGGCACGCGCGCGTGCCGCCCGGGAAACAGCATCAGCCGTGCCTGCAGCCCTTCCGCCCGGCGCATGGACGGCAGCATGGCCGCGGCCACCACCAAGGGAATGGGCATGATCAACACCAGTACCCAGTCGGTGAACGACGGCTTGTACAGCCCGGGGTAGACCGACGCGACGACCAACGCGACGACCACGCCTATGAGCATGTGAAGCCAACGCGTATAGGTCACCGCGTGCGTCAGCGGCCGGAGGAAGCGGGGCATCACGTCATCGTGCCAGCAGGGCGGGCCCGCACGGCTCCCCCGTGAGGGGGAGAGGGACTCCCCGGGCGGGGGAAGACCCACCGCACCCCTGGCCGCGAGGCTGAACCCATGACCAGCATCGACGTGCAAGACCTCACCAAGGAGTACGGCACCACCCGCGCGGTGGACGGACTGACCTTCACCGTCCGCCCGGGGAAGGTCACCGGGTTCCTCGGCCCCAACGGCGCCGGCAAGTCCACCACCATGCGGCTCGTGCTCGGCCTCGACCGGCCCACTTCCGGCACCGCGACGGTGGGCGGCAGGCCCTACGCGGCCATCGACGAACCCCTGCGCCACGTGGGAGCCCTGCTCGACGCCCAGGCCGCGCACGGTTCGCGTACCGCACGGAACCACCTCCTGGCCCTCGCCGTCAGCAACCGTATCCCCGCGCGCCGCGTGGACGAGGTCCTCGAAGAGGCCGGGCTCGCCTCAGTCGCGGGGCGCCGGATCAAGACGTTCTCGCTCGGCATGCGGCAGCGCCTGGGAATCGCGGCGGCGCTGCTCGGTGACCCGCGCGTCGTCATGCTGGACGAGCCGTCCAACGGCCTCGACCCCGAAGGCATCATCTGGATCCGCGAACTCCTTCGGCGCCTCGCCCGCGAGGGCCGGACGGTCCTCGTGTCCAGCCACCTCATGACCGAGACGGCAACGTTCGCCGACCACTTGGTGGTCCTCGGCCGGGGCAGGCTGCTCGCGGACACCTCGATGCCGGACTTCATCGCGGCGCACAGCAGTCCGCGCGTCCGGCTGCGCACACCGGAGAGCGGTCGGCTGCGGGCCCTCTTGACGGACAAGGGGTACGCGATGGCCGCGGGGGACGACGGCCGCTGGACGGTGGACGGCGCGCAGGCCGACGAGATCGGGCCCATCGCCGCAGGTCACGGCATCCCACTTCTCGAACTCTCCGACGAGCAGGCCTCCCTGGAGCAGGCCTATCTCGCCCTCACGGCCGACGAAACCGAGTTCGCCGCCGTCACCCCGACGTCCCGCCAGGAGGCCTGACCATGTCGACAGCTGCCGTACTCCGCTCGGAGTGGATCAAGGTCAAGTCGGTGCGCGCGAGCCTCGGTTCGCTCATCGCCGTCTTCGTGGCCACCGTCGCCATCACCGTGCTCGCGTTCGCCGCGGTCGGCACGGCGGAGGCGGACAACGCCGACTACGAACCGCTCTTCGGCGCCTTCTACGCCCTCAACTTCGGCCAGATCGCCGCCATCAGCTTCGGTACGACGGCGATGTCGTCCGAGTACCTGAACGGCGCGCTGCGGATCTCGCTCTCCGCGGTGCCGCGCAGAGGGCTCTTCTACGGGGCCAAGGTCGCGGTGGTGGGCGCCCTGGCGCTCGGCGTGGGGATCCTCACCAGCTTCGTGGGCTTCCTGGCCGGTCAGGCCTTCATGGGGGACTACGCCATCGGCCTCGGCCATGACGGTGCCGTACGGGCGTGCGTCGGCGGCGGTGTCTACCTCGCGCTCATGGCGCTGCTCGCCGCGGGCCTGACCATGGTGCTGCGCAGCGGGATCGCCGTACTGAGCATCCTCGTCCCGTTCACGCTCATCGTGTCCTTCGTGGTCGGGGACGTCGCGAGCGGCGCCGCGGAGTTCCTGCCGGACCGGGCGGGACAGCTGGTGCTCCACGAGAATCCGTCGGGAACTCTCGGCCCCTGGACCGGACTTGCCGTCCTGGCGGCGTGGGCGGTTGCGGCGCTGCTCGCGGGCTGGTGGGCGGTGCGGCGGCGCGACGCGTGAGGCGCGTGTCCGGATGGTGACGCCAGGGGCCTGACGGCGGGGCAGTTGTCAGTGCCGACCGCTTTACTGGATGTCATGAGTACCGCACAGCATCTCGCCGCGATCGACCTGCTGCGCTCACGGGAGTTCCCCGCCGAGCACGGCAGGTCGCACGGCGGCATCGGCGGTCCGGGCTATCACATCGCCGAGTTGCTGACGAGTGACGACTTCTGGGAGGACGACGGCACGGAGTGGGAGGCGACCGAGGAGCAGTACGAGGCCGAGCGCGACGGCCTGACGGTCCTCCTCGCCGAGCGCTGGGGGCCGCCCCGGATATTCAGCCTGGCGAGCCTCTTCGAACGGTCCATGAGCGACGGGTACGACGGCGAGACCGAAGGTGAAGGCGAGGACAAGGGCGATTCGGGCGAGGACATACCGGAGCCGTGGGGCTCGCTGAGCGCCTCCGTGCCGGACCTGCATCTGTGGCGGGCCGACGGGCGGTGGATCGCTCTCGGGGTCTCCCAGTCGGACAGGGAGCTGCCCTTCCAGCTGCTCGCCGTCGTCACGGAGACAGATCCGCCGTAGCGGGCGCGTTGACGGCGTTGACGGCGTTGAAAGCGTGGACGCGGATGGCGCGCCCGCAGTGGGGGTCGAACGTGCCTCGCTCCACGCGCATGCCGAGCTTGTTCATGATGCGTTCCGAAGCGTCGTTGCCCACCTGGACGATGCTGACGATCCGCTCGAGACCCCGTTCGGTGAGGCCGAAGTCGAGGGCGGCACGCGCCGCCTCGGTGGCCAGGCCCTGCCCCCAGAAGGAGCGACCCAGGCGCCAGCCGATCTCCACCGCGGGCATCACCTCGGGGAGATAGCGCGGCACGGAGAGCCCGGTGAACCCGGCGAGTTCACCGGTGGCGCGCACCTCCACCGCGAAGAGGCCGAAGCCCTCCGTCTCCCACCCCTTCTCCCACATCTCCATGGTGGACCGGGTCTGCTTCTGCCCGTCATGGACGGAGCCGTCGCCGATCCACCGCATCACCTCGGGGTCGGAGTTGATGAGGGTCATGGGGGCGACGTCCGCTTCTCGCCAGCGCCGCAGGACGAGGCGGGGCGTCTGGATCAGGGGCATCGCGGGTCCGCCTCGGGGGCGAGTCCGAGTTCGAGTCCGAGTCCGAGTTCGTCGCCGTCGCGCGGCGCGAAGTGGCGGGCCACGTCCGCATCGGTCACCCGCGTGAGCTCGGCGGGGGACCAGTGCGGATCGCGGTCCTTGTCGACCACCTGGGCGCGAATGCCCTCGACCAGGTCCGGCGCGCCGATCGCGGTGGCCGATACGCGGTACTCCTGGTCGAGCACCTGCTCGAGCGAGGCGAGGGCGCGGGCCCGGCGCAGGGCGGCGAGGGTGACCTTCAGGGAGGTCGGCGACTTGCCGCTGATGGTCTCGGCCGTCTCCTTCGCGGTCCGGTCGCCGAAGGCGTACAGCCGGTCGACGATCTCCTCCACGGTGTCGGCGGCGTAGCAGGCGTCGATCCACTCGCGGTGGGCGGCGAGTTCACCCTCCGGGGCGGTGGTGGCGTACTCCGCGACCGCGTCGCCCACCGCGGTGTCGGCAAGGGCGGCGGTGAACTCCGGCAGTCGTTCCGAGGGTACGTAGTGGTCGGCGAGGCCGCACAGCAGCGCGTCGCCCGCGCCGACCGCCGAGCCGGTCAGCGCGAGGTGGGTGCCCAGTTCGCCGGGCGTCCGCGTCAGCAGATACGTACCGCCGACGTCCGGCACGAAGCCGATCCCGGTCTCCGGCATGGCGACGCGGGAGCGCTCGGTGACGATCCGCACGCTGCCGTGCGCCGAGACGCCGACCCCGCCGCCCATCACGATGCCGTCCATGACGGCGACGTACGGCTTCGGGAAACGGGCGATGCGGGCGTTGAGCCGGTATTCGTCACGCCAGAAGGCTACGGACGCCGGGCCGCCGCCCGCCCGCACATCGTCATGGATCGACCGGATGTCGCCCCCGGCGCACAGCCCGCGGGCACCTTTGCCGGTGAGGACGACCGCGGCGACGGCGTCGTCCCGCTCGTACGTGGAGAGGGCGTCGTCAATCAAGCGGACCATGGCGTGGTTGAGGGCGTTGATGGCGCGGGGGCGGTTGAGAATGATGTGGCCCGCGCGGCCCTCGGTGCGCAGGAGGACGGGGGCTTCATCGTTGGCTGCTGTGCTCATGGGGCAAACCTAGACCGCCGCTTCGCGGCGGATGTATCCCGCCCACCCAGCCGATTACCCCGCAGTGCCTCCGCACCGTAGGAGCTAGTCACCCCCCTGAAACGCCCCCAGAATCCGCTCCGCCGCCATCGTCGCCGTCAACGTGCCCTCCCGCACCCGCTGCTCAAGATCAGGTGCCAGACCCCGTACCGCCTCGTGCCCGCGCAGCCGGTCGAGGAGTTCGTCGCGCACCATCGTCCACGTCCAGTCGACCTGCTGATCGCGTCGCTTGGCGGCGAGGCGGCCCGTTGAGTCGAGGAGTGAGCGGTGCTGTTCCAGGCGGTCCCAGACCTCGTCGAGGCCGCTGGACTCCCGCGCGCTGCAAGTGAGCACCGGGGGAGTCCAGGCCGCGTCCGCCAGTGGGGTCTCCCCTGATCGAGCGGAGCCGAGAGATGGGGGATGCATCAGGCGCAGTGCGCCCGCCAGTTCACGTGCCGCCGAGCGCGCGTCCCGCTCGTGCGGGCCGTCCGCCTTGTTGATGGCGAGGACGTCCGCCAGTTCCAGGACGCCCTTCTTGATGCCCTGAAGCTGGTCGCCCGTGCGGGCCAGACTGAGCAGCAGGAACGAGTCGACCATGTTCGCGACCGCCGTCTCCGACTGGCCCACGCCCACGGTCTCCACGAGCACGACGTCGTAGCCCGCCGCCTCCATCACCACGATCGACTCACGCGTCGCCTTCGCGACCCCGCCGAGCGTCCCCGCGGTGGGCGACGGACGCACGAACGCCGCCGGATCCACCGCCAGGCGTTCCATCCGCGTCTTGTCACCGAGGATCGAGCCGCCCGTCCGGGACGACGACGGGTCGACGGCGAGCACCGCGACCCGGTGCCCGAGCCCGGTCAGCATCGTGCCGAGCGCGTCGATGAACGTGGACTTGCCCACGCCGGGCACCCCGCTGATGCCGATCCGCCGCGCCCGCCCGCTGTGCGGAAGCAGCTGGGTCAGCAACTCCTGCGCCAGCGCACGGTGTTGGGGCCGGGTCGACTCGACGAGCGTGATGGCGCGCGCGATCTGCGCACGCTTCCCGTCGAGTACGCCCTTGACGTACGCGTCGATGTCGATCCTCGGCGCCGCCATGCTCACAGCTCGTGGCCGAGGTCGGCCGCCAGCCGCTTCACCAGGTCGTACGCGGCGTCCGGGATCACCGTGCCGGGCGGGAAGACGGCAGCGGCGCCCATCTCCAGCAAGGTCGGCACGTCCTGCGGCGGGATCACACCGCCCACGACGATCATGATGTCCTCGCGGCCCTCGGCGGCGAGCTCCGCACGCAGCGCCGGTACCAGGGTGAGGTGCCCGGCGGCGAGCGACGAGACACCGACGATGTGGACGTCCGCCTCGACCGCCTGGCGTGCGACCTCCGCCGGGGTCTGGAAGAGCGGGCCGACGTCCACGTCGAAGCCGAGGTCGGCGAAGGCGGTGGCGATGACCTTCTGGCCGCGGTCGTGGCCGTCCTGGCCCATCTTGGCGACGAGGATGCGCGGACGGCGCCCCTCGGCCTCCTCGAAGGACCCGACGAGCGTGCGGGTGCGTTCCACGGACGGGGACGAGCCTGCTTCGGTGCGGTACACACCGGAGATCGTACGGATCTGCCCCGCGTGCCGCCCGTAGGAGGACTCCAGGGCGTCGGAGATCTCGCCGACCGTCGCCTTCGCGCGGGCCGCGTCGACCGCGAGCGCCAGGAGATTGCCTTCGAGGCCCGGACCGGGGTCCCTCCCGGCCGCCGCCGTCAGCGCCCGCAGCGCGTCCTGGCAGGCCGCCTCGTCGCGCTCCTCGCGAAGGCGCTTCAGCTTGGCGATCTGCTGGGTGCGCACGGAGGAGTTGTCGACCGCCCGGACGTCGATCCGCTCGTCGGTCTCCACGCGGTACTTGTTGACGCCGATGACGGGCTGGCGCCCCGAGTCGATCCGCGCCTGCGTACGGGCCGCCGCCTCCTCGACGCGCAGCTTCGGGATGCCCGCGTCGATGGCCTGCGCCATGCCGCCCGCCGCCTCGACCTCCTCGATGTGCTGCCATGCGCGCCGAGCCAGGTCGTGCGTCAGCTTCTCGACGTACGCGCTGCCGCCCCACGGGTCGATCGACCGCGTCGTGCCCGACTCCTGCTGGATGAGCAGCTGGGTGTTGCGGGCGATGCGCGCGGAGAAGTCGGTCGGCAGGGCGAGCGCCTCGTCGAGGGCGTTCGTGTGCAGCGACTGGGTGTGGCCCTGTGTCGCCGCCATCGCCTCGACGCACGTACGCGTGACGTTGTTGAACACGTCCTGCGCGGTGAGCGACCAGCCGGAGGTCTGTGAATGGGTGCGCAGGGAGAGCGACTTGGCGTTCTTCGGGTCGAACTGCTTGACCAGCTTCGCCCAGAGGAGGCGCGCCGCGCGGAGCTTGGCGACCTCCATGAAGAAGTTCATGCCGATCGCCCAGAAGAAGGAGAGCCGCGGCGCGAACGCGTCCACGTCCAGGCCCGCTTCCTGACCGGCCCGCAGATACTCCACGCCGTCCGCAAGGGTGTACGCCAGCTCCAAGTCCGCTGTCGCGCCCGCCTCTTGGATGTGATAGCCGGAGATCGAGATGGAGTTGTAGCGCGGCATCTTCTGCGAGGTGTACGCGAAGATGTCGGAGATGATCCGCATCGAGGGCTTGGGCGGATAGATGTAGGTGTTGCGGACCATGAACTCTTTGAGAATGTCGTTCTGGATGGTCCCGGCCAGCTTCTCGGGCGCCACGCCCTGTTCCTCGGCGGCCACGATGTACAGCGCGAGTACGGGGAGCACGGCGCCGTTCATCGTCATCGACACCGTCATCTTGTCCAGCGGAATGCCGTCGAAGAGCTGACGCATGTCGTAGATCGAGTCGATCGCGACGCCCGCCATGCCGACGTCGCCGGTCACCCGCGGGTGGTCACTGTCGTAGCCGCGGTGGGTCGGCAGGTCGAAGGCGACCGAGAGGCCCTTCTGCCCTGCCGCGAGGTTGCGGCGGTAGAAGGCGTTGGACTCCTCGGCGGTCGAGAACCCCGCGTACTGCCGGATCGTCCAGGGCTGGTTGACGTACATCGTGGGGTAGGGGCCGCGCAGATACGGCGCCACGCCCGGGTACGTCGAGAGGAAGTCGAGGCCTTCGAGGTCGGCGCCGGTGTACAGCGGCTTGACCGCGATGCCCTCCGGGGTCTCCCACAGGAGGTCGTCGTCGGCCTTGCCCGTGGACTCCTTGACGGCGCTGCGCCACTGGTCCTTGGAGACGGCGGGAGACTCGGAGACCTCGGAGGAGGCGTCCGGCGTCAGGTCGACGTCGGAGAAGTCGGGGATCGCCATTACGCCACTCCCATGTGGTCGAGGGTGGAGGAGAGCACGGCCACGGCGTCGCAGCCCGCGAAGACGTACGCGTCGACGCCGGCGTGCTCCGCCGGCCGTCCCGCGAGGAACACCCTTTGTGCACCTGCCGACTTGAGCGCATCGGCGACCTCCGCGGCCTGCTCCTCGTAGAGCGCGTCGCTGGAGCAGAGGCACGCCACCGTGGCGCCGCTCGCCTTGAACGCGTCGGCGGCGGTCGTCGCGTCCACCGACACCGGGTCGTGGACGGCCTCGATGCCGCCCGCCTGGAAGAGGTTCGAGGCGAAGGAGGCCCGCGCGGTGTGCGCGGCGGCGGGGCCGAGCGCGGCGAGGAACACCCGGGGGCGGGTCCCCGCCGATGCGAGGTGGGCGTCCGAGCGTGAGCGCAGGATCTCGTACGCCTCGTCGCGGCGGACGCGCGGCAGGCCGCCCGACGGTTCGGCGGGCGGGGCCACGCGCTCGACCGGACGCTCCGTCAGGTTCGGGAACTCGCTGACACCGGTGATCGGTTCGCGCCGCTTGGCCAGCTTCTCGCTGCGCTTCGCCCAGGTGGCGGCGAGGCGTTCACCGATCAGGCCGGAGCGCAGAGCCGCCGCCTGGCCGCCCGCGCGCTCGATCTCCTGGAAGAACTCCCAGCCCGCGTGGGCGAGTTCGTCCGTGAGCCGCTCCACGTACCAGGAGCCGCCCGCCGGGTCGATCACGCGGGCGAGGTGCGACTCTTCGAGGAGGATCGTCGAGGTGTTGCGGGCGATGCGGCGCGCGAACGCGTCCGGCAGGCCGAGCGAGTGGTCGAAGGGCAGGACGGTGACGGAGTCGGCGCCACCGACACCCGCACCGAGGCAGGCCACCGTCGTCCGCAGCATGTTCACCCACGGATCACGGCGCGACATCATCACCGGCGAGGTCACGGCGTGCTGGCGCTGCGCCCCCGCGTCCGGGGCGCCGCAGGCCTGGGCCACGCGGGCCCAGAGCCGCCGAGCCGCCCGCAGCTTGGCGATGGTCAGGAACTGGTCGGCGGTGGCCGCGTACCGGAACTCCAGCTGGGCGCAGGCGGCTTCGACCGTGAGTCCGGCCTCGGTCAGCTCGCGGAGGTAGGCGACCGCCGTGGCGAGCGACGCGCCGAGCTCCTGCGCGGCCGAGCCGCCCGCCTCGTGGTACGGCAGGGCGTCGACGGCCAGCGCGCGCAGGTTCGGGTACTCCTGCCCGCACAGCCGGGCCAGTTCGATCGCGGTGGCGGGGTCGAGCCGCTCGCCGGTGCGGGCCTCGTGGCCGAGGTGGTCGGCGCCGAGGGTGCCGCCAGGTGCGTCCTTCGGGATGCCCCGCTCCTCGTAGAGCCGGAACAACTCCCTTGCCGCGGGCCCGACGTCGCCGCCCGCGTCCAGGGCGAGGGGCGCCAGGTCGAGGAAGACGCCGTCAAGGGCGCGCTCGATGCCGGAGACCGGGAGCGCGCCGGGGCCGACGCCGAGCCACAGCGAGGTGACGCCGTTCTCCAGGTCGGCGAGCACGGTCTCGTTCGTGGCCGCGGGGTCGGTGGTCGTGTGCCGCTGCCGTACGTCCCAGCCCGCCGCGGCACTGCCTGCGGCGGTGCCGCCCCTGACATAGGGGGCGAAACCCGGGTAACCGGCGTCAGGCGCGGTGTCTCGGGAGGTGTACAGGGGGCGGGTGATGAGCCCGTCATCGAGCGCGGTGGACAGCGCTTCCTCTGCGGCCGGCCCCGATGCGTCCTTACCCGATTTGCGCAGCACGCCTTCCACCAGGCGCTGCCACTGCTCATGGGTCGCATCAGGGAACTCGGCGGCCAGGGAAAGCCCGTCGTCAGGCAGGACCGTCATGGGCATGATGCTAGGGCGGAACCCCTGGCACTCGGTGCCGGGTAGGGCTGTGACCTTGACCTCTTCCGTACGCTCTTGATCTCGAACGAGTGCACGGCTACGGCGGGGCGGGGTCCGGGCCTCGCCGTGCCCACCCCGGAATCACTCCAGGCCAGAGGCCTTGAAGACCCCTTCGGCCGTGTCGCGGTCGATACGTTCCGACAGTCGGCGCAGCGCGGTCGCCCCGGACAGGAGCGAGCCGTCGGCGGACGATGTGCGGGCTCCCTGGGCCACGAGGCGCCAGAGCGGCGGATTGACGACGAGTACCTCGGGGTCGAGTACGACCTCTCCGCCGGACGCGTCCCGCAGGACGAGCCGCGGTGCGATGCCGTCGGACCGGCGCACCGCCACGAGACGATCGAGACGCACCGACCGGACACGGATCGGACCACGTGAGACCAGGGTCGTGTCGTGCGCCGCCACACGCGGCGGCGTGAGCGCGGCGAACAGCAGCACACCGAGTCCCAGCCAGAGCAGCGCCCGCCAGGGGATGAGCCTGCCGGTGGCCGTGTCGAGCGCGAGCAGCAGTCCGAACAACAGTGCGCCGCAGGCCGCGGCGGAGCGTGCGTCCCCGGCCCAGGTGCGGTCGTGCGTCCACAGAGGCGTCGTACGGACTCCGGGGATGCCGGGGGTGCCGAAGGTGCGCCGTGCGGGGCGCGTCATGCGTCGGGCCATGAGGAGGACGCTAGGTATCTCGCAGGGGCGGGAATACAGCCGCGTCGAACCTTGATGCGGTGCTGACGCGGCGCGCCGTCGCTTTTACGGGGGCTTGACGGGCAGGTCCGGAAGGGCCGCCGTCCGGACGAGGCGTGACCTCGTCAAGCCCTCGTCAACACGTGCCCCGTCACCGTCAACGTCCCGTCATGGAGGGGCAGGTGGCACCCGGCGCCGGGCATAGCGTCAGGAGCCGCCCCCGGGTTCCCGTCCGGACCGGGGGCCACCGTTCACCGAACAGGATCCTCAAGGAGGAACCCCATGGCAGAGCAACAGTGCGGCGAGGACCCCGAACCCCTCGAACCCGGCCCGGCCGGACCGCTCTTCGTCCCCGTCCGGCCGGGACCCGCGGGCAGCGTCGCCCGCCTGTTCCGCACACCCGTCGGCGTCCGAACCGCCGTCGCCTTCACCACCCCCCAGCGCCTCAGTGCGGCCCTCGGCGCCCGCCAGGCCTGGATCAGGCTCTCGGAGCCGGCGCTCCGTGCGCTCACCGAGCCGCTCGGCGTCCACGAGGTCACCGTCGACCCGCGGCTCGCCGCGCACCCCGTCGGCGCGCCCAAGAGGCGCACCGCCGCCTGGCGCGAACGGGACCCGCGGGCCGTCGGCGCGCTGCGTGTCACCGGCGCCGCCGCACTGGTCGGCGCCCTGAGCACCTGGATCGGCTGAGGACGCGGCACCGCAGGCGGAACCCGTAAGAGGACGAGGACGAGGCGAAGAGAGAACCTGCCCATGACCACCCTGCACGAACCCCTGACCCCGGACGCCACCGCCGACGACGACCTGTCCGTCTGGCCCGCGTCCACCGCGCGTCTGGCCCATGGCGACCTCGCCGTCGGCGGCGTACCGCTCACCGACATCGCCGAGCGCTTCGGCACCCCGGCCTACCTCATCGACGAAGGCGACGTACGGACACGCTGCCGCACCTACCTGCACGCCTTCCCGGACGCCGAAGTGCACTACGCCGCGAAGGCGTTCCTGTGCCGCGCGATGGCCCACTGGGTCGCCGAGGAGGGGCTCGGCCTCGACGTCTGTTCGGCGGGGGAGCTTGAGCTCGCCGTGACCACGGGCTTCCCCGCCGAGCGCATCGTGCTGCACGGCAACGCGAAGAGCCCGCACGACCTGGAGGCCGCACTGCGGCTCGGCGTCGGGCGCATCGTCATCGACAGCGCATCCGAGATCGCGCGGCTCGCCGCGGCCGTGCCGCCGGGCAGCCGTCAGAAGGTGATGGTCCGGGTGGTGCCGGGCATCGCGGCGGGCGGGCACGCCAAGATCCGCACCGGGACCGACGACCAGAAGTTCGGCCTGTCGATCACCGACGGCTCCGCGCAGCACGCCATCGCCCGCGTCATCGGCCAGCCAGGACTGGAACTCACGGGCCTGCACTGCCACTTGGGATCGCAGATCACCACCGACAAGCCGTTCCTCGCCGCCGTACGCCGGCTGGTCGGCCTGATGGCCCGCACCAAGGACCAGCACGGCGTCACCCTCCCCGAACTCGACCTCGGCGGCGGCCACGGCATCGCCTACCGCCCCGGCGAGCAGGCCCTCGACATCACCACGCTCGCCCGCAAGGTGCGCGCCGAACTGACCGAGAGCTGCGCGGCGGCCGGGCTCACCGTGCCCAAGCTGCTCATCGAACCGGGAAGGGCCGTCGTGGGCCCCGCCGGAGTGGCCCTCTACCGCGTGCTCGCCGTCAAACGGAGCGGCGGACGCACCTTCGTCGCCGTGGACGGCGGAATGAGCGACAACCCGCGGCCCGCGCTGTACGGCGTGCGGTACGCGCCGCGTCTCATCGGCAGGCACTCCACGGTCGCGTCCGCGCCCGCGACCGTCGTCGGACGGCACTGCGAGGCGGGCGACGTGCTCGCCTCCGACATCGAACTGCCGGGCGACGTACGGCCGGGAGACATCCTGGGCGTGCCGGTGGCCGGGGCGTACCACCTCTCGATGGCGTCCGGCTACAACCTCGTGGGGCGTCCGCCCGTGGTCGCCGTGGCCGACGGGCACGCGCGGCTCCTGGTGCGGCGCGAGTCCCTGGAGGACTTCCGCAGCAGGGACGTCGGCCTGTAGGTCTGTAGGCCTGTAGGACGACGTCCCCGCCGGGAGGCTGCTGCCGGGGGTTCTAGAGGATCGCGCCGGGGGCGTAGGCCGCGGCCTCGGGGTGCTCCTTGAGCAGCACCTCGATCTGGGCGACGACGGCGGCGACCTGGTCACCGGCCGCACCCGTGAACGACAGCTTGTCGGCCATGAGCGCGTCGAGCTCGGCGCGGTCCAGCGGAATCCGCGAGTCGGAGGCGAGCTTGTCGAGGAGTTCGTTGCGCTCGGCGCCCTGCTCGCGCATGGCGAGCGCCGACGCGACGGCGTTCTCCTTGATGGCCTCGTGGGCCTCCTCGCGGCCGACGCCCGCTCGCACCGAGGCCATCAGGACCTTGGTCGTGGCGAGGAAGGGGAGGTAGCGGTCCAGCTCACGCGCGACGACGGCCGGGAAGGCGCCGAACTCGTCGAGCACGGTCAGGAAGGTCTCCAGGAGCCCGTCCAGCGCGAAGAACGCGTCGGGCAGGGCGACACGGCGTACGACCGAGCAGGAGACGTCGCCCTCGTTCCACTGGTCGCCCGCCAGCTCGCCGGTCATCGAGGCGTAGCCGCGCAGGATGACGGTGAGGCCGTTGACGCGCTCGCAGGAGCGGGTGTTCATCTTGTGCGGCATCGCGGACGAGCCGACCTGACCCGGCTTGAAGCCCTCGGTGACGAGCTCGTGCCCGGCCATCAGACGGATCGTCTTGGCCAGCGAGGAAGGTCCTGAGGCGAGCTGCACCAGGGCGGTGACGACCTCGTAGTCGAGGGAGCGCGGGTAGACCTGGCCGACCGAGGTGAAGGCACGGTCGAAGCCGAGGTGACCGGCGATCCGCTGTTCGAGGTCGGTGAGCTTCTCGGCGTCTCCGCCGAGCAGGTCGAGCATGTCCTGGGCGGTGCCGACGGGGCCCTTGATGCCGCGCAGCGGGTAGCGGCGCAGGAGGTCGTCGACGCGGCGGTACGCGACGAGCAGCTCGTCGGCGGTCGTCGCGAAACGCTTGCCCAGGGTCGTCGCCTGCGCGGCGACGTTGTGCGAACGGCCCGCCATGACCAGCTCGGCGTACTCGCCCGACAGCTTCCCGAGCCGCGCGAGCACCGCGACGGTGCGATCGCGCACCAGCTCCAGGGAGAGCCGGACCTGGAGCTGCTCCACGTTCTCGGTCAGGTCGCGCGACGTCATGCCCTTGTGGACCTGCTCGTGCCCGGCGAGCGCGTTGAACTCCTCGATGCGGGCCTTCACGTCATGGCGGGTGACCTTCTCGCGCTCGGCGATCGAGGCGAGGTCGACGTCGTCGACGACCCGCTCGTAGTCGGCGAGGGCGGCGTCCGGCACCTCGATCCCCAGGTCCTTCTGCGCCCGCAGGACGGCGAGCCAGAGCTGACGCTCCAGCTTCACCTTCTGTTCGGGCGACCAGAGGGTGGCGAGCTCGGCGGAGGCATAACGCCCGGCGAGGACGTTCGGGATACGGGGCTTTGCAGGCGCGGCAGTCACGTGTCCTGAGTTTACCTGCCGTCCGACCTGGCCTTTGACCGTCCGTACAGTCCGGGAAGTCCGGGCCGTTGGAGCATCCTCCAGACCGCTGTCCGCGGCCGCTCCCCGCACCGGGCGGGAGCCGGTCGCGACACGAGCAGCCCAGGGCGCCACAACTGGTCGTGATCCGCGTACGTCTAGGCTTCACGGCATGGAGCAGCGCGAGATCATCCAAAGAGTCGTCGGCATCCTGACCGAGGCGATCGAGATGCGCCGACAGGTACGGGAGAACCCGGAAGGCGAGGTCGAACCCAGCGGCGCGGTGGGCACGATGCTCGAGGAGATGCTGCCGCGCATCGAGATCCCCGCCGATGCCACCCCCATCGAGGTCGCCGAGGTGGTGGGCCGGGAACTGAGCCCCGTCATCGAACAGATCACCTCGGCCTTCGCCTTTTCCTTCGCGCAACTCGCCGAAGCCCACGACGAGGGGCGCACCGATGTGACGTCGGCGGACGTGCTGCAGTCCATCGCGCTGCACTTCGAGGACGAGGTGGAGGAGTAGGACGAGGCGGAGGGGCAGGGCGAGGGCGGAGGAGCAGGGCGGGTACGCGGAGCGCTGCGACGCGCTCACGTGCGCGGGACGCGTCTACATGCGCGGGTCGTCCTCGTACGGCAGCAGATCGGGCCGCTTGGCCGGGAGACCGTCCCCGGAGGAGCGGCCCGTGAGGCGGCGGCCGATCCACGGGACGAGATGCTGGCGCGCGAAGCGGACGTCGCCGACGCGGCGCGCCGTCCAGTTCGGCGGGGCGGCGGCCGGGAGCAGGGAGTTCCAGTCGTCCTCGGGGGCGTAACCGAGCGATTGCCACACCGCTTCCGCGACCCTGCGATGACCCTCGGGCGTCAGGTGCAGCCGGTCCACGTCCCACATGCGCTGGTCGCCGAGCACGGCTGATCCGTACAGGTCCACGACCGTGGCGCCGTGCCGTGCCGCCAACTCGTCGATGTGGACGAAGAGTTCTTCCATGCGGGGGCGGAACCGCTGGAACACGGGGCCGTTCCGGCCAGGGCTGTGCATCAGGACCAGCTGCTTGCACGCGGGGGCGAGCCGTTCCACCGCTTCCTCGAGGAGGTCGCGTACGCGGACCATGTCGCACTTGGGGCGCAGCGTGTCGTTGAGGCCGCCCACCAGGGTGATCACATCGGGCTGCATGGCGGCGGCGACGTCCACCTGCTCGGCCACGATCTGCGCGATGAGTTTCCCGCGCACCGCGAGGTTCGCGTACCGGAAACCGGGGGACACGGCAGCCATTCGGGCGGCCAGCAGATCGGCCCAGCCGCGGTAGCTGCCGTCGGGCAGCAGGTCCGACATGCCCTCGGTGAAGGAGTCGCCGACGGCGACGAGACTGGTGTAGTTGGCATTCATCTGCATGGCGGGAGCGATCGTACATGGAGCTTCGGCCCTTCGCCGTGGCGGATACGACCACGGTCGCGGCCCGCGCGGGTGGTCGCCGCGTGGCAGCGGGACGGGGGTGTGCGGGGGCAGGTGCTGGTCGAGGGGGAGTGGCTGCGCGCCTACGGGGAGGTGTGGTGCGGCGAGGAGGAGGCCGAGGCGGAACTACTCGCCCGGATCATCGGACCGGGGCCCTACGCCGTGAAGAAGTCGCCGTGAAGAAGTCGATGAGCGCGCGGGCGATCCGGCCGGGCGCGTTCTCCGTGGGGATGTGCCCCGCGTCCGGGATGCGCAGGAGCGTGGTCCGCGGCATCTGAGAGGCGAACCGCTCGGCGTACTCCACCTTCTCGAAGTCGTCCTCCTCGCCCCAGATCAGCAGCTTGGGCGCCGTGGACCGCCGCAGCGCGGGAACGAGATCAAGGGTGTAGCGGCTGTCGGCCGCGCCCGCCATGGCCATCCAGGAGCGCCGGACCCGCGCATCGGTCCACGGATCCAGATACTCCGCGATCCGCTGCTCGGTCGCGGCACCGCACAGCGCCGCCGTCACCGCCTGACGGCGCGCGTCGAGAACGTCGTCGACGGTGGTCCCCGCGACGGCCCCCGTACCCCGGAACCGGGCCACGTGGGGCGCGGGCCAGGAGTCGTAGGTGACCGAGTTGACCAAGGCGAGGCGGGACACATCAAGGCCCTCGTGGACGAGGAGGTGCTGGGCGACGGCGCCGCCGATGTCATGGCCCGCCACGGAAAGGGGCCCGGAGATCTTCAGGGCGGACGCGAACCGCGCCACCCAGTCCGCGAGGGCCGGAACCGTGGCCGTCTGAGGGGTGAGCTCCCCTCCCGAGCGCCCGAGGCCGGGGAGATCGACCGCGATGGGCCGAAGGCCCGCTTCGGCGATGCGGCCGAGGACCGGGAGCCAGACCCGGCTCCAGTACGTTCCGTGCAGCAACAGGACGGTCGGGCGGTCCTGCTCGGCGGTCTCAGCGGTCTCAACGGTCTCTGCGGTCTCGGTGCTCTCGGCGGTCGCAGCGGCCTCGGCGGCCTCCACGGTCAGATAGCTGGCCGTCTCGCCGTCGACCTGGACCGTGGTCCTCAGCACTTCCCTCTCGGTGGTCTCACTCATAGGACCACTGTCGCCGGGGTCGGCCTCCCCGGCCGAGAGTCCAGAAAGACATGGAGGGGTACTTTTCTGCCATGAACCTCCATCGGGTGGTGGCCCTGCTCAATCAGCCCCAGTCGCCCTTCGAGCTCGCCTGCGCCGCCGAGGTCTTCGGCACCGTCCCGCCGGACGTGCCTGCCCACTACAGCTTCCGTATCTGCGCCGAGCACCCCGGACCCCTGCGGACCACCATCGGGTACGAGATGCTCGTCGGCGCGGGTCTTGCGGCTCTGCGGGAGGCGGACACCGTGGTCGTCCCCGGCTGGCAGCCGATCGGCGCGCCCGTGTCACCCGATGTCACCGCGGCACTGCGGGCCGCCCACCGGCGCGGGGCGAGGATCGTCGCCCTCTGCACGGGGGCGTTCGTCCTGGCTCAGGCCGGACTGCTCGACGGCCGCCGCGCCACTACCCACTGGCGCAGCATCGCCCGATTCGCCGCCGCCTTTCCCGAGGTGCGGGTGGACCAGGACGTGCTCTTCGTGGACCACGGCGACGTGGCGACCAGCGCCGGAACCGGCGCGGGCATCGACCTGTGCCTGCACCTCGTACGTTCCGACCACGGCGCGGCATACGCGGCCCGGATCGCCCGGAACATGGTGCTGCCGCCGCACCGGGAGGGCAGCCAGCTCCAGTACGCCGCACGGCAGGCAGAGGCCGCACCGGTCAGGGCGGACGAGTCATTGGCGCCACTGCTGGAGTGGGCCACCGCCCGCCTCGACGCCCCGCTCACCCTCGGGGACCTGGCCGAACACGTGGGACTCTCCGGGCGGACCCTCGCCCGGCGGTTCACCGAACAGCTCGGCACCAGCCCGGGGCAGTGGCTTCTCGGTCGGCGCCTCGACGCGGCGCGGGCCTTGCTCGAGCAGACCGACCTGCCGGTCGAAGCCGTCGCCACCCGGGTCGGACTCGCCTCGGCGGTCAACCTGCGCCGCCGTTTCCGGGCGCATCTGGGCACCACACCCGGCGCCTACCGACGGGCCTTCGGCGAGACGGCGCAGAGATCCAGTAGCCGGTCGGGCCATGGTGTGGAACGGTGGAAAACGTACTAAAAGCCACTCGTGGCGAACCTGGCGAGAGGGGAAGCGCATGTCATCGAAGCGACGCCGCAAGAAGAAGGCACGCCGCAAGCACCCGGCCAACCACGGGAGCCGACCCCAGTCCTGACGGCCGACCCGTCGCCGCCCTCGCAACCGGTTTCTGTGTGATCTCGTCAACAGCCTTGCCACCTGGGCTGACGGGTGAACAATGGTGCAATGTTGGAGTTGTTGCGAGAAGTCGGCGTGGAGCTGCCGGGCGGCGCGGGACTGTTGAAGTTCGGGATGACACCCGGCGAGATCCTGGAACTGCTGCCGCCCGACGAAGTCACGCACCACCGGCAGTGCATGGGACTGACCCTGGGCCAGTACGCGGAGCTTCGGCACGCGCACGACGCCTGGCTCGGCGGCCTCCTCTACGAACCGGACTGGAGCTTCGGCGTCGAGCTCGGCGGAGTCGTCCTGGGATTCGGCGGTGGCGGCCCAGGGGCCACGGACCGGCTGGCCCGCGTGGAGATCCAGGCGCGGGCCCAGGCGGACGGCCAGGACGGCAAGGGCGGCCAGGGCGGTCCGGAGTCGACTCCGGTGGCCTGGGACGACATCGATCTGTTCGGTTACCCCGCTGCCGAGATCGTGGCCGTACTGCCCGGACTCGCCGCTGCCGCCGACGGCCCGCCGCCGGCCGATATGGCGGTCGACGAGCTGGGCCTGCGCCTCTCGCGGGCAAGGCCCACGGTGGAGCACTGGGAGCGGGTGACCCTCTTCGGGCCCGGATTCGGCAGCTGGGGCGCCTGTTGCGCGGGCGGACTCGTCTGCGCCGAGCAGGGGGACGGCCTCGTGGGGATCATGTACTGACGGGCTGCCCGAGGGTGGTTACGGCTGCTTCGGCCCGCACGCCCCCTCCAACGCCGCAAGGATCCAGCTCCTGGACTCGGCGGGGTCGATGACCGCGTCGATCTCGAGCGCGGCCGCGGCGTTCACCGCCTTGCCGTGCTCGTACAACTCGGCGACGCGGGCATCGAAGACCCGCTGCCGCTCCTCGGGATCGGCGAGCGCGGCGAGCTCCTTGCGGTAGCCCAGACGGACCGCGCCTTCGAGCCCCATCCCGCCGAACTCGCCGCTCGGCCACGCCGCCGTGGCCACGGGCGCCCGGGTGGAGCCGCCCATCATGGCCATCGCGCCGAGCCCGTACGCCTTGCGCAGCACCAGGCTCACCAGAGGGACGCGGAGCTGGGCGCCGGTCACGAAGAGCCGGGAGAAGTGCCGTACGGTCGCGGTGCGTTCGGCGTCGGGGCCGACCATGAAGCCCGGTGTGTCGCAGAGCGAGACGACAGGAAGCCCGAACGCGTCACACAGCCGCAGGAAGCGCTCCGCCTTGTCCGCCGCGTCGCGGTCGATCGCCCCGCCCAGGTGCCCGGGGTTGTTGGCGAGCAGCCCCATCGGCCGGCCCTCGACGCGTACGAGAGCCGTGATGATCCCGACGCCGAAGCCGCGGCGCAGTTCCAGGACCGAATCAGTGTCGGCGACGCCCTCGATCGCGGCCCGCACGTCATAGGCGCGGCGCCGGTTCTCCGGAACCGCGTGCCGCAGCAGCCGCGCGTCCGGCGCCTCCCAACTCCCTCCGGGCCCTTGCTCGTACGAGAAGTAGGCGAGGTACTTCCTCGCCACCCGCACCGCCTCCGCCTCGTCGGCCACGGTGATGTCCACGACGCCGTTCGGCACCTGGACGGACAGGGGGCCGACCTCTTCGGGGCGGTGGACGCCGAGACCGCCGCCCTCGATCATCGCGGGGCCGCCCATCCCGATGCTCGCCTCCGGCGTCGCGATCACCACGTCGCAGCAGCCGAGCAGGGCGGCGTTACCCGCGAAGCACCGTCCCGAGGCGACGCCCACCAGCGGTACTTGGCCGCTCAGGCGCCCCATCTGATGGAACGTCGGCACGTCGAGCCCGGCGACGGACGTCGTGTCGGTGTCCCCGGGGCGTCCGCCGCCGCCCTCCGCGAAAAGCACCACGGGCAGGCGCCGTTCCTCGGCGAGGTGGAGCATCCGGTCCGTCTTGCGGTGGTTCTGCAGGCCCTGGGTTCCGGCGAGCACGGTGTAGTCGTACGACATCGCCACGCACCGCACTCCGTCGATCCGCCCCGTGCCGGTGACCATGCCGTCGGCGGGTGTCGATGCGATCAGGTCGTCGAGGGAGCGGCGGCGGCGCTGGGCGGCGATCGCGAGCGCGCCGAATTCCGTGAACGTGCCGTCGTCGCACAGGTCCTGGATGTTCTCGCGTGCCGTGCGGCGTCCGATGCGATGGCGCTTGGCGACGGCGTCCGGGCGGTGCGCGTCCAGGCCGATCGCGTGCCGGGCCAGAGCCTCGGCCAGGTCGGGGCGGACGGCGTCCGGGTCGGCGGCTTCCTCGGCGCGTGCGGTGGCCGCCTCGCCCGCGGCCGACGCGTCCACCGTCACCAAGGGGTGGCCCTCCGCCGTGGTGTCGCCCACGCGCGCGTGCAGGGCGGTCACGGTGCCGGAGGCGTCCGCGCGCAGGACGTGCTCCATCTTCATCGCTTCGAGCACCAGCAACTGCTGCCCTGCCGCCACCTGTTCGCCCACCGCCACGTCGACACTGACGACCGTCCCCGCCATGGGGGCGGCGACCGCCGCGATGGCGCCCGAGAGCACCCGCTGAGCTTCATCGGGCAGCAGCTCGGCGATGTGCTCGGCGACGAAGCCCGTGTGCGCGCCGCCTGCCGTGAAGCCCGGATGCGAGAGCAGGGCGCGGAGCAGCGGAATTCCGGTGCGTACGCCCTCGACGGCGAAGTCCGCGAGCGCGCGCGACGCCCGTTCGCAGACCGCGGCGAAGTCCCCGTTCGGGGCGTGCGTGATGACTTTCGCGAGCAGCGAGTCGTAACGCGCGCCGATCCCGGCGCCGTTGCGTGCCGCCGTGTCCACGCGCACACCCGGGCCCGTCGGCACGTCGAAGCGGGTGAGTGTGCCCGTGGAGGGGATCGCGCTGCCGTCGGGTGCCAGGGACTCGGCGTTGACGCGCGCCTGGAGTGCGTAGCCGCGTGGCTGTGGCGGAGGGCCCGCGAGCCCGAGAGAGGCGAGCGAATCGCCCAAGGCCAGGCGGAGTTGGGTCACGACCAGATCGACGCCCGTCACCTGCTCCGTGACCGTGTGCTCGACCTGGAGGCGCGGGTTGGCCTCGATGAAGTGGAACTCCTCGCCCAGAAGCAGGAACTCGAAGGTGCCGAGACCGGTGTAGCCGCACTCGCGGGCCAGTCCGAGAGCCGCGGACACGAGCTTCTCCCGTACCGCCGACGGGAGTCCGGGTGCCGGGGCGATCTCGACGAGCTTCTGGTGACGCCGCTGGGCGCTGCAGTCGCGCTCCCAGAGGTGGGTGATCTCGCCGGTCGAGTCGCCCAGGATCTGGACCTCGATGTGGCGGGCGCCGGTCAGCAGCTCCTCCACGTACAACTCCGCGCGCCCGAAACCCTGCAGAGCCTCCGAGCGGCAGCGCTCCCAGGCGTCCGCGAGATCGTCCGGGTGCCGTACGGCCCGTATGCCGCGTCCGCCGCCACCACCGATGGCCTTCACCATCACCGCACCCGAGGGGCCGAGCCCGGCCAGGAACTCGGCCGCTCCGGCCAGACTGGTGGGCCCCTGTGTGCCCGCAAGGACGGGCACGCCCGAGCGCACGGCGAGCGCCCGCGCGCGTGCCTTGTCGCCGAACAGGCCGAGTACCTCGGGGGAGGGCCCCACGAACCGAAGACCGGCCTCCGCACACCGCGCCGCGAAATCAGCGTCCTCGCTCAGGAACCCGTAACCGGGGTGCACCAGTTCGCACCCGGAGCGCTTGGCCGCGGCGAGCACCGCGTCCGCGTCAAGGTAGGCGGCCGGTCCGGTGCCTCCCAATGCCTGCGCCTCATCGGCCAGTTGAACGTGCCGCGCGGCGGCATCGTCCCGCGCGTACACGGCGACGGTGCGCAGTCCGGCCTCCGCGGCGGCCTGCATCACGCGGACGGCGATCTCCCCGCGGTTGGCGACGAGCACGGCGGCAGAACCCATGAAGCCCTCCTGAGGTGTCTGGCGCCGCCATGCTCATTGACATTGGCGTCAACGTCAATAAGCTCGCCGCGTGGCACGACATCAAAGGGCCTGGGCGACCCGCACGGCCCGCGACCGGAGCGACGCACCGGCCCGTGGGCGGCTCCTGGACGCCGCCGAGGCCGTGTTCGCGCGGCGCGGCTACGGCGCGACGACCATCGCCGACATCACGGCGGAGGCGGAGGTCTCGCGGGCGGGCTTCTATGTGTACTTCGCGGCCAAGGAGGAGATCTTCCGCGTCCTCGCGGCGCGCGTACGGGACGCGTTCCTCGCGGCACAGGACGTGCCGGGCGTCGACCGGGACGACGCCCGCGAGGTCGTGGCGGCGTCGACCGCCGCGTTCATCGCCGCGTACGCCCGACACCTGCCGCTGCTGAGGCTGTTGGAGCAGCAGGCGCAGACCGACGACGACGTGCGTGCCCTGTGGGAGGAGACCCAGGTGCGCCCGGTCCACCGGTCGGCCCGCTACATCCGGCGGCTCGCGGCCGAGGGCAGGGCGCGGCCGGTCGCCGATCCGCTGGCCGTGGCCCGCGCGGTCGGCGGCATGAGCATCCAGTTCGCCAAGCTCACCGCGGCCGACCCCCAGACGTACGACGCGGCTGTGCGCGATGTGACCGCGATGTTCCTGCACCTGCTCGGGGTCGACCCCGCCTGCTGAGGGCTGAAGAGCGTGGCCGCGTCGGACGGCTGCTCACGGTCGCGACACCGACGCCAGGTAGTCCCACGCCGCCCGCGCCGTGAACTCGGCCTGCCCGCCCCGCAGCAGCAGATCGGCGGACGCGAACGCGGGTGCGTCCGCGTGGGCGGTGACGTACGGGATCGCGACGCAGCGCATGCCGGCCGCGTGCGCCGCCGTCGCGCCCGGGGCGGCGTCCTCAAGGACCACGCAGTCGGCCGGGTCCGCGCCGATGAGCGCGGCCGCGGCGAGGAAGATGTCGGGCGCGGGCTTGCCCCGCGCGACCTCGTCGGCCGAGACGACCGTGGTCAGGAGCGTGTCGAGGCCGGTGCCCGAGAGGATCGCGTCGATGGCCGCGCGCGAGGACCCGGAGGCCACCGCCATCGGCACCCCTGCCCCGTGCAGCTGCTCCACGAGCTTGCGCATCTCGGGGAAGACGTGGGTGTCGGCGCGGGCGAGCACGAGATAGCGCCGGTCGAGTTCGGCGAGCAGTTCGGCCACCGGTACGCCGATGCCGTACCGGTCCCGCCACGTGGCGAGGGTCTCCTGGGTTCCGATGCCGACGTACTGCTCGTTGTCGGCCCAGGTGTACTCGACGCCGTGCTCGGCGAGCAGCTCGCGCGAAGCCTCGTAGTAATTCGGCTCGCTGTCCACGAGTGTGCCGTCGAGGTCGAAGATGACCGAGGTCCTGCCGAAGGTGCTCATGCACTCCAGCATGCCAAAGCCGCAGATCACCGCTGCGCGGCGGAGGCCCGGCCGATCGACTCGACGAGCGGCAGGAGCCGGTGCGGGACGCGCTCGCGCAGAGCCATCTCCGTCCGGGTGCGGACCACGCCCGGCATCTGGATCAGCTGCTGGACCACGTCTTCCAGATGGCCGTTGTCCCGGGCGACGACGCGGGTCAGGAGGTCGCCGCCACCGGTGATCGAGAAGGCCTCGATGATCTCCGGTACGGCGGCGAGCGCGTCGCCCACCTCGTCCAGATGCCCCTGAGTGACCTCGATGTGCACGAAGGCGAGCACCGGGTGCCCGAGCGCGGCAGCCGAGAGGGACGGCCCCGTCCCGGTGATCACCCCGTCCCGCTCCAGACGGTCGAGCCGGGCCTGGAGGGTGCCACGGGCGACACCGAGCACACGCGCGTACTCACGGACGCTGGTGCGGGGCTGCTCAAGGAGGAGACGCAGGATACGGGTGTCGAGTTCGTCGACGGCCATGGTGCGGGGGCTCCCGGGGACGAGGGGTGAACCTCGCGACTGTACCAACGGAACAGTCCGGGAAGCTTCAGGTGGACCGGTGGATCGCCCGTACGGCCTCGATCAGTGCCGTGACTCCCTGTTCGGCCTTGGTGCGTGGGCAGCCCACGTTCAGGCGCAGGTGGCCGGGGGAGCCGTATGCCGTGCCGGGCATGATGGCCACCTTTCGCGTCTCGATCAGCTCGCGCTGCAGCGCCTCGTCGTCCACTCCCAGGGGGCGTACGTCGATCCAGGCGAGGTAGCCCGCCTGCGGTGGGGTCCAGCGCAGGGTCGGGAAGGCCGTGTTCAGGCGGTCGGCGACGAGTTGGAGGTTGCCGCGCAGGTAGGTGCCCAGGGACTCCAGCCATGGGGCTCCCTCCCGGTAGGCCGCGATGTGGCCGACCAGTGAGAGCACCGCCGGGGACGAGAGGCCGTCGGCCTCCTTGAGGTGACGCAGGTACGCGTCGCGTGTCCCGGGGTCGCCGATGATGCCGTAACTGCCGGTGAGGGCAGGGATGTTGAAGGACTTCGACGCCGATGTGACGATCGCCCAGCGCTCGCCGCGGGCGCCGTGCAGGGCCCATGGACGGTGCACGTACGGCGGGTGCGCCAGGTCCGAGTGGATCTCGTCGCTGATCACCGCGACGCCGTACCGCCCGCACAGCTCCGCGACGCGGTCAAGATCGGCCTCCGTCCACACGTGGCCCGTGGGGTTGTGGGGTGAGCACAGGAGCAGGACCGACGTGTCCGGCAGCGCGAGCAGCCGTTCCAGTTCGGCCCAGTCGCCGAGCGGGCAGCCGAGCAGCCGTCGGCCTTGAGCGGCGACGGTCTTGGGGAAGGCGTCGTACGCCGGTGTGTGGACGACGACGCCGTCGCCGGGTCGCGACCAGAGGCGCAGGAGCTGGGCGATCTGGTAGATCACGGACGGGCCGTAGACGATCGACTCCGGGGCCACCTCCGTCGCGTGGCGAGTGCCGTACCAGTCGACGATCGCGGAGAGGAAGTCGTCCTGGCGCCAGCGGGAGTAGCCGAGCACGCCGTGGTCCAGGCGGCCGCGCAGCGCGGAAAGGACCTCGGGCGCCGTCTCGAAGTCCATGTCCGAGATGGTGAAGGGCAGCAGGTCCGGGACGCCGAAGCGGTCCTCCACGTAGTCCCACTGCGTGCACCAGGTGCCGTGCCGGTCGACGGGTGTGTCGAAGTCGTAGGAGACGTGGTGCTCGTCGGACCCGTAGGAGGGAGTGTGCACCGCTCAGCCCACCCCGACCAGCGACGCGATCGCGTCCTTCACCGACTGAACCTGCGGGCCGATGATGACCTGAACGTTGTGCGCGTCGAGCTTGATGACGCCGACCGCGCCGAGCTTCTTCAGGCGGGGCTCGTCGACCTTCTCGGCGTCCTCGACCGTCATACGCAGGCGGGTGATGCAGTTGTCCAGACTCTGGATGTTCTCGGCGCCGCCGATCGCGGCCAGGATCGCCACGGCGTCGTACTTCCCGGCGATCAGCTCACGCGGAGCCTCGTCCGTGCCGTCCGGGCCGGTCTTCCCGGTCTTCTCAGCGTCGTCCTCAGCGTCCTCCTCGTCCTCCGCGGGCTCGTCGCGTCCCGGCGTCTTGAGGTCGAAGCGGACGATGGCCCAGCGGAAGAGGAAGTAGTAGGCCGCGAACCACACCGCCGCGATGACGGGGATCAGATACCACTTCGTGGTCGTGCCCTGGAGGACGCCGAAGACCAGCCAGTCGATGACGTTGCCGTCGGTGTTGCCGATGAACACCCCGAGGACGGCCGCCGTGAGGAATCCGAGGCCGACCAGGACGGCGTGGATCAGGTACAGCCACGGTGCGATGAACAGGAACAGGAACTCGAGCGGTTCGGTGATGCCGCCGACGACGCACGCGACGACGCCGGAGACCAGGAGCGCCTTGATCTCGGGGCGCATCTTCTTGTTCGCGCAGTGGTACATCGCCAGGGCCGCGCCCGGCAGGCCGCCGAGGTAGACCGCCATCTTGCCCTGGGACAGGAAGTGGGTGGCGTTGGTGACCGCGTCGCCGGGCGGGTTCGAGCAGTTGAGCTGCGCGTAGAACAGGTTGAGGGCGCCGGAGAGGTGGTCGCCGCACACCGCGCCCGAGCCGCCGACGTCGGTGAAACGGAACATGGCCACGAGGATGTGGTGCAGGCCGATCGGGCGCAGGAGCACCTCGCCCATGCCGAAGAAGAACGGGCCGAAGACACCCGCGTGACCGATCGCGCGCCCGAGGTCCGTGATCCAGCCGTTGAACGTCGGCCACACCAGCGGAATCAGCAGACCGAGCAGGCTGAGCGTGAGCGTGGAGATGATCGGAACGAACCGCAGACCGCCGAAGAAGGCGAGTGCGTCCGGCATCCGCTGAGCACGAAAGCGCTGGTGGAGCACGCTGACAACGATGCCAACAGCGACGGCGCCGAGCAGTCCCGTATCGATGGACTGGATGCCGATGACGTCGGCGATGCCGTAGTGGGCGATGACCTTCTCGTCCTCGAGGTCCACGCCCTTGGCGGTGAGGTAGAAGTTCACCGCGAGGTTCATCGCGGCGAAGCCGACGAAACCGGAGAACGCCGCGACGCCCTTGTCCTCGCGGGCCAGACCCAGCGGGATGGCTATCGCGAACATCACGGGGAGGAACTTGAAGGCGACGAGGCCGGTGCTCGCCATCCACGTGAAGACGAGGTGGAAGCCCTGGCCTTGGAGGAAGGTCAGGTTGTCGGTGACGGCGTCGCTGGAGAGCGACGAGCCGATGCCCAGCATGATGCCGCAGAACGCGAGCAGAGCCACCGGGAGCATGAACGTCTTGCCGAGGCCCTGGAGGAATTCCCAGAGCGCGGACTTGGTCTTCTTCATGTGTGCGGGTCTTTCGGGCCTGTGCGGAGATGTGCAGGTGCGATGACCGGCCCCACAGGCGCGCGGGCCTGGACGGTGGCCGGTCACATGCTGCACGCGAGGATCGCCTGCTGATCAGCGTGGAAGGCCCACCGATCCACGCCGAAGGTCGATCGATCCGCCCGGACGGATGAGATCACAGCAGCTCGGGCGCTGTCCATGGGGTACGAGAGACCGGGGCCACCGCCCCCGGGTGCGCCGCCGTCTCAGGCGTCCCGCATCCGCAGCACCGATCCACCCGCGACGAGCGCCGCGCCCGCGTACATCGCGAGCACCCCGATCCCCGCCCACGGCCCGATCGGCAGCTGATCCAGATCGACGGTCGCCTGAATCGCGAGCCCGGCCGTCGCGGGGGCCGCCCGCAGGGCGTACTCCTGCCAGTCGGGGTCGGCGAGCAGACCCGCGAGCAGCGGGAAGGCGTAGAACAGGCCGAGGACCGAGGTGACGGCGGTCGCCGTGTCGCGCAGCGCCGCGGCGGCGCCGAGGCCGATCAGGGCGGCCAGCGTGAGGTAGAGGACCGTGCCGACGGCCGCGCGCAGGGTCGGCCCCTCGGTGAGCCCCGGCGTCACGAAGCCGTCGGCGGAGAGCAGCACGCGCCCCGCGAGGAGCGAGCCGAGCACCCCGACGGCACTGGCCGCCGCCGTCAGCGTGCACAGCACCAGGGCCTTGGCGGCGAGCAGCCGCATCCGGCCCGGCTCCGTCGTCAGCGTCGCACGGATGGTGCCCGTGCCGTACTCGCCGCTCATCGTGAGCACCGCGAGGACGACGACCGCGCCCTGACCGAGCCAGACCCCCGTGAGGCTGAGCTTCACGGTGTCCTCATGGCAGTCGGCAGGCACCGGGCAGTCCCCGGCGGTCAGCGACGCGGCGGTGGCCGCGCCCGCGAGCACGGTCAGGGCCACCACGGCGAACAGGAGCCACCAAGTGCTGTGCAGCGTACGGAGTTTGGTCCACTCGGCATGCACCGTGCCGAGCGCGCGGCCGTCGCGCGCACGGACATCGAGGCCGCCGTTCCGCGCACGGACATCGAGGCCGTCCCGCGCACGGACACGGAGGATGTCGCGCACGAGGCTCTTCACGCGTCCTTCTTACGGATGCGCCACACCGCGACGCCGAGCACCACGACGGCGTAGGCGGCCAGTGTCGCCAAGCCGGTCCATGGGCCCTGCGGATAGCAGCCGTCCTCGGGGAGGCACAGGCTCGCCACCTGGTCGTAGCGTGGCGTCGTCTCCTGGATCGCGAAACCCGCGACGGGCGTGAGGCGTTGCAGCCACTGCGAGAGACCGAGCGGCAGCACGCCGACCAGGATCAGGGGCAGGACGATCACGACGACGACGGTGGTGATCGCCGCCGCGGTGTTGCGCAGCAGCGACCCGAGCGCCATGGCGAGTACGGCGATCAGGGCGAGCAGAGCCGCCGTGCCGAGGACCGCACGCAGAGCGGGACCGTCGGTCAAGCTGATCTCGGGGAATCGAGGCGGCTTGTGACCGTTGTCCCGCAGTACGGGCATGCTGAGCAGGAACGAGGCGAGGGACGCGACGAGCCCGGCGGCGAAGGCGGCCGCGCCGACCACCACTGCCTTGGCGACCAGGACCCGGCCGCGCCGCGGACTGGCCGCGAACGTGGTGCGGATCATGCCGCGCCGGTACTCGGCGGTGATGAACAGGACGCCGAGCGCGGCGATCAGGACGAGTCCGAGCTGCGAGCCGTTCAGGGCGGTCGCGACGAGATCGGGCTGCATGGGGGCGCCCGGCGCGATGTCGCCGGAGCCGGTGAGCGTGAACGTGCCGCTGGAACGGCTGAGTTCACCCTGGTCACCGTTGGCCTGACCGATGTCGGTGCGCTGCCAGTCGCCTCCGCTCGCCGCGCCCTCGACCGTCACCTCGTCGAAGCGCGCGGTCGAGCGCGACGGATCGTCGCTGACCGACACATTGCCGAACTCCCGCTTCATGGACTGGGCGTTGGGCGACGCCACGAAGAGCCCGGCCGGAACCGCGCCCGTCGATTTGTCGAGTTCGGCGGCGCCGATCTTCCGCCAGTCGCGGCCGTCGGTCGACGTGTACGCCGTGATCGTGGCACCCGCCCGGGTCAGCCGCAGCCAGTGCGGCTTGTCCGCGGACGCCGCGCCGCCCGCGACGTCGTGGGTGAAGTCGTTCTGGAACCGCACCCCGTGCCCGGGGGTGACCATCAGGGCCGCGTAGTCGGAGCCGCTCTCGGTGTTCTCTTTGACGAGCACTCCGGCCTTGGCCCACTCGGGCGCCCGACCTGGGCTCACGCCGGTGGGTCCCGTCACCCGTGCCGTGATGCTGCCGTCGGCGGGGAGCGTGCGGTGTACGAAGGTGAAGTCGTCGCGGACGTGTCTGCCGGGGCCGTCGGACGCGGACGAGCCGCCGCCGCCCTCGATGTCGACTCCCGAACTCGACGCGGAGAAAAGGGAGATGAGCACGGTGACCAGGACCGCGGCAAGCAGGGTGAGGCCCCAGCGGCGTACGGTGCGCAGCTTGGTCCACTCGGCACGAAGGAGCTGCGGGAAGCCGTCGCGGCCGACCACGAGCGTGCCCGGGCGGCGAGGAGGCGTCTCGGTGGCGGTCATCGCGTGCCCTCCTCGACCGGGTCGACCGGTTCGACCGGGTGCTCTGCGGCGAACTCCACGTCGTTCCTCGTCAGTTCCATGTACGCCTCTTCGAGCGTGGCCCGGTGCGCGGCGACCCCGGAGAAGGCGACGTCGGCGCCACCGAGCAGTCGCACGACTTGTTCCGCCGCGAGACGGGAGACGGTGAGCGTGTCGCGTCCGGTGGCCGCGACACTCGCACCGGCGCCCGAGAGGACGGTCATCGCCGTCGTCCGTTCGGCTGTCCGCACCTCGACGCGGTCGCCGGACGCGGCGGCGAGGAGCTCTCGTACGCTCGTGTCGGCGATGACGCGTCCGCGGCCGACCACCACCAAGTGGTCGGCGGTGTCCTCCAGTTCACTCATCAGATGGCTGGAGACGAGCACGGCGCGGCCCTCGGCCGCCAGGGACTTCAGGAAGCCGCGGATCCACCGGATCCCTTCGGGGTCGAGCCCGTTGACGGGCTCGTCGAAGAGCAGCACCGGCGGATCACCGAGCAGCGCCGCCGCGATGCCGAGGCGCTGGCGCATGCCGAGCGAGTACCCGCCCGCCCTGCGCCGCGCGGCCTGCCCGAGTCCGACGAGGTCGAGGACTTCGTCGACGCGCCGCACCGGAAGCCGGTGCGAGTGCGCCATCCACAGGAGGTGGTCGCGCCCTCGGCGACTGGGATGCACGGCGGCCGCGTCGAGCAGCGACCCCACTTCGAGCAGGGGCGTACGCAACGCCCGGTAGGGACGGCCGCCGATGAGGGCGGTGCCCTCGTCCGCGGAGTCCAGGCCGAGGACGATGCGCATGGTGGTCGACTTGCCCGCGCCGTTGGGGCCGACGAACCCCGTGACCTGTCCCGGCGCGACGGTGAAGGAGAGGCCGTCCACCGCGGTGACCGACCCGAACCGCTTGCGCAGTCCGCGCACTTCGATGGTCGCTTCGCCGCCGTCGGTTGTTGCTGTGATGCCATCCATGGGAAGTGAGGTTAGAGACGCCGTGCCCGCGGGTCGTCACGCGGTGGAGCCGTCTTCGTATCCCTCACGTGAGGGACTCCGGCAGGCTCAGGGGCGGTGACAATGACACGTGTGAGGGCGAAGACTTCAAGAGCGGGTGTTGCGCGGGGTGCGGTGCGCGGTCGCCTCGCGCGCCGCCCGGAGACCCCGGTGGTGGCCGCGGCGCTCCTGGCGCTCGGCGCGGTGAGCGAGGTGGTGCTGCGCACGGACGGCGATGTTCCGCTGCCGCTCGCCCTGTCACTCGCGCTGGGAACGACGCTGCCGGTCGCGGTGCTCGCGGGCGGCGACTTCGCGTCGGCGTCGACGCCGGCATCTGCATCGGTATCGTCCGTGGGGCCGGTCAGCGTGCGGCCGGTCGGCGTGCGGCCGAGCAGCCTGCGGCCGAGTGGCGTGCGGTGGGGCGGGGCGCGGTGGGGCGGTGTGCATCGGGGCCGCGTGCGATTGAGCAGCGCGCGGTGGAGCAGCGAGCGGTGGAGCGCCTCGCGCCGGAGCCGTTCCGTCGGGCAGGCGTCCTGGCTCCCGAACCCGGCTGACCGGACGCACTCCTGCGCCTCCGCCTCCCCGGGCCCCTCCCGCGGCGTTCTCGCCGCTGCGGCCCTACTCGCGGGGGTGGCGGGCATGCTCTCCCTCGCGCCGTTCCACGTGCTGACGGGCGCCGGCCTTTGCGCGCTGCTCGTCTCGCTCCATCAGGCGGGGCGCCGGGGCCTGAAACAGCTGGCGGCCATTCTTCCCTTGCCGTTCATCGCGTACGCGGCCACCGCGTCCACGGGTGCCGGGGCGGGGGACCGCTCCCTCACCGTCCTCACCGCGGTGGGTGCCGCCGTCGCGGCCGGTACCGGTCTCGCGCGCAGCGCGCGGGACACCGCCCGCGTGAACAGCGCGGCCGAGCAGGCCATCGCGGACACTCTCCTGGAGCACGCCGCCCGCGGTGAACGGGCCAGGATCGCACGGGAGTTGCACGACGTAGTCGCCCACCACATATCCATGATCGCGGTGCAGGCGGAGACCGCCCGTCTCACCACTCCCGGTCTGCCCTCAGTCGGCGCCGAACGCTTCCTGGCCATCGGCGACACCGCCCGCACGGCACTCACCGAGATGCGCAGACTGCTCGGCGTGCTGCGCGAGGACGCGGGCGACGCCGCGCCGGACCGCCGCCCCCAACCGGGGCTCGAACAGCTCGGCGAGCTCGTCGACGAGGCCCGCGACGCGTCGGCCGCCACCGTCCGCCTCATCGTCGAGGGTCCGGTACGACCGCTGGATCCGGGCCTCGAACTCACCGCGTACCGCATCGTGCAGGAGGCCCTGACCAACACCCGGCGTCACGCGCCGGGCGCCGCCGTGGACGTGGAACTCCACTACACCCACGAGACGTTGCGCCTCCGGGTGCGTGACAACGGCCCAAGTCCGCACACCCCGGCGGACCTTGACGAAGGGCACGGCCTTGTCGGCATGCGGGAGCGTGCCGCCATGGTCGGAGGCGAGTTGCGCGCGGGCCCCGCGCGGCGCGGCGGATTCCTCATCGAGGCGAGTTTTCCGGCACCGGTGAGGGAGCATGCCGCATGAGCACCCCCAGTGGCCCTCCCACATCCTCTCCGCTGCGCCTCGTCATCGCCGACGACCACGAAGTCGTACGCGTCGGATACGCCGGACTCCTCGCCACCCAGCCCGACTTCACGGTCGTCGGCACGGCCGCCGACGGGGCACAGGCGGTCGAACTCTGCCGGGAACTGCTGCCCGACCTGGTCCTGATGGACGTACGCATGCCGGTGATGGACGGCATCGAGGCGACGGGACACCTCGCGGGGACCGGCACGCGCGTGCTCATCCTCACCACCTTCGACCTGGACGAGCACGTGTACGACGCGCTGAGCGCGGGCGCCGCCGGGTTCCTGCTCAAGGACGTCACGGCGGAGCGCCTCTTCGACGCGGTGCGTGTGGTGGCCGCGGGGGAGGGGCTGCTCGCTCCTACCGTGACCCGCCGTCTCATCGCGGAGTTCGCCCGTCTCAGGCCCGGACCGCCCGCGGGACCCGCGGCCCGCCTCGACGCGCTCACACCCCGCGAGACCGAGGTGCTCCGGCTGATGGCGGAGGGCCTTTCCAACCCTGAGATCGCCGGACGGCTGCACGTCAGCGAGGAGACCGTGAAGACCCACGTGAGCCGGGTGCTCGGCAAACTCGGGCTGCGGGACCGCACCCAGGCGGTGGTGGCGGCGTACGAGTCGGGGCTCGTGGTGCCTACTCGGCACGCTCGTGATCGATGAACGCGGTCAACACGTCCACCGTTGCGTCGGGCTGCTCGTCGGGAATGAAGTGTCCGGCCTGTGGGATGCGGACGCCGGTCGCGTTCTCTGCCCACGGGCTGAGGGAGGCGGCCATGTCGGGGATCGAGCCATGGGAGCTGGAGATTCCCAGGACCGGGACGGTCAGGTGCCCCCGTTCGAGAGCTTCATGATTCTTACGCGCTGATTCCGCGGCGTCGCGGTAGTAGGCGAGAGACGCCGAAAGACCTCCCTCGGCCGCGATGGCGGCGGCGTAATGGTCGATCTCGGCGCCGTCGAAGGTGTTCGGGGAGAGAGCTTTGACCTTCAAGAACCAGCCGACGTAGTCACGCTCGCGGCCGGTGAGCAGAGTCTCGGGCAGTTCGGGCACCAGATGGAAGGCGAAGTGCCAGGTCTTCCAGGCCCGGTCGGGATCCGTCGGGACGGAGTCCGGGAGAGTGATTCCGGGAATGCCGGCGTCGAGCAGAGCGACACCGTGCAGGCGCTCTTCGTACTTCAGGGCCAGCGAGAAGGCGACCCAGGCCCCGATGTCGTGGGCGACGAGCCAGTACTTCGGCACGTTGAGCGCGGTCAGCGCCGCCTGGACACGCGAAGCGACGGTGTGCGTGTCGTAGCCCCCTTGAGGGCGGTCGGAGTGGCCCTGCCCCGGCAGGTCGATCGCGATCACGCGGAATCGCTCGGCAAGGCCCGGCATCACCTTTCGCCAAGCCCACCAGGTCTGCGGGAATCCGGCGAGCAGGACGACGGTGGGTCCGGTCGGCCGACCGCCTTCCACGGCGTGAAGGCGGATTCCTTCCGCGTCGACCCAGCGGTGAGTGAAACCCGCGAGGTCGTACAGCGGCAACCCGGGGACCGGGTTCTGGTCGCAGGAGCGGTTCGGGGCTATGGGGGCTATGGCGTCGTCGGTCATGTCTTGAGCCTACTGCATCTTGGACTGATCAGTTCAAGATAGGATGGGCAGGGCCGCAACGGTTGGTCCAAGAACGAGGTGCATGTGTGATGGCCGGGAAGAAGCAGTTCGACATGGGCATCGCGCTCGACGCGGCGATGGTCCAGTTCTGGCGGGCCGGATACGCCGACACGTCTCTCGACGACCTCTCCAGGGCGACCGGATTGAACCGCAGCTCCATCTACTCCTCGTTCGGCGACAAGGACTCGCTCTTCCTGCGCTGTCTCGACCGCTACGCCGCGCGGTACGGAGACAGGTACGACCAGGCGCTTTCACGTGCGTCCGAGGAACCGCTCCAGGCGGTACGGGCGTTCTTCGAGGTCACCCTGCAGCGCATCGCCGACCCTGGCGTACCTGATGGATGCCTGATCGCCCAGACCGCGATGGCGGCACCGGCACTCAGCCCCGCCATCGCCGCACGCGCGACCGAAGCTCTGGGCTTTCAGCGTGCGCGGCTGCTGACCGCCTTGAACGCCGCGCGGTTGGCCGAAGGCGATGCCGACGACTTCGCGGTTCACCTGACGGCGGTCAACCAGTCGCTGGCCGTGATGAGCAGGTCCCGGGCGAGCCAGAAGCAGCTCCGCACGGTCATCGACATCAGCATGAGCGCGCTCTCGCACGCCTTGCGTGCCCGGAGCTAGCCTCGCCGTCTCGCCCGGGCACGGCGGCGGTGGGGGCGCCGCGACGGGGCGGACCGGCGTCGCCGACAGCGGTCTGCGGAAATGTGGGCGCGCCGCCCCCGCCCTTGACCGTCAGCCCAGCGGCACGTCGAGCCGGGCCTTGCGGTGGCTGAACGTGGCGATGGAGTGCGGCCCGTGGTAGTTGCCGACGCCGCTCTCGCCGACTCCGCCGAACGGCAGCTCCGGGACGCGGAGATGAGCCATCGGAAGGCCGAAACCGAGGCCGCCCGAGGACGTCTCCGCGGCCAGGCGCTGCCGCGTCGTCTCGTTCTCGGTGAAGCCGTAGAGGGCGAGCGGCTTGTCGCGGTCGTTGATGAAGGCGATGGCCTCGTCGAGTCCTTCGACGTTCACGATCGGCAGTACGGGACCGAAGATCTCCTCCCGCATCACCGGCTCGTCGGGCTTCACGTCGGTGAGCACGGTCGGCGCGATGTACACGTCGTCCCGGTCGCTCTGCCCGCCGAACGCCGTCGTCCCGGAGCCGAGGAGGGCGGACACCCGGTCGAAGTGCCTTTCATTGACGATGCGTCCGTACGTCTCCGAGGACCTGGGGTCCGCGCCGAACACCCGCTCAACGGCCGTGCGCAGCTCCTTGGCGAGCGCGGGGGCGGTCTCCGGGTCGGTGAGTACGTAGTCGGGGGCGACGCACGTCTGGCCCGCGTTGCGGAACTTGGCCTCGGCCAGGCGCGTGGCCACGGCGGCCACATCGACGTCCCGGTCCACGAACACCGGGGACTTTCCGCCGAGTTCGAGGGTGACCGGGGTGAGGTGCTCGGCGGCGGCGCGCATCACGATGCGGCCGACGGCGCCGTTGCCGGTGTAGAAGATGTGGTCGTACCGCTGGGCGAGCAGCGCGGTGGTCTCCGGCACGCCGCCCTCGACGACGGCGACGGCGTCCGTGTCCAGGTACTCAGGGATGAGCCGGGCGATCAGCGCCGAGGTGGCCGGGGTGATCTCGCTGGGCTTGAGGACCACGGTGTTGCCCGCGGCGAGCGCGCCCACGAGGGGGACGAGCAGCAGCTGCACGGGGTAGTTCCACGGCGCGATGATCAGGACGGTGCCGAGCGGTTCGACTTGCGTACCGGCGGTCGACCCCTCGGGCAGCCCCGCAAGTGCGCCGGGCGCGAGCGGCTGGGGGCTCAGCCACTCCTCCAGATGGGCCAGCGTGTGGTCGATCTCCCGTACGGGGAAGTCGACTTCGGCGGTGTACGCCTCGGAGTGCGGCTTGCGCAGGTCGGTGTACAGGGCGTCCGCGATGTCCTCACGGTGCTCCGTGAACAGGGAGCGCAGCTGGGTGAGCTGCTGCTCGCGCCAGGCCAGGGGCCGGGTGCGGCCGGTGGCGAAGGAGGCACGGAGCTTGGCGACGAGCGCCTCGGGGTCGAGCGCTTCGGACGCGGACGCTTCGGGGTGGTGCATGAGGGGTCTCCTCGGGAGAGCTGTACGTGGGGAGTGGGGGGAAGGGGAGGTCGGTCAGCCGGTCGTCGTCGTGGTCACCGGCGAGCCGAGAAGGCCGGTCAGGAGCGCGTCCGTGGCGGGGGCGAAGAGGCGGCGGCCGTCGGACATGGACTCCAGGCCGATGACCAGGGCTATGCAGGCGTCGGCGGCCTCGGCCGGCTCCACCGCGGCCGGGGTCCCCGCCTCGGTGAACAGCTCGATGAGCAGCCCCCGCAGCGAACCGGTGAAGCCGTGGCAGATGTCGCCGAAGAGGCGCGCCTTCGCGTCGAGGAGTTCGGCGGAGTGCGGAGAGTCCCCGACAAGGCGCAGGACCAGGTCGAGCTTGGCGTCCAGGACGCCCCGGATGCGCTCGGCGCTCGACGTGTCATCGGCCGCCGCCTTCCGGGCCCGCGCGAGCGCCTGCGCGTGCAGGCGTTCGGCGAGCTTGCGGAAGGCGTCGTCCTTGTTGCGTACGTACTGGTAGACCGCTGACCGGGACACGCCCATCGTGGAGGCGATGTCGTCCATCGTCGTGCGCCGTACGCCATACCGTGTGAGGGAGTCGTAGGTGGCGTCGAGGACCTCGTCGAGCCGGTCGGCACCCATGAGGGTCAGGCCAGCTTCTTGACGAGCTCGTCCGCCAACGGGGCTGCGGACGCCGGGTTCTGACCGGTGATCAGGTTACGGTCGACGACCACCTTGGGGGCCCACGGGGCGCCCTCCTGGAAGTCGACGCCCGCCGCGACGAGCCGGTCCTGGAGCAGCCACTTGGCCTTCTCGGCGAAGCCGGCCTGCGTCTCCTCGGCATTGGTGAAGCCGGTCAGCTCGTACCCGGCGAACGCGTTGGAGCCGTCCTCCTTGGTGGCCGCGAGCAGCGCGGCCGGGCCGTGGCAGACGACGCCCAGCGGCTTGCCCGACTCCAGGGCGGCGGTGAGGAGCCTGCCGGACTCGGCGTCGACGGCGAGGTCCTCCATGGGGCCGTGGCCGCCGGGGTAGAAGACGGCGGCGTAGTCGGCGAGGTCGACCTCCTCCAGCTTGAGCGGCGTGAGGAACTCGCTGATCTCCGCGAGGGTCACGGCGACCTTGTCGGCGCCTTCCTGGCCGCCGTTGACCTCGGGCGCCAGGCTCGCCTGGTCGACGGTCGGCACGACGCCACCCGGTGTCGCGGCGACGATCTCGTGCCCGGCCGCCTTGAACGCCTCGTACGGCGCGACGGCCTCCTCGGCCCAGAAGCCGGTGGGGTGCTGGGTGCCGTCGGCCAGCGTCCAGTGGTCGGCGCCGGTCACGACGAACAGAATCTTGGACATGTCTCTCTCCGGGGCTGAGATCTTGCTGGGCTCTGTCTGCGACCTCTGACGTTCTGTGCGCAGAACGTCAGGCGGTGCTGTCCTCGAACGTAGAGCGGGATGCCCAACGAAATCCAATAGGCTGACCCATATGGGAGATAGAAATTCCGATGGATCGGCGGGAACGGCCCCGGCCGGGGGCCCGCTGGACCTGAACCTCCTGCGTACGTTCCTCGCCGTGTACCGGTCGGGTTCCTTCACCGCCGCCGCCCGCCTGCTCGGCCTCTCGCAGCCCACCGTCACCACGCAGATCCGGGCCCTGGAGCGGCAGGTCGACCGGGAGCTGTTCGAGCGCCTGCCGCGCGGTGTCGCCCCCGCGCCGTACGCGGACGCGCTCGCCGCCCGTGTCGTCGATCCCCTCGACGCCCTCGCCGCGGTCACCGGGCACGGCGGCCCCCTCGACGGCGCCCCGGCGGAGCCCGTCCATCTGGCGGGCCCGGCGGAGATGCTCTGCCACTGCGCGCTGCCCGCGCTCGCACCGCTGGTCGAGAAGGGGGTCCGGCTGCGCGTGACCACCGGACTGACCGACCGGCTCCTGGACGAGCTGCGCGCGGGACGGCATGACCTGGTGATCGCCACGGACCGCCCCCGTGGGCGCTCCCTGAGCTCCGTGCCGCTTGCGGACGAGGAGTTCGTGCTGGTCGCGGCGCCCTCGTGGGCCGAGCGCATCGGCGGCGACGGGCGCATCGCCGCCGAAGGGCCGGGGGTGCTGCTCGGCGTCCCGCTGGTGACCTACGCCGAGGACCTGCCGATCGCCCGCCGCTACTGGCGGCACGTCTTCGGCAAGCGGCTGACCTGCGAGGCCTCCGTCACCGTCCCCGACCTGCGCGGTGTGCTCTCGGCCGTCACCGCGGGCGCGGGATTCTCCGTGCTGCCCCGCTACCTCTGCCGTGACGCGCTGGCCGCCGGAACCCTGGTGCTCCTCCACGACCCGCAGGACGCCCCGATCAACACAGGCTTTCTGGTGCAGCGCCCCGGATCCGCGGACAACCCGCATGTCGCCCTCGTGCGGGACCGTCTCGTCGAGTCGGCCCGCGCCTGGTAGCGGCGGGTGCCTCCCGATGGGCGCCGCCTACGCGTCCGCCGCCTCCCCCATGATCTGGTCCCACTGGGCACCCATGGCCGCGGCGAGCGCCTGGGCGGCCGACAGGGGGCGGACCATCACCATCAGCTCGTCGATCAGCCCGTCCTCGTCGAGGTGGAGGAAGTCGCACCCGGTGATCTGCCGGTCGCCGACCCGGGCCTCGAAGACCAGCGCGGAATCGCGCCCTCCGGCGTCGTTGATCTCGCGTACGTACCGGAAGTCCTCGAAGACCCGTGTGACGCCGCGCAGGATCGCGGCGGTCGTCGCCCTGCCCGGGTAGGGCCGGAACACCACCGGGCTGGAGAAGACGACGTCCTCGGCCAGAAGGGCCTCGATCGCCGCGTGATCGTCGGCCTCGACGGCCTTGCGGAAAGCCTGCATGCCCGCGCACCTCACCCTCATGCGTTGATAGTCAACTTGTTGAATAGGTGTGAAGGAGAGTAATCACATCGGTATACGGTGTCCAGATGTCTCTCAAGTACGCGGTGCTCGCGGCGCTCCTGGAGGGCGAGTCGTCCGGCTACGACCTGGCCAAGATCTTCGACGTGTCCGTGTCGAACTTCTGGTCCGCGACTCCCCAGCAGCTCTACCGCGAACTGGAGCGACTCGCGGGCGACGGCCTGATCGACGCCCGTGTGGTGCAACAGGAACGCAGGCCGAACAAGCGGATGTTCACGCTCACCGATGCCGGTCTGCGGGATCTGCACGCCTTCTCCGCGCAGCCGCCCCGGCCCATCGCCATCCGGGACGAGCTCATGGTCAAGGTGCAGGCCATGGACGGCGGCGATCCGGCCGCCACCCGCGCGCTGATCGAGGAGCGCATGGAGTGGTCACGCGGCAAGCTCGCCCGGTACGAACGGCTGCGCCTCCACCTCCTCGGCGGCCGCGAAGAGGCGGAGTACCTGCGCGACGCCGAGCGCATCGGCCCCTACCTCACACTGATGGCGGGCCGTTCCCTGGAGGAGTCGAACCTGCGCTGGGGCGAGCAGGTCCTTGAGATCATCGACCGGCGATTCGCCTACGCCGCCGAGGGTGGGGCTTGAGGCGGCAGAAGGGGAAGCGGCGAGCGGCATAGGCATCGGTAGCGGCAGTGAGCCGCACGCCGGCCCCGGCACCCCGGACCCGGCGTGAGCCACTCGTTCTGCCCCCCCTATCCAGCCGCGTACACATCCTCCACATAACGCCCTTGCGCGGTCAGCTCGCCGAGCCACCGCTCGGAGTCCGCAGCCGTGGCCCCCGGCGTACGGCCCTGATGAAGCGTGCGCAGGGCGTCACGCACGCCCGGCGCCATCCGTGAGCCGTCGCCGCAGACGTACACCCGTGCTCCGGCGGTCAGCAGGTCCCACACCTCGTCGGCCTCCGCCGCGATGCGGTGCTGGACGAAGGCCGCTCCGTCGACGGGGGAGGCGCTGAAGGCGGGGCGCAGCGAGACCGCACCGGCGGCTTCCGCGGCATGCAGCTCCTCGGCGTGCAGGAAGTCCGCATCCGGGTCGTCGCAGCCGAAGTAGCACAGTGCGCGGGGGAGTTGAGCACCCTTTGCCGTCAGTTCCGCGCGGTCCGCGATCGTGCCGCGGAACGGGGCGAGGCCGGTACCCGCGGCGACCATGATGACGGGCGCCGCGTCCGCGTGGTCGATGCGGAAGGCCTCACGGCACGGCTGGACGCGGGCGAGGACGGTGTCGCCCGTACGCACCCCGTTGAGATGGCCGGAGCCCGTGCCGCGGTACAGCAGCCCGCTGCCCGAGCGGGCCGGGGCCTGGAGGAGGGACACCATCAGGTCGGCGTGGCCGGGGCTCACCCCCGGCGATGAGGACACCGAGTAGTGGCGGGGCCGCAGGGGCGTGAGCACGTCGAGGAGACGCGGCCACTCCAGGGCCCCGCGCAGGGCCGGGCAGTCCTCGATCAGTTCGAGCAGTGTCCGCCCGTCGGACGCGCGGGCCGAGGCGTCGTCGGCCAGGGTGCTGAGAGCGGCTCGCTCGGGCGGGCAGGGGTTGGCGGCGGCGAGCACGGCCAGCTGGACCTCGGTGGGCCGGTCCTGCAACTCGACGTGGTGCGTGAGGAGTTGGCGCACCGTCAGCGGGCGGTCGACGGCGAGACCGTCGCGGCGCGGGCGGCTAGCGCGGATGTCGAGGACCGCGTCCAGGTCCACGCCGAGCGCGGCGGCGGCCCGGTCGACGAGCGCCGGGTCGTTGACCGGCAGCACGCTGAGATGGTCGCCGGTGCGGTAGGTCACGCCGTCGGGCAGGGCGAGCCGTACGAAGCGCTTCGTACGGGGATGTCCGGGCGCGGTGAGGTCGTAGGCCTCACTGACCGTCATCGGAACAAGGCCGTGCCGCGCGGCGAGCGCGTCCAGCGGACCGCCGGTCAGCTCGCGGACCTCGTAGGCGTCCGAGGAGGCGGCGGCGTCGGGAGCCTCCAGCGCGGTGGGATCGCCGTACCGCGCAAGAAGCGCTGTACGCAGCCGCGACGTGAACTCGCGTACGGTGCCGCCGAGATCGCCCGACGCGTCGGCCGCCGTGCGCTCAAGGAGCCGGGTGCCGCCCAGCTCCGCAAGGCGTTCGTCGAAGCGTGTCGGGACGTGCTGATAGGTGGCGGCCCAGTTGCGGTCACCCACGCCGAGGACCGCGTACGTGACGTTCTCGGCGGTGCCGGCCGGGGCGCCGTCGAGCCAGGAGGCGAACACCGTGGCGTCGTCGGTGGGCCGGCCGTTGTACGAGGCTGCGGTGATGACGACCGGGCGGTCGGCGGGCAGCGCCCCGGCGTACTCGTCCAGCGGCGCGACCTCGGTCTCGCAGCCCACCGACGCGGCCTCGTCGGCGAGCCGGGCCGCGAAGTCCCGGCAGGTTCCGTAGTTGCTGCCGTGCAGGAAGAGCGCGCGGGTGCCGGGAACGACGCGTGCGGGAAGCACGGTGGCGTCGGGCTCCGCCGCTTTCGGGCCGGACGCCGCGCCGGGCAGCGGGCCGTGCACGCGGTCGGCACCGGTGCGCGGTGTCAGCGTGAGCGTGAAGCCGTCGGGCTTGAGGGTGAGCGTCTCCTTGACGGTGAGCCGGTAGTCGGCGTGGTCGTGAAGGCGGTAGCGGTGCACCAGCATCCCGAGGAGCATGGTCGCCTCGTGGAGAGCGAACTGCCGCCCGATGCAGGCCCGTTCACCGGTTCCGAACGGCTTGAACGCGTGCGGGGAGCGCGCGGCCTCCGCCTCCGGGGTGAACCGCGCCGGGTCGAACAGCTCCGGGTTGTCGCCCCACACGGGCTGCCGGTGCAGCATCGGCGCCAGGACGGTGACGTTCTGTCCGGCACGGAGCGGGATGCGGCCGCCGAGGAGCGTGTCCTCGCGGGCGTGCCGTCCGAACGCGGCGGCCGTCGGCCACAGCCGCAGCGCCTCGTTGAGCACCTGGCGCGTGTACGTGAGCCGCCCGATGTCGTCGAACGTCGGCTCGGGGTCGGCCGTGTCGCCCCACACGGCGTCCACCTCGCGCCGTACGAGGTCGAGGACGGCGGGATGCTTGGCGAGGTAGTACATCGCGAACGACATCGCGCCGGACGTCGTCTCATGGCCCGCGATCAGGAAGGTGATGACCTGGTTGCGGATGTTGGCGGTGTCCAGCTTCGTGCCGTCGCCCGGGTGCGCGGCGCTGAGCATGAGACCGAGCAGGTCATCGGCGGGTCCGGCGCCGGGGGCGCCACCGGCCCGCGCGGAGATGACCTCGTCGACCACTTGCGCCAGATAGTCGGCGTCCGCGCGGAAGGCCGCGTCCGCCGCCGAGTGGTCGGTGCCCGGCGTACGGCTCAGGCGCGTCATGCTCCACTCCAGGCAGCGGACCATGGAGTCGATGAAGGGATGCGGCTCGGCCCGCTCGAACGACCCGAAGTCGTAGCCGAACCCGGCGAGTCCGATCGTGTCCAGCGTCATCCGCGTCATGTCACCCGGTACGTCCACGGGGAGCCCGTCCCGCGCGCCGCGGTCCCACGACTCGATGAGGCGGTGGGCGACGCGCAGCATCACCGGGTGGTACGTACGCATCGAACCCAGCGCGAACGCGGGCATCAGGATGTCGTGCGCGCGGGCCCAGTTGGGCTCGTCGTTGTACGCGGTGAACAGTCCGTCGGCGGTGAACTCGCGCACGTTCTGCAGGGCGGGGCCGACGTGCTTGGCGAAGCGGGTCTCGTCGGCGAGTTCGGTGACGAGATCGAGATCGCTCACGAACAGCGCTTCGCGGCCGTGCAGACGGCGTCGCACCACGGGCCCGTGCCGGCGCAGCATCTCCATGATCTGCTGCAGCGGGGCAGGCCCCTGCCCGGTGGCGGAGATGTCGATCAGCGGTACGCCGTCGAGATCGGGACCGGCGTCCTGAGGGAACGGTGCGATGGTGGTGGGGGGCATGGCGTGACAACTGCCTTTCGCCGTACGGAAGTCACTGCACACCCAGCTTGACCGCCGCCCCCGTGGGTTCACGCCGCTCCACTACATGATTGTGTAGTGGTGAACGGCACCCCGCTCTTGACTGCTCCGCGCCGAAGCTGAAAGGAGTCGCCCTGTGGACTCCGAGGGCTTTGTGGACCCCGCGAATTCCGTGGACTCCGTGCTGTGGCGCAACCGCGCCATGCTCCTCTTCAACCGCATCCCGATGCCGGTCGCGGTCTGCGAGGCGAGCGGGGCGATCATCATCGCCAATACGGCGATGGCGGCGGAGTGGGGTGAGACCTCCGGCACCCTGCGGGGCCGCAACGTACTGGAACTGTTCCGCCCCGAGGAGGAGACACAGGTCCTGCGGATCGCCGAGGCGCTGCGGCTGCGGCACCGCTCGCGCTATCCGGTCGCGGTGCTCTGGACGGCGGCCGACGGTGTGCGGCGCCACGGTGAGCTGACGGCGGAGCCGGTGAGCGACACGGTCGACGAGGTTCCCGGCCTCCTTGTGCTGCTCCGCGTCCTGGGCGAGGACCGCGCCCCCGATCCGGCCCCCGCTGAAGCCGCGACCCCGGCCGAGGCGCGCATCCTGGCCCTGCTCGCCGGCGGCGCCACGACGGCACGGGCGGCCCGCGAGACGGGCCTCACCCCGGACGGCGTCACCTACCATCTGCGCCGTCTGACGGAGCGCTGGGGCGCGGCGAACCGGACGGAGCTGGTGGCGCGGGCGTACGCGCTGGGTGTTCTCGCTCCGGGGGTGTGGCCTCCGACGGCCTGAACCGGGCCTGCCGGGGGAGTGGACCCGCCCGGGAGTGGGCTCGGCGCGCGGGCGATATCAGTGCGGGGCGCCGCTCGATTCGTCGGCGTCGCGGCGGTACTCCATGTTGATGCGCTGGGCCTCCTCGAGCTGGTCCTCGAGGATGACGATGCGGCAGGCCGCCTCGACCGGGGTGCCCTGGTCCACCAGTTCGCGGGCGCGCGCGGCGATCCGCAGTTGGTAGCGGGAGTACCGCCGGTGTCCGCCCTCTGAGCGGAGCGGTGTGATCAGCCGGGCCTCACCGATGGCCCGCAGGAAACCGGGTGTGGTGCCGAGCATCTCGGCGGCCCGCCCCATGGTGTAGGCGGGGTAGTCGTCGTCGTCCAGACGACCGCTGAGCGGGGTATCTGCAGTCATGTCACCTCGTTATGGCACGCGTCGAGGGGCCCTGATGCCGTACGGCACCAAGGCCCCGAAGGAAATTCAACACCATCGGTCGGGCTCGTTGCTGCGCCGACCTCTTCTTTCCGCTCTCCGGCCCGTGAACAGGCGGGAATACGGGGATCGCTGATGCGTGACCGAGGACCACCTTCCAATCCGGGGTCTTGCGGCACCCGGGCCGAATCGATCTCGGGCCGGGCGATCCTGATGGCGTCTGCTCCTCCGTCCTCCCTCTTGATCTACAACTATGAGAGAAAGCCTAATCATGCGACAGCGCAATGTCTACGCTGACAAGCATAGATTTTGTGTGCTGCCACCCGGGCGCGTGCGGGACACGTACGTGCGTGCGGGACACGTACGTGCGTGCGGGACACGTACGCAAGGAGGGCCCCACCGGCGTACCGGTGGGGCCCTCCTTGCTGCACTGCTGTCGCGTCCTGCGTCTCCCGCTACACGGGAGTGGAGGCGCCGAGCAGCGCCGACGCTGTCTGGAGCGGGGTGAGGTCGCGCGGGGCCGGGTCCTCGGAAGGGGTGCGGCAGGTGAAGCCAAGGAGCGTCATGGCGCGGGTGACTTCCCCGGCGCTGAAGTCACGCCGGTCCTGCCGGGTGATGACCGCGCCCACCTGCTTGATGGGGTAGTGGCGGCGGCCGATGATGACGGAGTCACCCGTGATCGGCTCGGGCTTGATGCCCTTCATCGTCTCAAGGACGCCGCTCTTGGTGAGGTCGAACGGGAAACGGGCGATGACGCAGCGCATGGGTGCCTCACAGGTGAGGAGGGGGACGGCTGACAGGGTTGAGGCGATCGACGCCAGAAGGGCCTCAGGCGGCCGGGCTGGAGACGGAAGGGCCCTGAGCGGCGCGGCGCGGACCGCGGTCGGTACGCCGGTCCTGGGCGCTGCGGCTGCGACGGCCACGGGAAGAGGGGGAGCCGCCGCGACGGGGGCGCTCCGAGGCCGGCACGGTGATGGTGACCGGGATGCCTGAAGGAGCCTGGGCGCCGGTGATGCGGCTCAACTCCTCGTCTCCGGAACGCACCTGGGCGGTCTGCGGGGTGATGCCCGCGGCGGCCATCAGGCGGGTCATGTCGCGACGCTGGCCCGGGGTGACCAGGGTGACGACGCTGCCGGACTCACCGGCCCGTGCGGTGCGGCCGCCGCGGTGGAGGTAGTCCTTGTGGTCGGTCGGCGGGTCCACGTTCACGACCAGGTCGAGGTTGTCGACGTGGATGCCGCGTGCGGCCACGTTGGTCGCCACGAGCACCGTCACATGACCGCTCTTGAACTGGGTCAGGGTGCGGGTGCGCTGCGGCTGGGACTTCCCGCCGTGCAGGGCGGCAGCGCGGACGCCGCTGCTCAGCAGGTGCTCGGTGAGCCGGTCGACGGCGTGCTTGGTGTCCAGGAACATGAGCACCCGGCCCTCGCGCGCCGCGATCTCGGTCGTCGTCCGGTGCTTGTCGGCGCCGTGGACGTGCAGCACGTGGTGTTCCATCGTGGTGACCGCGCCCTGCGAGGGGTCGACGGAGTGGACGACCGGGTCGGAGAGGTAGCGGCGGACCAGGAGGTCGACGTTGCGGTCGAGCGTGGCCGAGAACAGCATCCGCTGGCCCTCGGGGCGCACCTGGTCGAGCAGCGCGGTGACCTGGGGCATGAAGCCCATGTCGGCCATCTGGTCGGCCTCGTCCAGGACGGTGATGCCGACCTGGTTCAGCCGGCAGTCGCCCCGGTCGATGAGGTCCTTGAGCCTGCCCGGCGTGGCGACGACGACTTCCGCGCCGCCGCGCAGCGCACCGGCCTGCCTGCCGATCGACATGCCGCCGACCACCGTGGCGAGCTTCAGCCGCAGGGCACGGGCGTAGGGAGTGAGCGCGTCGGTGACCTGCTGGGCCAGTTCGCGGGTGGGGACGAGGACCAGGGCAAGGGGCTGGCGCGGCTCGGCGCGCTGACCTTCCGTGCGGGCGAGCATCGCGAGTCCGAAGGCGAGGGTCTTGCCCGAGCCGGTGCGGCCACGGCCGAGTACGTCGCGGCCCGCGAGGGAGTTGGGCAGGGTCGCACCCTGGATCGGGAACGGCTTGGTCACGCCTTCGCGGCCGAGCGCGGTGAGCAGCGGCGCCGGCATCGCGAGGTCGGCGAACGCCTCGACGGCGGGGAGCGCGGGGGTGATCGTGACCGGCAGGGCGAACTCGCCCTGGGGCGCGGACGGTCGGCGCCCGTAGCCGCCCGAACGGTTCGGACCGCCGGAGCGGCCGCCGGACGGAGCTCCGTAACGGTTCCCGCTCCTGCCGGAGCCAGAGCCGGAGTTCGAGCGGTAGGAGCGGTCGTTCGTACGAGTGCGGTTCATGCGGAACCTTCCTTGATGCGGCACGTACCAAGGAATTTCCGCAGCGAGAGCACAGCGCGGAGAATCGCGAGAACGGGCCGGGGGAATGCGTAAAGCGAATGCGCAGAGCGAATGCGTATAGCGAATTCGTCAATCTGATCCGGGCGACGGTAATTGCTGTGCGCGTGGATGCGCGGGAAATCCGTGGCCGGGATGATGTGTCAAATGCACGAGCTGGGGCCCGCACCCAAGGTGCGGGCCCCAGCTACGAAGTGCGCGTGAGCGTCAGGCGGGAACGATGTTCTCGGCCGTCGGGCCCTTCTGGCCCTGGGCGATGTCGAAGTTCACCTTCTGGCCTTCCTGGAGCTCACGGAAGCCCTGGGCGGCGATGTTCGAGTAGTGGGCGAAGACGTCGGGGCCGCCGCCGTCCTGCTCGATGAAGCCGAAGCCCTTTTCCGAGTTGAACCACTTCACGGTGCCGTTAGCCATATTAAATCTCCTTCGGGGCAGTGCCCGGAGCCCGCACTGTGCGGACTCCGCGTCGCCGCGATGATTGCCCCGCCGGAAATGACCGGAAATACAAAAGTGCTCCCACCGGCCGAAAACGACTGGTGAGGGCACTTGAAGTTTTTGGGAACCACAACTGCAACTGAGATCGACAGTAGCACGGTGCGATCGGCTCTGTGTGGTTAAAAAATGCGCTCCGGGCGTCGCGCAAGAAACTCTCAGAGCGCGTCGCGCTGATTTCTCTCACGGCCGGCACACATATTGGTCGGCTCGAAACACAGCGTTTCTGCCGCAGGGGTCTGCCCGGGGATGATCCCGAGGGCCACCTCGTGTTCCGCGGGGGTGATGCGGCCGTGAACCTGGAACCTGCCGACCGCGTCGCCACCGGCCGACCGCAGGCTGACCGCGACGGGTCCGGCGAACGTGTAGCCCTGCTCGGCGGCGTGGCGGTGCACCTGCGCCGCGAGGTAGCGACTCAACTCGGTGCTGGTGGTGCTCAGCCGGCGGTGGCTCTCCGGCGGCAGCTCGATGACGAACGCGTTGGGCACGAGGACACGCTCGCGCCCGAGGATCAGCGCGCTGTCATCGCACTGACGGCGCAGTATGGCGACCACTTCCCCGCGCTTGTGCCTGGGCGGAAGCAGCAGAGTCCACAGGTTGGTCGTCCATCGCTCCATGGTGTGTTCGATCCGGTTGATGAGTTGCATGCCGCTTCCGCTGCCCGGCGCCCCAGGGCGCACACTCACCCGATGGGGTGGCAGGACCGGATCCGGGGCTGACTTCCAGGGTTCTTATACGGAGAGTCAAGTCACGGGAATGTAACGGCAGATGGTGGGTAAGAGCCCGTGCACGGCGCGCTCTCAGCCCGGGGGCGCCTTGTGTTTCGGGAGTGACGATGGTGGCCTCGACGACGAGCAGCCAAGGACCCACGATGTCGTTCGCCGAACGACATACCGCCGGCCCCGACATCGCCGCAGCCGACCCGACGGCATCCGAACACCCCCTGCCCCCCGTCGTCGGAAAGCGCACGGCCGATCTGCGGGCCCTCTCCAAGACGCTCTTCGCCCGCCTCGACGCGGTGGAGGAAGGCACGCCCGAGCACTCCTACGTGCGCAACTCGCTGGTGGAGCTGAACCTCAACCTCGTGCAGTACGCGGCGCATCGGATGCGCCCGCGCGACGAATCGTTCGAGGACGTCGTCCAGGTGGGCACGATCGGCCTGATCAAGGCGATCAACCGCTTCGACCTCCAGCGGGGCGTGGAGTTCCCCACCTTCGCGCTGCCGACCATCATGGGCGAGATCAAACGGTTCTTCCGCGACACCACCTGGGCCGTGCGCGTTCCCCGCCGGCTTCAGGAACTCCGCCTGGACCTGGTGAAGGCCACCACCGATCTGGAACAGACCAACGGGCACACCCCGACCACGGCGGAACTCGCCGAGCATCTGGACCTGGACGAGGCCGAGATCAGCGAAGGTCTAACCGCCGCCAACGGCTACACCACGGCCTCCCTGGACTTCCCGGCCGACGGCGTCGACTCCGACGACACGCTGGCCGACCACGTGGGCTACCGCGATCCGGAGCTGGACAAGGTCGAGGACCTGCACACCCTGAAGCCGCTCATCGCCGCGCTCCCGGAGCGCGAGCGCAAGATCCTCGCGATGCGCTTCGCCGCCGACATGACGCAGAGCGAGATCGGTGCGGAGCTGGGCATCTCCCAGATGCACGTCTCGCGCATCCTCACCCGGATCCTCGGGCGGCTGCGGGTCAAGCTCCTCGACAAGAGGTAGTGACGGGGCGCGACAAGAGGTAGCGAGGGGCGCGAACCACGCCGAGCTGTGCCGGGAGAGGCTTCTGCGCCGATCTCGGTACGATGGCTCATGGGGGTGCGATGTCCACAGAGACCCATCGCCTGACCATCACCGAGCTCGCGAGTTGCTCCGACTCCGCGGTGCTGCGGGTCAGCGGCGAGCTCGACCAGTCTTGCGAGGAGTTCTTCCTGCGTACCCTCGGCGCCAGTGTCGAGGCCGGGCACCGGCATCTGGTCCTGGACGTGACGGCGCTGATGTTCTGCGACTCGCGCGGCCTGAACTGCCTGCTCGCCGTGCGCTGGCTGCTCGCCCGCCGTGAGGGCAGGCTGCTCCTGGCCGGGGCGGGGCGGCGCCTCTCGGAAATGCTGGCGCTGACCGGCAGCACGGAACTTCTCCCCGCCCACCGCACGGTCGGCCAGGCCCTCCTCACCCTGCCGGAGGACGAGCGCCCGCAGTGGCCGCCGAGGGCGCCGTAGCCCGCGGATCGCGTACTGCGGCTCCTCGCCTCCTCGCCTCCTCAGCGTCTCGGCAAAGCTCAGTGGCGTCCTCGGATCTTGCCGAGCATGCGCTTGGCCTGGGCCCGCTTCCTCGGGTCGGCCGAGGCCTGGCGGACCTGACGGATCGTGCGCTGCCCCTGAGGGCTGCGGACGAACTGCTTGATGCGGTCGATCACTCCGGGCATGGCGACTCCTGAGACATGAGAACCACCGCCCTACGGCGGGGTGCTCGGGAGCTACCCAGGTCAGCGGCGCTTACGCCACCGCCGCGGCCCAGGGTGCTCGCCGGTGCATGGTCCGTTGGCCCTCCCGTGGCGCGACGTGAGGGCATATGAGTGGGCCAATGGCTCAGTGAAACTGATGCCTGTTGAGCCAGTGAGGCTCTTGATGGTGTGATGTGGCTGTCGATGGCGCTGCGGATTCCCGCGGCGCCTTTTGCATGCGGGCAGGTTGCGTGCGAACAGGTCGAGCTGGACGCGAAAGGGGCGGGGAAGCTGTGCTGAGGAGCGTGTTCGTGGCGCCGGATCCGGGACGGGTGCGGTTGCGGTTCGCCGCGCGGGCCGTCATCGGCATCGCGCTCGCGGTGACCGTGTGCGGTCTGGCCGGGCACTCGCTCGCCGCGGCGATCACCGGCGGGCTCGCGGCGCTGCTCGCTCTGTTCACCGTGGGCGACGCGACGGTGAAGGGGCAGGCCGTCACCACGGCTCTGCTGCCCGCGGTCGGGTTCCCCGTGCTCGCCCTCGCGGCGATGCTGCACGACGTACCCGTGGCCCGGGACATCGCCTTCCTCGGTGTGATGGGCCTGGGCGTGTACGCGCGGCGGTGGGGGCCGCGCGGGCACTCGCTCGGGGTGTTCGCGTTCATGATGTTCTTCGCGACGCAGTTCCTGCACACGGGGCCCGAGCAGCTGCCCGAGCTGTTCGCCGCCATCCTGCTGTCCCTGTGCGCCTCGTCGTCCGTACGGTTCGGGCTGTGGTGCTACGAGCGCCGCCTGCCGCCCGCTGCCGTGCCCGCAGCGCCGGGTGGCAGGGGCCTTGCCAGGACGACCACCCGGCAGGCGGTCCAGGCGGCGCTCGGCGGCGCCTTCGCGCTCGCCGCGGGCCAGGTGCTCTCCGACCAGCGCTGGTACTGGGCCGTGGGCGCCACCTGGTGGGTGTTCGTGAACACCGCGTCGAGCGGGGAGACGCTGGTGCGGAGCTTCAGGCGGGTGCTCGGCACGGTCATCGGCATCGGGGCCGGTTTCGTCCTCGCGGTCCCGCTGCACGGTGCGCCGGCGCCTTCGGCGATCATCGTCGCCGTCAGCGTCTTCGGGATCTTCTACACGGCCGCCGTCTCGTACACGTGGATGATGCTCGCGGTCACCGTGATGGCGGGCGTGCTCTACGGGCTGCTCGGGGTGTTGAACCCGGGGCTGCTCGCCCTGCGGGTCGCGGAGACCGGCGTGGGGGCGCTCGGTGCCGTACTCGCCGTGCTCCTCGTGCTGCCCGTCACCACGCACGCCACGACGAACGCCTGGATCGAGCGCGCCCTGCGCTGTGTGCACGCCTGCACGGAGGAGGCCGCGGCCCGGCTCGCCGGGTCCCGGCACGCCGATCCCGCGCCACGCGTCGCCGAGTTGGAGCAGCTCCTCGGGAAGGTGCGGTTCTCGCTCGCTCCGCTGGTGCACCCGTTCAGCCCGCTGCGGGCCCGCAAGGAGCGCGCCCGCCAAGTGCTCGCGCTGCTCGACGCCTGCGCCCGCGAGGTGCGCGGGCTCGCCTCGATCGCCGCGGACCCCGAGGCCTCGCACGACGACCGGCTCGCCGCCGCCTGCTGGCGCGTGGAAGCCGCGGTGGAGGCACTCACCGCGCCGGAGGCGGCTCGCGGACCGGCCGCCGACACGGTCGCTCTGCCGCATCCCTCCACCGCCGAGCCGGTGTTGGCCCATCTGCACGGCCTGGAGAAGGCGCTCGTCGAACTGGCCGTGCCGCTGCGCACTTCGACTCGTACGCCTCTGATCGGGGCCTGAGTCCCCGTCCGGCGCGATCTGGCCGAGGCGATCGATGTCACCCGGTCGATGACACATGACGTGGCCGTCGAGTGGTAGGTGAACTTCCGCCCCTCCGGGCGCCTGACCCGTCCGGCGCCCGGAGGGTGCAGTCGAACCGTGAGGCATGCGACTGGAAGGGACATCACCATGCCGGAGGAATCACCGACGATCGTGCATGACGTGTCGATCGCGGCAGCTGTAGGCCGCAGCGCGCTGCCGAACCGCCTCTGCACCGCGTTCATGGAATCGCTCGGCGCACAGCGGGCAGCGCTGTCCTGGCTGCCCCGGCTCGAGCACTGGCAACTCCTGCACGCCACCGACGAACCCGCGCTGCAGGCCGAGGCCGCACAATTCACCCGCGCCGACGGCCCCTCGGTCAGCGCCGCACTGGGAATGCAGCCCGTATTCGTACCGGACCTGCGCGACTACCCGTGCCGCACCGGACCGCCCCTGTCGGCGGAACTGCCCGACACCCGGCGCGTGCTCGCGCTCCCGCTGCACGCCCGTCGCACCCCGGTCGCTGTCCTGTGTCTCTACTACACCGAGCACACCGAGGTGACCTCGACCCACATCAGCTACGCGCAGCGCGCCGCCGCTCTCGCCCTCGAGGCACTGATGCGCTGGCGGCCCGTGCACACGGGCATCGGCTGTCGGCGCCCGGTGTGGACCACCAGCACGCGCGCGGCACGCTGGGAGCGCATCCACCAGGCGGCCGACTACGTCGCGGCCCGCGACGACTGCGCCGTCGCCGATGGTCTCGCGTGGCTGCAACGGGTGAGCTCGCGTGACGGCCTCTCGCTGCTCGATGTGGCGGACACCGTCCTGCAGCCGTCCCACGCCTGTCACTTCGACGAGAGCGAGGAGATGAATCGTGAACGAGTCGGTGGAGTCTTTGCTTGACCGGGTCCAAGAACGCGGATCCTACGTGATCCGGCAGGAGGCTGCCGGGGCGGTGCAGAGCGTGCTGGAGGTCCTGGGAGAACACCTGGTCGGCGACGACCGCACGGACCTCGCCCGTCTGCTGCCGCAGCAGTGCGGCCCGCTGCTCACCGAAGGCTCACCGGCCAGCGAACCCCTGACGCCCGAGGCTTTCGTCGCGGCGGTGGGCGCACGCGTCGGCGTCGACGCGGGGCAGGCCCGCCGCGCCGTCACGGCGGTGCTCGCCACGGTCGCCGAGGTCGCCGACGACGCGCTGCTGCGCCGCATACTCACGCAGCTCCCGCCGGGCCACGCCGGTCTGTTCGGCCGCACGGATCCGTTGTGAACTGTCCTGGACCGCGTACGGAGCCATCGAGCGGGTAACGGAAGGCGCAAGCAGAACACAACCTGACAAGGGGAGGCTCGTGATGGCACGGACGGTCCCGCACGGCAAGGCCATGAAGGATCCAGAGGCCCGGAGCACCCCCGGCGCACCCCCGCTCTCCAGGTGGGCGCGTGCGGCAGCCATGCTCCTCGCGTTCGCCGGGACCGTGGCCTTCGCCGTCGTGCTGGCCCGCCTGACGCTCGAACCCTCGGCCGCCTCCGTGCCCTTGACGCACAGCAACCTGCGCCCCGGCGACTCCATCCGCGACTATCTGGCACAGCCCGCGTTCCGCGACACCGTCAAACAGCTCGGTGGCAACATCGTCCTGGGACTGCCGTTCGGCATGCTGCTGCCGGTGCTCGTGCCTCGCGCCCGGGGCCTCGTACGCGTCATAGCCGTCACGGCACTGGTGATGCTCCTTGTCGAGCTGGCGCAGGGCTTCCTGGTCACCGGGCGGGCCTTCGACATCGACGACGTCATGCTCAACACGACGGGCGCCGTCCTCGGTTACCTGCTGATAGGCCGCAGGCTCGGCCGCGCCGTGCACCCTCGCCGCCGGCACTGGTGGCACCGCTTCACCAAGCGGCCTACCGCCGCCGACTAGCGGCCGGGGCCCGCGCGGCCGGCCGTCACACGGTCAGACGACCGACCGCCCGCGGGTCGAGGCCGGTCAACTGGGCGATGCGCTGCGCGGGGACGCCCGCGGCGAGCGCTCTGTGCACCAGAGCCTCCCAGTCCTGGGTCGTCTCCCGGAACTCCAGCAGTTCGCCCTCCACGTCCGTGACGGACTGGGGCGCACACTCCTGCTGGACCCGCAGCGCCTCTTCCTCGCTCAACGGAACGAGCAGACGCTCGGCGTCCTGGGGGATCAACGCCTCCGCTTCGGAGGGCAGGATCCGGACCAGTTCCGAAGAGGCCGACGCGTCATGCGCCTGCAGCCAGCCGTGGACGGCGGGGGTCTCCGCGCATTCCAGGCTGCCGACCGCGGCCAGCGCCGTCCCCAGCCGGGGGTGCCGGTCGGGAAGGAGGAAGAGGTAAGCGTCATCGGCCATCGCGGGGAATCGCCTTCTCGATCGGACATCAGCGGCGCACTGATGCTAGCGCTCCGCGAGCGGCCGAAATCCCGCGCCGTTCCCCGTTTTCCCCGCCGTCCCCCGGCCGGGTGGGTCAGCGGGTGGTGAGCATTCCGGCGCGCAGACGGGCCAGGGTGCGGGTCAGCAGGCGTGAGACGTGCATCTGGGAGACGCCGAGGCGTTCGCCGATCTGCGACTGGGTGAGTTCGTCCACGAACCGCAGCCGCAGGATCTGCCGGTCACGCTCGTCGAGTTGGGCGAGCAGCGGAGCGAGGGCGTGGAAGTCCTCCACCAGCTCCATGGCCGGGTCCTCCGCGCCGATGAAGTCGGCGAGAGCGGCCTCGCTGTCGTCATCACGGTCGCCGTGCAGGGTGGCGTCGAGGGAGGTGGAGTTGTAGCCGTTGGCGGCCTGCCGGGCCTCGATGACCTCTTCCTCGGTGAGGTCCATCAGTTCGGCGAGTTCGCCGACCTTGGGGGCGCGGCCGAGGCGGGAGCTGAGCTCGTCGGTGGCCTTGGCCAGTTCGACGCGGGCCTCCTGGAGACGGCGCGGAACGTGGACGGCCCAGGATGTGTCGCGGAAGAACCGCTTGATCTCACCGACGATGTACGGCACGGCGAACGTCGCGAACTGGACCTCGCGGGAGAGCTCGAAGCGGTCGATTGCCTTGATCAGGCCGATCGTGCCGACCTGGACGATGTCCTCCATGTCGTCGCTGCGGTGACGGAACCGTCCGGCGGCGTACCGCACGAGCGACATGTTCATCTCGACGAGGGTGTTGCGGGCGTACTGGTGCTCCGGCGTGCCCTCTTCGAGTACGGCGAGCCTGCTGAAGAACAGCTTCGACAGGTCGCGGGCGTCCTTCGGCCCGACCCCCTGGGGGGAAGCGATGTCCGGCAGTTCCGCGATGCCGGTGTCCGTGGATGTCCCAGTTGCCGCTGTCATGAATTCCCTCCCCTGTCACCCGGCCCTCCGTCGTCCCCCGACCGGCCGATGAGGCGCACGTACCCCCGCGCGCGTGCTTCATGCGCCCCATGAGGCAACAAGATCCGTTATGCGTCGACGGGTTACAGGTTCCGTATTGCCGGGCAAGTGTGCATCTCGGACAGCGGCCACCCCATATTCGGACAGAGGCCACCCCCATACGAGGAGGGCTCATGAGGACGCAAGGGACGCGACTGGCAACCGGACCGTCTGACAAGCTGAACACCGGACCGCCGGAGCAGCTGGACGCCGGACCGTCGGTCAAGGCGGTCTTCGACAAGAGGCCGGAAGCGGTCGCCCACGCGCGGGACTTCGCCCGCTCCTTCCTGGGCGGGCTCCACCCGGCCGTGGATTCCCAGGACGCCGCGAGCGTCGAGCTCGCGGTCTCCGAACTCGTCACCAATGTCGTACGGCACGCACGCGGGGCGTCGTGCTCCCTGCGCCTGGAGGCGCAGCCGGACGCCATAGCGGTGGTGGTCGGCGACGCCGATCCGCGACCGCCGCGGGAGCGGGCGCCCGATCTGGCCGGTGGCACCGGCGGGTTCGGCTGGCCCATGGTGCGGCACATGGCCAAGGCGGTCACCGTGACCAGTGGCCCCACGGGCAAGACCATCCGGGCCGTCATGCCCAGGTAGCCGTCGCGCCCGGGTAGTCGTCATGCCCGGGTGGCGGGTCCGCGGCGCCGTGCGCCGGACACCGTTCGTCGAGACGTACGGCATGAGCGCACGCGAGTGGGGCAGGAGAGGTCAATGGATGACCTGTCTCAGCTACTCCAGAAGACCATGCGCCGCCGGCATCTGACGCCGCAGGCGATCGCCGACAAGACCGGGATCCGCACCCCACGCATCCGGGCCTTCGCCGAGGACGGCGCCGAGGGGCCCGTCCGCCCGACCGACGAGGAACTGAGGGAACTGGCAGGTGCCCTCGCACTGCCCGCCATCAAGGACGCCGCACGGCCCACGGCCGCGGCGACCTCTCCCTGACCTCCTTGACCGCGACGACCTTCCTGACCGCGAACCCCACGCCGAACTGCCGTCTCCGGTCGCGGTGTGGACAATTCGCCCGCGTCTGATCCATGTTCACCGGGCACATACAGGGTGGATCACCCCGTCGGAGGGGTAACCCCGCGGCTAACAGACGTGCGGACCGTGCGGGAGCGGTCGAGCGGTTCGTGCCCCGGAGCCGCCTCCTGGGGGTGCACCATGCGGAACTATTTCCTGCGCAGGGCCGGGTACGGAGCTCCTGCGGACAGCGATGCGCGGGGAGGCGGACCGGTCCACTGTCCGGTCGCAGGCCCGGCGGCAGCGCACCGGCATGCCACCGACACGGCCTGCCCGGAGCGCGCCGCGGGCCACCAGGACGACGTCACCCCGCCGGTGCCGCGCCCCGCGGACGGTGCGCCGACAGGGCCCGCCCTGCGCAGGGCCGCCGCCGAGTTCGTCCGCCTGCACCACGACGAGACCCACCGCGGCGACCCCGCGCCACGGATCGCCCAGGTGTTCGCCGAGATCGCGGGGACGGGGACGTACCGCCACACCCACGACGAGCTCGTCTTCGGCGCCCGGCTCGCCTGGCGCAACGCCGCCCGCTGCATCGGACGTCTCTACTGGCGTTCCCTGCACGTCCTGGACCGCAGGGAGCTGACCGCCGCCGGGGACATCGCCGCCGCGTCGGCGGATCATCTGCGCGCCGCCGTCAGCGGCGGGCGGCGGATCAGGCCCCTCATCACCGTCTTCGCGCCCGACGCGCCCGGCCGCCCGGGGCCCCGCATCTGGAACGAGCAGCTCATCCGGTACGCCGGGTACCGGCGCCCCGGCGGACGAGTCGTCGGCGACCCGCGCAACGTCGGGATCACCGAGTTCGCGCGCCGTCTCGGCTGGCCGGGCGGCCCCGGCACCCCCTTCGACGTACTGCCCCTGGTGGTCCAGGGCCCGGGCGAAAGGCCCCGCTGGTTCCGGCTGCCGCCCGACGCCGTCATCGAAGTCCCGATCGAACACCCCGATCACCCCTGGTGGGCGGGGCTTGAGCTGCGGTGGCACGCGGTACCCGCGCTGGCCTGCATGTGCCTGGAGATCGGAGGCGTCTGCTACCCGGCGGCGCCCTTCAACGGCTGGTACATGGGCACCGAGATCGGTGCCCGCAACCTCGCCGACAGCGACCGCTACGACCTGCTGCCGCGCGTAGCCGAACGGCTCGGGCTCGATACGGCGAGCGACCGTTCGCTCTGGAAGGACCGCGCCCTCGTCGAGCTCAACCGGGCGGTGCTCCACTCCTTCGACCGGGCCGGTGTCACCATGACCGACCACCACACCGAGTCCCGGCGCTTCCTGACCCACCTGGGCCGCGAGGAGAGCAGGGGCCGCACCGTGGGCGCCGACTGGTCCTGGATCGTGCCCCCGCTCTCCGGCAGCGCGACGCCCGTCTTCCACCGCACGTACGACACCGTGGAGCGCCACCCCGCCTACGTCCACCACCCCGAGGCCCTCGCCAGGACGCGCGGCGAGAGCGGCGCCGCGCTGGTCCCGGACGCCCCGGCCCGGAGCCCCTTGGTCTAGACCGGCTGCTAGCGTCTGGCGCACGAGTGCCCCCTGGACACGGCGCTCGGTCGAGAGTCGAGAGGGGAACGCAGTGGTCGGCAGGTACGGGATCAGTCAACGGGCGTACATCGGGTCCTTCACCGCGGCGGGCGGGGCCGGGATCCTCACCGCCGCCGTCGACGCGGACAGCGGCGCGCTGACCGTCCTCAGCGCCACGGACACGATCGCCGACCCCTCGTACCTCGCGCTCTCGGCCGCCGGTGACACGCTCTACGCCGTCAGCGAGACCTCGGACGGCACCGTCGCGGCGTACCGCCTCGTCGGCGACAGGCCCGAGCGGGCAGGGAAGCCGGTGGCGGTCGGCGGGGCCGCTCCCACCCATCTCGCCCTGCACGCCGGGCACGTCCTCACGGCCAACTACGGCTCCGGCAGCGTCAGCGCCGTGCCCGTGCGCCCCGACGGCAGCCTCGCCACCACCCCCTCCGGCGTTCTGGCGCACACCGGCGCGGGTCCCCACCCGCAGCGCCAGCAGGGTCCGCACGCCCACCAGGTCCTGCCCGACCCGAGCGGCCGCTGGGTGGTGAGCGTCGACCTCGGCACCGACTCCGTACGCGTCTGCGAGCTCACGGCGGCGGGCGAGCCGACGCTGCACCGCGAGGTCGCGCTGCGGCCGGGCTCGGGGCCCAGGCACCTCGCGTTCCACCCGCGCGGCGATCTCGCGTACGTCCTGAACGAGCTGGCGCCCACCATCACGATCTGCGCCTGGGACGCCGCCGAAGGGGCTCTCAAGCCGCTCGGCGAGGCGGCCGTCCTGCCGGGGCCCACGGGCGGCGACGGCGAGGCCTACCCCTCCGAGGTCGTCGTCGCGCCCGACGGCCGCTTCCTGTGGACCGCGACCCGGGGCCAGGACGTCATCTCGGTGCTCGCCCTCGAGGAGGCGGGCGCGCGTCCCAGGCTCACCGCCACCGTCCCCTGTGGCGGCCACTGGCCGCGTGACCTGGCCATCGACCCGTCGGGCCGGTTCCTGTACGCGGCCAATGAGCGCTCCGGCGACGTGACCTGGTTCTCCGTCGACCCGGCGACGGGCATCCCGCGCCGCGAGGGCTCGATCGAGGCTCCGGCCGCCTCCTGCGTGATCTTCGGCTGAGGCGCCCTGGCCATCGCACCCGCGTACGCCGATGGGCCCGCTCCCTGCATCAGGGGGCGGGCCCATCGGCGTAACGGCATCAGGTCTGCCTGGCGCGGTGCGGTCAGTGGACCGGCGCGCCCGACGGCTGCTGCGGGGCGATCCCGAGCGCCGTCGTGTACTTGGCAAGGGCGAGCTTGCCGATCGCCGGGTAGGCGCCGAGCGACTCGGCGACCGAGCAGCCTGCCTCCTTGGCGGCGGCCTCGAGAAGGCTGTCGTCGATCTCGGGACCGATCAGGTACGGGGCGAGCGCCAGCTGCGTGGAGCCGGAGCCGCGCAGCTGCTCGGCCATGTCCGCGATGGCACCTTCCTGGTCGAGCGCGGCGGCCATCACCGGCACCGCGAGGCGGGCCGCGAGCAGCATGCCGGTGATCCCGGCGGCCTGCACGGCCTCCTCGCCACCGACCGTGGCCAGGACGATGCCGTCCGCCGCGGTGGCCACCGTGAACAGGCGGGCGCGGTCCGCGCGGGCGAGCCCGGCCTCCGACAGGCGTACGTGCAGCCCCTCGGCGAGCAGCGGGTGCGGGCCGAGGACGTCCGTCAGCTCGGCCGGGGCGCGGCTGTCCATCACGGCCTGACGCAGGCGCCGCATCAGCGCGCTGTCGGGGCCCGCGAGGAGGGGCACCACGACGGCGACGGGGCCGTCGGGCTCGGTGACGTCCGATCCCGCCGCACGCGCCTGCTCATAGCGCGCGGTGCGCTCGGTGGCGGCGTGCGCGAGCACGGACTGCAGCGAGGGGAACTCCGGGAACGAGGTGACCGTCGCGTCCTCGGTCCCGTCGAGGTATCCGATACGGGCGTCGAGGCCGGGCAGCTCGGAGCGGGCGATGCTCACGACCTCTTCGGCGAGACTGCGCGTGGCGGTGCTGGGTACGCCCGGTACGGCGAGAACGAGCGCGGGCGCGTTCTCGGGAGCCGCCACGGGCTCCGGGCGGCGGTGCCGACCGGGCTGGCGGGGTCGCGGCATTCGTACGGGCAGGCCTGATGCGGGCCCGGTGGGGGAGCTCATGGCCCCGCATGCTACTGGTCTCCGGGGCTTCACTGTTCGGGGAGGGTACAGGTGGGCGGTATAAGTCCACTTTTGTCTTATGAGTTACGTGGAGGTCACCTGTCACATGACGGAGTGGTCATCCGGGGTGGTCAATTGTCCTCATCGGTGTGCACCGTGAGCATGCGCGGGTCGAGCGGCAGGCGCAGCCGGTTCATGGCGACATCGGCGGCTATGCGCACGGCGCCGTCCAGTGGGTCACCCGCGGCCGGGACCAGCCGTACGTGCCGCAGGCGGTCCTCCAGCTCCGCCCGCACCGGGTGGAGCAGCGCGTCGCCCATCTTGAACAGACCTCCGGTCAGGGCGATCTCGGGCCGCTCGCCCGGGCTCACCGCGTCGGACGCCGGGCAGACGGCGGCCGCGGCATCGGCGATGTGCCGGGCGGCGTCCCGCAGGATCGCACCGGCCACGGGGTCGTCAGGGGCGCAGCGCGCCACTTCGGGTGCGAACGAGGCGAGCATCGCGGGCCGGTCCGTACGGGGATAGAGCAGGCCCGGCAGTCCCGGCACGGGGCCGAAGAGGTCCTCGGCCCTCGCGAGCAGTGCCTTCGAACCGTGGCGCCGGCCGTCGAAAGCCCGCATCGCCGCCTCCAGGCCCGCGCGGCCGATCCAGGAGCCGCCGCCGCAGTCGCCGAGCAGATGCCCCCAGCCGTCGGCGCGGTGCCAGGCGGTGAGATCCGTGCCGATCGCGATCATGCCCGTACCGGCGGCGACGACCGCGCCGGGGCGGTCGCCGAGCGCGCCCGCGTACGCGGTGACGGCGTCCGCGGCGAGCACCAAGCGCCTTACCCCCAGCGCCTGTTGGAGTGCGGACGGCAGCTCCGTGCGCAGGTCGTCGCCGAGGGTCGCCATGCCCGAGGCCCCGACGGCGACGGCGGTGACCCGGCCGCCGCCCGCCTGTTCGAGCAACTCCCTTGCCAGCGGAACCAGTTGCTCCATGAAGTGCTCGGCGTCGATGCCGAACGCGCCGGTCCGCACCGGCTCCTTCGAGCTCACCGGGGCGGGGCGGGCGAGGCCGTCAAGACGGTCCAGGGCGACCCGCATCCCGGAGCCGCCGGAGTCGACCCCGAGGACACACGCGGTGTCCGTCACGGAAGCCGCCAGTCCACCGGCTGACCGCCCTGCTGGACAAGGAGGTCGTTGGCCCGACTGAACGGGCGCGAGCCGAAGAAGCCGCGGTCCGCCGACATGGGCGAGGGGTGCGACGACTCGACCGACGGCAGCGGGCCGAGCAGCGGACGCAGGTTGCGGGCGTCGCGCCCCCACAGGATGGACACGAGGGGCCGCCCGCGTGCGGCGAGCGCCTTGATGGCCTGCTCGGTGACCTCCTCCCAGCCCTTGCCCCGGTGCGCGGCGGGACGCCCCGGAGCCGTGGTGAGCGCTTTGTTGAGCAGCAGGACGCCCTGCTGGGTCCACGGCGTGAGGTCGCCGTTCGACGGCTGCGGGAAGCCCAGGTCGGAGCCCATCTCGCGGTAGATGTTGATGAGGCTGCCGGGCAGCGGGCGCACCTCGGGCGCGACCGAGAACGACAGCCCCACCGCGTGCCCGGGGGTCGGATAGGGATCCTGACCGACGATCAGCACCCGCACCTCGTCGAACGGCTGCTGGAACGCCCGCAGGACGTTCGGTCCGGACGGGAGGTAGGTGCGTCCCGCGGCGATCTCCGCGCGCAGGAAGTCGCCCATCTCGGTGATCTTCCCGGCGACGGGTTCGAGGGCCTTCGCCCAGCCCGCTTCGACGATTTCATGCAAGGGTCGTGATGCCACGGCGTCACCCTACTGCCGTAACGGGGGCGCCGATCAACCGACGGCCGCCGCCCTGACGCACAGTACGTCGGGCAGGTGCGACGCCAACTCCCGCCAGCTGTCCCCGTCGTCCGCCGACGCGTACACCTCGCCGTTGCGATTGCCGAAGTAGATGCCCGCCGGGTCCTGGTCGTCGCTGCACATCGCGTCGCGCAGCACCGTGCCGTAGTGGTCGCCGGTCGGCAGGCCCGCGCTGAGCGGCTCCCAGCTCTTGCCCGCGTCGCTCGTGCGGTAGACGCGACATCGGTGGTCGGCGGGGACGCGGTCCATGTCGGCGTTGATCGGGAAGACGTAGGCCGTGTCCGCGCGGTGCGGGTGGGCGACGACGGAGAAGCCGAAGTCGGAGGGGAGTCCCTCGCCGATGTCCGTCCAGTGCGCGCCCGCGTCGTCGCTGCGGAACACGCCCCAGTGGTTCTGCAGATACAGCCGGTCCGGGTCGACGGCGTCCCTGGCGACCTTGTGGACGCACTGGCCGAACTCCGGGTCCGGGTCCGGAAGGAAGACCGCCGAGACGCCGCTGTTCGACGGGGCCCAGTTCTTGCCGCCGTCCAGGGTGCGGAAGACTCCGGCGGTGGAGACGGCGACGGTCACCGCGTCCGGGTCGCGCGGGTCGGTCAGGACGGTGTGCAGTCCCTCGCCGCCGCCGCCCGGCACCCACTTGTCGCGTGTGGGGTGCTCCCAGAGGGGGCGCACGAGGTCGAAGGTCTCGCCGCGGTCCTGTGAGCGGTAGAGCGCGGCGGGCTCCGTGCCCGCGTAGACGACATCGGGCTCGGCGGCCGATGGATGCAGCTGCCAGACCCGCTCCAGGGACGCGCCGGTGTCCTTGGGGAACTTGACGGCCGCCTTGGCGGGTTCCGTCCAGGTCCTGCCGAGGTCGTCGGAGTGGAAGACGGACGGGCCGTAGTGCGAGCTGTCACCGCCCACCAGGAGCCGGGGCGTACTGCCGCGGGTGTCGATGGCCACGGAGTAGATGGCCTGGGCGTTGAAATACGGACTTTCGTCGAACCGCCAGGTGCTCGCGTCGCCGCGCCTGCGGCCGATGAACAGGCCCTTGCGCGTGCCTACGGTCAGAATGATCTCAGCCATCGTGGCCACCTTCGGGACGTCGTTGTCTCAGGTATGGCTCAGTCTGCACCTCGGCACTGACAGTCACCCCTGGGCAGGACGTATCCGCAGGTCGGAACGGGTGTGGCGGAGATGGTGCGGGTCCTCATGGCCTCACTCGGGCCGGTCGCTCCCGGACAGCTCCGCGGCCACCCGTGTGATCGTTTCCGGCCCCACCCGGCAGCACCCGCCGATCAGCCGTGCCCCCGCGTCACGCCACCCCACGACCCGGCCCGCGCTGAAGTGGGCCGGACCCCGCCACCCCCTGGCGGCCGCGTCCCACGTCTCGCCGCTGTTGGGGTAGACCACCACCGGCTTCCCCGTGATCCGCGCGGCGAGACGCACCGCCGCGTCCGCGTCCTTGGGGTCGCAGCAGTTGACGCCGACCGCGATGACCTCCTCGGCGTCGGCCGCCAGGGCGAAGGCCTCCGCCAGGGGCTGGCCCGCCCGCGTATAGCCGCCGGAGACGGTGTACGAGAGCCAGGCGGGGACCCCGAGGCCCCGCACCGCCCGCAGCAGGGCCCGCGCCTCGTCCGTGTCCGGGACCGTCTCCAGGGCGAAGACGTCCGGTTCCGCGTCGGCGAGTACCTCCAGGCGCGGGCGGTGGAAGCGTTCGAGCTCGGCCACCGTCAGGCCGTACCGTCCCCGGTACTCGGAGCCGTCCGCGAGCATCGCCCCGTACGGGCCCGCGGACGCGGCCACCCATACGTCGCGGCCCGCGTCCGCTCCCGCCTCGCGCGCCAGCTCGACGCTCAGGCGCAGCAGTTCGGCGGTGCTCAGCGCGTCGATGCCGTGCTGGGCGAGGCCCTCGAACGTCGCCTGATAGCTCGCCGTGATGGCGATGTCCGCGCCCGCTTCGTAGTACGCGCGGTGCGCCGTCGTGATGGCGCCCGGTTCGTCGGCGAGCAGCCTCGCCGACCACAGGGCGTCGCTCAGGTCGTGCCCGGCGGCCTCCAGCTGGTTGGAGAGGCCGCCGTCGAGCACGAGCGGGCGGTGGGTCATGGCATCCGTGAGTTTCACACTGTCGACTTTCACACGGCCGACGCCAGCCGAGGCGCGGACAGGGGGAAGTGGCACGCGACCTGGTGTCCCGCGCCGTTCGGTGTGGACACCGGCGGCTCCGTGGTGGCGCACACCTCCTGGGCCATGGGGCACCGCGTGCGGAAGCGGCAGCCCGACGGGGGCTTCGCGGCCGACGGGGTCTCGCCCTCCAGGGGAGTGCGGTCCAATCCGACCGCGGCCTCCGGGTCCGGCAGGTTGACCGTGTCGAGGAGCCCCCGCGTGTAGGGGTGCAGCGGATGCGCGTACACCTGCTCGGCGGGGCCCGACTCGACCAGCTTGCCCAGGTACATCACGCCGACCGTGTCCGCGAGATGACGCACCACGGCCAGGTCGTGCGAGATGAACAGATACGTCAGACCGCGCTCCCGCTGGAGCTCCCGCATCAGGTTGAGGATCTGCGCCTGGACGGAGACGTCGAGCGCGGAGACCGGCTCGTCCGCGACCACCAGATCGGGGGAGAGCGCCAATGCCCTCGCCAGGCCCAGGCGTTGGCGCTGGCCACCGGAGAACTCGTGCGGATAGCGGTGCACGGCCCCGCGCGGCAGGCCGACCGCGTCCAGGAGTTCGGCGATCAGCTTCTCCTGGTCGGCGCGGCTGCCCACGCCCTGGATGACCAGCGGCTCACGCAGGATCTCGCCGACCCGCATCCGGGGGTCCATGGCGGCCGTGGAGTCCTGGAACATCAGCTGCACGCGCCGCCGGTGCGCCCGCCGTTCGGCCCGCGACATCCGTGCCGGGTCGTGCCCGTCGAAGCGCACATGACCGGCCGTCGGCTCCTCCAGGCCCGCGACGATCCGGCCCAGCGTCGTCTTGCCGCACCCGGACTCGCCGACCATGCCGAACGTCTCGCCCTTGCGGATCTCCAGGGAGACGCCGCCGACCGCGCTCACCGTGCCCCGGCTGCGCGAGAAGGCCCCGCCCTTGAGGGGGAAGTCCTTCACCAGGGTGTCGAGTTCGACGAGTACGTCGCCGGGTGCGCGCGGCGCGGGCACGGTCGCCGGAGTCACGACCTCCGCCTCCGTGGCGTTGTCCGGAACCGGATGGAAACAGGCGAACCGGTGCTCACTGCCCCTCAGTTCGTCGTCCGCGAGCTGCGGCTCCCGCGCACGGCACTCGTCCGTCGCGAAGGTGCAGCGCGGTGCGAACCGGCACCCCGTCGGGCGCACCGCCAGGTTCGGCGGAAGGCCCGGGATGGTGTGGAGCGCGGAGCCGCTGTCCACGGCCCGCTCGGGAAGTGAGGCGAACAGCGCCTCGGTGTAGCGGTGCCGGGGCCTCGCGAACAGGCCGCGTACGTCCGACTGTTCGGCGACTCTGCCCGCGTACATCACCGCGACCCGGTCGACCCGGTTGGCGATGACGCCCAGGTCGTGCGTGACCAGGATCATCGCCATGCCCAGGCGCTCGCGCAGGCCGTCGATCAGCTCCAGGATCTGGTGCTGCGTCGTCACGTCGAGGGCGGTGGTCGGCTCGTCGGCGATGAGCAGCTTCGGTTCGCAGACCAGGGCCATGGCGATCGCCACGCGCTGGCGCATGCCGCCCGACAGCTGGTGCGGGTAGGCCTTCATGCGCTCCGCGGGCTGCGGCATGCCGACCAGGCGCAGCATTTCCTCGGCCCGCGCCCACGCCTCTTTCCTGCTCAGCTCGGGGCGGTGCAGGACGAGCGGTTCGGCGACCTGCGCCCCGATCGTCATCGTCGGGTTCAGGGAGGTCAGCGGGTCCTGGAAGACCATGCCGATGGTGTTGCCCCGTACGTCCTGAAGGACCGGCGCGGGCGCCGCGGCCAGATCGCGGCCGTCGAACAGGACGCGTCCGCCGGTGATGTCACCGCCCGGCGGAAGCAGGCCGAGGATGCTGAGCGCGGTCATCGTCTTGCCGCAGCCCGACTCGCCCACGATGCCCAGGGCCTCACCCGGGGCGAGTTCGAGACAGACGCCGTCGAGGGCGTGGACGGTGCGCTCGCGCGAGGCGATGTCGACGCGCAGGTCTTCGATCTTGAGCAGTGGCTCAGTGGTCTTGGGCAGTGGCTCGGTCATCTCGTCGGTTCTCCCTTACTTCCGCAGCCGTACTTCGAACGCGTCCCGCAGCCCGTCACCGATGAAGTTGAACGCGGCGACGACAAGGACGATCGCGATGCCCGGCGGGAAGATCAGCCACCAGTAGCCGTTCTGGGTGTAGGTGATGCCGGCCGAGAGCATCGAACCCCAGTCGGCCGACGGGGGCGGGATGCTCAGGCCAAGGAAGGCCAGATAGCTGACGTAGAGGATGGCGTCGGCGATCTGGAAGGTGCAGTTGACGATGACCGTGCCGATCGCGTTCGGCACGATGTGCTTGAACACGGCCCGTGCGCCACCGCCGCCCATCATCCGCATCGCCTGTACGTACTCGCGGTCGCGCAGCGAGAGTGCCTCGCCGCGCACCAGGCGGGCGGGGGAGAGCCAGGCGACCGACGCGATGATGACGATGAGGACGCCCTTGCTCGGCGTGATGATCGCGGCGACCACGACGAGCAGGAACATCGCCGGGATCGCGAGCGCCGCGTCCGTGATCCGCATCATGGCCGCGTCCACCCAGCCGCCGAAGTACCCCGCCACCGCGCCGTACACGGTCCCGAAGAGCGTGGCGAGGAGCCCCGCGGCCAGGCCGATCTCCAGCGACGTCTGCCCGGCGACCATCAGCCGGCCGACCATGTCGTAGCCGAGGTCGGTGGTGCCGAGCAGGTGGCCGGAGCTGCCAGGGGCCAGGTTGGCCTGCGACAGGTCGGTGTGCTCCTGTTCGGTCGAGTGGAGCAGCGGCCCGAGATAGCTGAAGGCGAGGAGCAGGACCAGGACCACCACGCCCGTCAGGGCGAGCTTGTTGCCGGTGAAGACCTGGAGCGTGCGCCGGGCGAGCGAGGGCGTGGCCTGCGCGGCCGCCTCGTTCCCCGGAGCGGCCTCAGGGGTGACGTCTGCGGTCGCGGTACTCATGCCACGCTCCGGATCCGGGGGTCGAGGACGGCGTACAGGATGTCGGTCAGCAGCGAGCCGATGACGGTGGCGACGCCGACGACGAGCGTCACGCCGAGAAGGACCGGGAAGTCGGAGCCCTGCGCCGCGTTCCAGAACAGCAGCCCCATACCGGGGTAGTTGAACATCGACTCGACGACGAGCGCGCCGCTGAAGAGCGTCGGCAGATACAGGCCGAGCAAGGTCGCCAAGGGGATCAGCGCGTTGCGCAGGACGTGCCGGACCATGATCCGGCGGCTCGACTGGCCCTTGGCCATCGCCGTTCGGACGTATTCCTCGGTGAGGTTGTCAAGGACCGCCGAGCGCATGTAGCGGCTGAACATCGCCACGATACCGAAGGCCATGGTGACCACCGGAAGCACCAACCCCGTGAAGTCGCCGAGGAGTTCACGGACGCTCTCACCCTGCGGTGCCTCCGCCGGGAGGATCGGCATCACCTGCGCGAACAGGATGATCATGATGAGGCCTAGGAAGAACACCGGCGTCGCGTAGAGCAGGAAGGCGAGGCCCGTCAGCGCGTAGTCCGATGCCTTGCCGCGCCGCACGGCCTGCAGCAGGCCGAGCGGTACGGCGATGACGACCGCGAGCGCGGTGGAGAGCACCGTCAGGAGCAGCGTCTTCGGCAGCCGCTGCTTGAGCAGATCGAAGACCGGCGAGTTGAGCTTGAAGGACTCGCCGAGGTCGCCGGTGAGGAGCCGCTTCAGATACATCACGTACTGCGCGGGCAGTGAACGGTCGTATCCCTGCTCGTGGTTGAAGTGCTCGATCTGCTGAGGTGTGCCCTTGGGGCCGAGGATGGCGCGCGCGGGGCCGCCGGGCAGCAGGTGGAGCAGCGTGAAGACGATGATCGAGACCAGGAACAGCACGACGAGCGCCTGAAGGAAGCGCTTGACCAGAAAGCCGGTCACTTGTCGGCTCCCTTCTTCTTGACGTAGTACCAGTCCTGCGGTGCGAAGGTGACGGTCGGGTTCTGGCCGACGCCCCGCAAGTCGTTGCGGATCACCGAGACCTGGTAGGCCGGGTTGGGCATCCACATCACCGGCAGCTGCTCGGCGAGGTACTCGCCGTAGGCGTGCATCGCCTTCATGTCGGGCGAGTACTGCACGGCGCGAATGATCCGGTCGGCCTTCTTGTCGCTGTAATTGCCGAAGTTGGCGGAGGCGCCGGTGGAGAAGAGCTGCTCACCGCTGGGGTTGAGCGGGTAGTACCAGCTGCCCGCCGTCCCGAAGAACGACATGTCCCAGTCGCAGCCGGGGTCCTTCGCCTTGCACGGAACGGAGTTGCCGAGCACCGAGTTCAGCGGCTGCTGGCGCACGGTGAGGTCGATCCCGGCCTTGGAGAGCGAGGACTTGAGCTCCTGCATCATGTTCGTCGTCTCGGTGGATCCTGACTGGGAGAGCAGGGTGAGTTCGAGCGGGGTGTTCTTCGCGATCCCCTTGCCGCACGCGTCGGCGCCCGTCCCCGGGCGCACGCAGCGTGCCGTGCCGTCCACCGTCTTCCAGCCGTGCGCGGTCAGGAGGCGCTGAGCCTTCTTCACGTCGAAGGGGTACCGGTTCTTCTCCATCGCGTCGGACAGGTACTGGCTCTTCGGCGTCACCGGCACCGGGCCGAGCGTCGATGTCGCGCTGCCCTGCCAGATGACGTCGCTCATCGCCTTCTGGTCGACGAGGTGCTGCATCGCCTGGCGGATGTAGAGCTGGTCCATCATCGGGCCCGCGTGCGTGGAGTTGAAGTTGTAGACGATGTACGTCGCCGCCCAGCCCTCCCACGGATCGACGCGGTAGCCCTTCTCCTGGAACTTCTCCTTCTGCGCCATCACCGACGGCGGGATGTAGCCGTAGTCGACGCCTCCCGAACGCAGCACGTTGTACTCGGAGTCAGCCGTGGTGAAGGGCTTGAAGACGACCTTGTCCAGGTGCGGGCGCTGCGACTTCGGGCCGGTGTACTTCTCGTTGGGCACGATGGTCACCTGGCCGCTGTCACGCCAGCCCGCCAGCTTCCACGGGCCGTTGACCGTCTTCCAGAGCGGATCGGAGCCGTACGAGCCCAGGCTCTTGGCATGCCGGGTGAGCCGGGCGAAGACGGTCTTGGCGCCTTCCTTCGTACGGTCCCAGTCGCCGACCTCGCCACCCTCGGTCCTGGCGTCCCAGGCGTGCTGGGGAAGGGCCCGCATCAGGGTGAGCTGGTTGGCGGTGAACCAGTCGGGGTTGTACGCGCGGCTCAGGTGCAGGCGCACGGTGTGGTCGTCGACGGTCTCGAAGCGCTTGACGTTGTCGGGCATCGTGCCGACCGAGTAGTTGCCCCAGCTCGCCTTGTTGGCCTTGACGAGGTTGAACCAGAACTCGATGTCGCGTGCGGTGACCGGCTTTCCGTCGGACCACTTCACGCCCTCGCGCAGCGGCACCGTCACGGTCTTGTTGCCGTCGCTGAACCTCGGCTCCCGGCCGAGCGTGCTCGGGCCGTGCGTGGTCAGCTCGCCCTTCTCCTGCACGGCGTCGTACACCGGCATGAAGAGCAGCGACTGGATCCCGTAGTTGTACGAGGCGCCGTAGCCGGGGGCGCCGATCGGGAAGATCCAGTTCGGTGTCGCGGCGGGCGGCAGCGCCATCGTGGCGGTGCCGCCCTCGACCGGAGTGCCGCCGGTGGGTCCCATGTCGACGCGGCCGCCCTCCTGCGTGCAGCCGGTGACTGCCGTGAGGGCGAGCGCGGCGACGGATGCCGCCGCGGCTATGAGAGCGCGGCGCCGCGCGCGGGGACGTGATCGCCTTGAGCGCATGGCGAAGGGCCTCCAAGGATGCGAGAGCCGGACCGTGCCGGAGATCGACGGGCGGCGCCTGAACGCTAGAGCTGGCGACAAAATCAAGTCAAGAGCTTCGTTCGGCAAGAAGTCTTAAAATCGGGAGGGTCTGGCCAACTTCCTTTGATGAGACTTAGTGTTCCTCCTGATGTCGAACGAACTGATCGAAGCAACTGGGGGCGGCATGGCAGGAACACCGCACGGCGAACCGGGATCGGCGCAGCACATACTGCAGCTGGTCTCCTCGGGCGCCGCCTCCTCCCGTGCCGATCTCGTACGGGAACTGGGGCTCGCCCCCTCCACCGTCTCCCTGCGCGTGCAGGAACTCGTCACCGCCGGCGTACTCACCGAATCCGGCGAGGGAGCATCCCGCGGTGGCCGCCGCCCCCGGCTGCTCCGGGTCCGCGCGCAGGGGGGCGTCGCCCTCGCCGCCGACCTCGGCAGCCACCACGCCCGCATCGGCGTCGTCGACCTCGGCGGCACGGTCCTGGACGCCGTCGACCTGCCGCACGACATCACCGCGGGGCCCGAGTCCGCCGTCGACTGGCTCTGCGGCCAGGTCGCCGAACTCGGCGCCCGCCAGCGCGAGGCGGGCCGCACCGTCCGCGCCCTCGGCGTCGCCTTCCCCGGCCCCGTGCAGCCCGCCCAGGGCCGCGTCCTGAGCCCGTCCCGCATGCCCGGCTGGCACCGCTACCCGCTGCGGGACGTCCTCGCGGAGCGCCTCGGCATCCCCGTCACCGTCGACAACGACGCCACGATGATGGCCGTCGGCGAGCACCGCACCGCGCGCCCCGGACTCGACCACATGGTCGTCGTCAAGGCGGGCCGAGGCATCGGCAGCGGCGTCATCGTGGCGGGCCGACCGCACGACGGCGCCAACGGCTCCGCGGGCGACATCAGTCACGTACGCATCGAGGCGGCGGGCGACCGCCCGTGCAGCTGCGGCAACATCGGCTGCCTGGAGACCGTGGCCAGCGGCGCCGCCCTCATCCGTGAACTCGCCGCGCAGGGCATGGAGGTGGCGGACACCACCGCACTCCTGCGGCTCGTCTCCGACGGCGACCCGCAGGCCACCACCCTGGTCCGCACCGCGGGGCGGCACATCGGCACGGTCCTGTCCGTCGTCGTGAACTTCTTCAACCCCCAGGCCGTCGCCCTCGGCGGCGTCCTCGCCACCGCCGAACCACTCGTCGCCGCCGTGCGCGGCGTCCTCTACGAGCGCTGCCTGCCCCTGGCCACCGCGGACCTGGAGATCACCACCACCGTGACAGGCCGCGACGCGGGCCTCCTCGGCGCCGGGCTCACCGCCCTGCGCCAGAACCTCCCGACCACACCGGCTCCCCAGGAAGAGAGCGCCCCCGCATGACCACGAACCAGCGTCGCCTCCGCATCGGCATCGGCGGCATCGGCATCGAGTCCTCCACCTTCTGCCCGCACCGCTCCACCACGGACGACTTCCGCCAGACCCGGGGCCAGGACCTCCTGGACCGCTACACCTGGACCCGCCCGGAATCGGACCTCGCGTACACGGTCGAGTGGGTGCCGCTCCTGCACGCGACCTCGCTGCCCGGCGGCCCGGTGGAGGCGGAGTCGTATCTGGTCCTCAAGGACGAACTGGTCACGCGCATACGGGAGGCGGGCCCCCTGGACGGCCTCGTCTACGACATCCACGGCGCGATGAGCGTCATCGGCCTGACCGACGCCGAAGCCGACCTGACCGAAGCGGTCCGGGCCGCCCTCGACGCCGTCGGCACACCCGACGGCGGCCGACCGATGATGTCGACCGCCATGGACCTGCACGGCAACGTCTCGCGCCGGTTCGCCGAGCCCATCGACCTGCTCACCGCCCACCGCCTCGCCCCGCACGAGGACGCCTGGGAGACCCGCGAGCGCGCCGCGCGCAATCTCGTACGCTGCCTGCGCGACGGCGTCCGGCCGCACCGCGCCTGGGTGCAGGTGCCGGTGCTCCTGCCCGGCGAGAAGACCAGCACCCGCCTGGAGCCCGCCAAGTCGCTCTACGCCTCGCTCGCCGACATCGAGAAGCTGCCCGGCATCCTGGACGCCGCGATGTGGGTCGGCTACGCGTGGGCGGACGAGCCGCGCTGCAAGGCCGCGATCGTCGTCACCGGCGACGATGCCGAACTGGCCGCCGCCGAGGCGCAGAAGCTGGCGCGCCGCTACTGGGACGCGCGCCGCGACTTCGTCTTCGTGGGCCCCACGGGCGGCGCGCGGGAGTGCATCGAGAAGGCGGTCGCATCGGACGCGCGGCCCTTCCTGATCAGCGACTCCGGGGACAACCCCACGGCGGGCGGCGCCGGCGACCTGGCGTACATGCTCGGCAAGCTCCTGGAGAACGACGCGATCCGCTCCGGGCAGGTCACCGCGGTCCACCCCGGCATCACCGACCCGGTCGCCGTCGCTCGCTGCTTCGAGGCCGGAGTGGGCGCCGATGTCGCCCTGAGCGTCGGCGGCAAGGTCGACGCGAACCACGGCGGCCCCTGCGAACTCACCGGCACCGTCGTGGCGTTGCAGCGCGCGGCCGAGCAGAAGGACCGGGCGGAGGGCGGCGCGTACGACCGTGGTGTCGACATGGCGGCGGTGCGGACCGGCGGTGTGACCGTGATCCTGGTCGAGCGCCGCAAGCCCTTCCACACCCTCGCGGACTTCATGGGCCCGGCGGTCGGCGGCCTCGGCATCGACCCGCGCACCTTCGACCTGGTGGTCGTCAAGATCGGCTACCTGGAGCCCGAGCTCTACGACATGGCCGCCGACTGGCTCCTCGCCCTCACCCCCGGCGGCGTCGACCAGGACCTGCGGCGGCTCGGCCACCACCGCGTGGAGCGCCCGCTGTACCCGTTCGACGAGGACGCGTACGACGCCGGTGCGGGCCCCGATCTGACCGCGACGCAGCTGGTGCCGCTCGCCTGATGAGAAGGGGCTTCACCGGCCGGAACGGTTCTGCGAAGGTGATCCCTTCGAGCCGCGAACCCGTCCTCAGGAGCCCCCGTGAAGCGCGCCGCCACCCTGTCCGCCCTGGTCTGTCTGCTCGCCCTCACGGCTGCCGCGCCCGCGTCGCCCGACGCCGGGCGCGGCAAGGACCGCCACCACGGCAGCCTCCTTGACTCCGTGCCGAAGTCGGGCGTCCTGAAGGTGTGCACGACGGGCGACTACCGCCCCTTCACCCACCTCGACCCCGCCGAGGGAACGTACAGCGGCGTGGACATCAAGATGGCCGACGACCTGGCCGAAAGCCTCGATGCCAAGCCCTCGTACGTGGCCACGACCTGGGCGAACCTGACCAAGGACGTCGCGGCGGGCCGCTGCGACATCGCGGTCGGCGGCGTCTCCATCACCCTGCCGCGCGCCCGCCAGGTCGCCTTCAGCGAGCCGACCCGCGAGGACGGCAAGACGCCGATCGTGCGCTGCGCCGACAAGGAGAAGTTCGGCGAGGGCACGCTCAAGGACATCGACAAGGCGGGCACCACCGTCATCGTGAACCCCGGTGGCACGAACGAGCAGTTCGCGCGCGCGAGCATCAAGCAGGCCACGATCAAGCTGCACCCGGAGAACACCACGATCTTCCAGGAGATCGTCGAGGGCCGCGCGGACGTGATGATGACGGACGCGAGCGAGACCCGCTACCAGGCCAAGATCCACCCCGAACTCTGCTCGCTGCACCCCGACAAGCCCTTCACCTTCTCCGAGAAGGCGTACGCCCTGCCGCGCGGGGACGAGGAGTTCAAGGAGTACGTCGACCAGTTCACGCATCTGGCCACGCACGACGGGACGTACGCGGGATACGAGGCCGAGTGGATGGGCGCCCCCTCGGGTTCCTAGGGCCTTCCCGGCCAGGGGTCATCCCTGAGCTGGTCCCCGATGTCGGGACGCCCGGGCCGCCCTACCTTCCTGGGCATGGCTTCCTTCCGTGATCGGTGCATCCACAGCAGGCAGGGTGGTCGGCTCGCCTCGACCACCACCGCCGACATCGACGGGCTCGTCGCCGGGCTCAAGGACCGGCCGCGCGTCGTGCTGCACTTCCACGGTGGGCTCATCGACGACACGCTGGGGTTCGCCACCGCCGAGCGGCTCACGCCCGTGTACGAGGCGGCGGGCGTCGATCCCGTCTTCTTCGTGTGGAGCAGCGGGCTGCTCGAGACCCTGCGGGGCAACCTGCCGCAGATCCTGAACGAGAGCGTCTTCCGTACGCTGCTCAACAGGGTCACCCGGTACGCCACCGGCACCGTGTTCAAGGATCCGGGACAGCGAGGTCTCGTGGCCGCCTCCACCTCGAGGTCGGTAGCGGCCGAGCTCGCCCAGGTGCGGACGGGGCAGGAGCCCTATGCGCGGATGACCGCGCCGCAGGACGTGCCGCCGCTGAGCGAGTCCGAGCAGACGCAGATCGCCGCCGAGCTCTCGGCGGACACCGAACTGGCCGAGCGCACCCGGGAGATCGTGAAATCGGTGATGTCCCCGGACACCGCGCAGGCCAACGAGCCGGCCGCCGCGGCGCGAGAAGTCATCGGGGGGCGTGCCGCGGCGGTCACCCTGATGTCACCGGATGTCGTGGCCGACCTTGTGGCCAGGGCGGGCACGGGGGAACGTGCCCTGGTGAGCACCGCGTTGATGGTGCGCAAGACCGTGCGGGTCGTGGCCGCCGTCATCGGCCGCTTCCGGCAGCGCAACGACCACGGACTCTATCCGACGGTCGTCGAGGAGATCCTCCGCGAGTTCTACCTCGCCAGTGTGGGCGCCGCGATCTGGGACGCGATGAAGCGGCAGACCGTGGACACCTTCGCCGTCGTGGGCGACGAGGTCCGCGCGGGCCGGTACTTCCTCGACCGGTTCGCCGAGCTGCTCGCCACCGGCACCCGACCCCAGGTGACCGTGGTCGGCCACAGCGCGGGCGCCGTGTTCATCGGCAACCTGCTCGACGACCTCGCGCGCAGGCGCGCCGCGGTCGACGACCCCGTGCCCGCCGACTTCCGGCTGCGGGACGTGGTGCTCCTCGCGCCCGCCTGTACGGTGGCGCAGATCGCGCCCGTGATCCGCCGCCAGGCCGAACTCTTCGACCGGTTCCGGATGTTCACCATGACCGACCCGGCGGAGCGGGCCGACCACCTCGTGCCGTTCCTGTACCCGAGGTCGCTGCTGTACTTCATCTCCGGAGTCCTTGAGCGGGGGCCTTCCCAGCAGTCCGCCGTCATGCCGATCGCGGGGATGCAGCACTGGTACCTGGACGCCGCCGCCGTGGGGCCCGACTCGGACGACCTGCGCGGTTTCCTGCGCGCCGATTCCGCACGCACCGTGTGGTCGCCCGGTGACGGCGGCCCGGGCCTGCGCTCGGGGGCGCGCAGCCACGTGGCCTTCGACCACGACCCGGACGTGCTCGCGAGCGTGGTCACCATGCTCGCCGACTGACGCGACCGACCGATCGCGAGCGACGGGGGGAGAGAGACCGATGAACGACCTGCACTACGCCGTGGTCGTCGGCATCAACCGATACCCGGCCATCGGTGACCTACAGGGGGCGCGGGGTGACGCGTGCCGGTTCCGCGACTGGCTCGTCGAACCCGGGGGAGGGGCCCTGCCCGAGGCCAACGTCCACCTGGTCACCGCCACCAAGGAGGACGAGCTCACCGACGACTTCCTGAACGCCGTGCCGACCAAGGAGTACGTCGACCGGGCGCTCTACCGGGCGCACACGGCGGCGGGGGAGGCCGTCAGAGCGAGGCCCGAGGAGGAGCGGTCCGACGCCTGGCGGGCGACACGGCTCTACGTCTTCCTGGCGGGGCACGGGTTCTCGCCGTCCAACAACAGCGACGCGGCGCTGCTCATGGCCAACGCAGCCAGGGACTACATGGGCAGCCATGTCGCGGTACGGCAGTACCTGAACTGGTACGAGTCGGCGTCGCCGTTCCACGAGGTGGTCTTCCTTGCCGACTGCTGCCGCACCCGCTTCGGCGGCGTCGAGGTCTTCGCCCCGCCCTTCACCGGGAGCACCGAGGCGCCGGAGGATGTCGACTACTTCGTCGGGTTCGCGACCTCGCTCGGAGACCCCGCCTACGAGGAGCAGAATCCCGACCGGGACCGGGCCCGTGGGCACTTCACGACCGCGGTCCTCGAAGGGCTGCGCGGCGCGAAGCCCACGCCCGAGGGCACGGTCACCTCGGACAGTCTCGCCGACTTCGTCGGACCGTGTGTGCGGGCCCGTACGAAAGAGGCTCTGATCCCGCAGAAGGCCAAGTTCATCAAGGGCACCAACACGCCGATGATCTTCGCGGAGGGGCTCGAGCGCTCTCCGGACCCGGTGACACTGCGGTTCCCCGCGGGATTCCGCGGCTGGGTGCAGCTGCGCGGAGGCGACCTCGACGAGTCGCCGCTGCGGCTGCACGTCGAAGCGGAGGAGAGCGTCGAGAAGCTCGCCCCCGGTTACTACCGCGCCACTCCGGAGAGCTGGACCGCGCCCGACTTCCGCAACGGTGGATTCTTCGAGGTACTGACAGGTGGTGGCAATGGTGTCCAGCTCTGAGGACCGGCGGCGTTCAGGAGGGGACGCGAAGGACCGGGTGCCGTTCGTCGTCATACCGGACACCCCATCGGTGCTCGTCACCGTCACGGACTCCGCGTTCCGTGAGGTGGCGCACGCGATGGGCACCGTCGACACCACGCTGCGGCCCGGTATCTACCGCATCGAGCAGCGGTTCGGCGGTGCGGTCGAGAGCCGATTCGTCGAGGTCGGCCCCGAGCCGTTCACCGAGCGGCTCGCACTGCCCGACATGCCCACGCCCACACCCGTCGAGGGCACCCCCACGACCCGTGAGGACCACCGGGCGGCGGCGGCACGCTGGAGCACACGCACGACGTACGGCGAAGGCTCGCCGACCCTGATGGTGCTGATCCGCAATCTGCGCCGGGGCTGGCAACTGGACCCCTTCGCACTGGAGGTCGCAGGCCTTGACGGCCGCCCCGTCGACGGCGGAGCCCGCGGATGGGAGCCTTCGGGCGGCGAGGAATGGTCGGCCTGGAGCGGCGAACTGCCGCCGGGCGGCTACCGGTTGCGCCCCCGCAGGGTGCCCGCCGACGGCCCGCCCCTCGCGCAGGCGCTGCACGTGCTCGACGGATGGACCACCCTGGTGTTCGTGAGCAACGGACCGCGGGGCCCGCAGCCGCAGTTCGCCTCGATCCAGATGGTGCGCCGGGGCGCCGGCTGGCAGCCCGCGGACCGCACCCTCGGGCTCGCCCTGGAAGCCGCGCTCTCCGGACTGCGGCAGGGCATCGACCTCGTGTCGAACCGGCAGCTCATGCAGCTGGCCAGGTCCGAGGACGTCAACCCCTTCCTGGGCATCGTCGGCGCCCACGCCCTGCTGTTGCACCCCCGTCCCGACCTGGGGCAGATCGGCACGGTCGTGGAGAGGCTCGTCCACTACGCGCCCGTCCAGCCGGACATCGCCGCCCTGTGCACCCTGCTCGGTGAGCCGGTGGAGCCCGTCGTGTCGCCGCCGATGCTCGCCGCGTCCTGCCGTCTGCTCGTCCGTGCGGACGCGACCGCCCCGGGGATCCTCCCGGACGGCTCGGTGGTGGAGAGCGTGGCGGAGCATCTCGTGGGGCGCGGCGTCTGGACCACCTGGCTGGAGCAGGAGCAACGACCGGCCGCCGGTGCGCGTGCTGTCGCGCCGCGTGACACCGGAGGCACGACGTGCCCCCCGGCGGCTGATCCGGTCGACCGTGTCCAGCGCTACGTACGGGAGATCGTGAGTGTCGAGGGCAAGACCGTCGACGAAGTCCTCAGCAGCCTGGACCGGGAGGAACTGTGCCGCAGGACCGGCCTGCCCCACAGGACGGTCGACTCGGCCATCGAGGAGCTCAGGCGCCCGCGAGGGCCTCAGTGAGGCCCGTAGCGGCAGTGCGGCCGCGACGGCCGGGAGCCTGTGCCCCCGGCCGTCGCCGCTCCCGACGCCTCCTTTGCCGCGCGCGGCACCCCCGTGTCCGTGCGTGGCGGAGCGTCGGTGGCCTGCCGGCCGCGTCCCTCGACACGGCCGGCAGGGGTAGGTGGGTCGACCTGCGGCCCGTGCACCCCCGAGCGCGCACGGACAGACAGGCCTGCGGTGACGTGGTGGCGCGTCACCCGTTCTTGGGGAACCCCCGCCGCGTTCACGGCCACCATGGCTGCCTCCGTCAGGTCAGTGCGTGGCGCACCATCGTGCGGAACTGCTCCGAGGGTTCGATGCCGAGCTCCGTACGGAGCAGCCCGCGGAACGCCTTGAAGTGGCGTACCGCCTCCGCGAGGTTGTTCTCGGCGAGGTGCACCGTCACGACCGCCCGGTGCGCGCTCTCGCGCAGGGGATCGATCCGGGTGCACTCCAACGCGGCCTCAAGCGCGGGGGCGTACTGCTCCCGCGCCACGAGCCGTGCCGAAAGGGCCTCGAGCGCGTGCAGCCGCAGCTGGTGCAGCCGCTCGCGCTCGAACACCACCCAGTCCTGGTACCAGCCGGGCAGCAGTTCGCCCATGCCCATCAGCGAGGCGCACGCGGCCCCGGTCCCCTCTGCCGAGGCCGCGAGCATGTGGTGGGCCGTGACGGTGAAGTCCTGGACGTCCATCCGCACGCGCCGACTGAGCGCGAGCACCCCGGGCCGGGGATCGATGACGGCCGAACTCACCGCGTTGAGACGCCAGATGGCGGTGCGGAGGCAGGCACGCGCACGCTCCTCGGTGACATCGGGCCACAGTGTCCCCGCGAGCACCGAACGCGTCGCGGGACCGTGAAGACCGAGCAGGGCGAGCAACTGCTGCCCGCTGGAGGACACGTCGACCTGCCCGTCGCCGTCGCCCTCGCCGTGGCTGAGGTGGAATCCCCCGAGCAGCCGCAGACGCAGGGCCGGTGGCGCGTCTTCGCGTACCGCCGGACATTCCGTGACAGTCATCTGTGCACCCCCGATTGTGCGTCCCGTCCCCTGATCAGCCAAGAACCTACGCCGGGCGGCGGCAGGGTGCCTCAGGGAATCGCCCAGGGATAACCCCGGTGGGCCGGGGCTCCGGCCAGGGGATCGGCTAGGAGGTCTTGCGCCGGCCCTGGGGGGCGAAGTGGTGCACGAGCCCGATACGCGAGGCGATCCCGAGCTTCGTATAGGTGTGGCCCAAGTGGTACTCGATGGTCTTGACGCTCAGTGCGAGGGCGGTGGCGATCTGCCGGTTGGTGAAGCCCTGCGAGGCGAGACGCGCGACGGCCAGCTCCTGCGGGGTGAGCCCTTCGGCGGCGGAGTCGACGTCCCCCGGGTCGTGCGCGGGCCGCGGGGGCGCCGCACGCCCACAGGCGTCGAGCTCCCGCTCGCACCGCGCCAGGTAGGGCGCGGCGCCCAGTTCGCTCATCGTCGTGTACGCCGCCTGCAGCTGGGTCACGGCGACCGAGCGGCGGCCGATCCTGCGCAGGAACGCCCCGTGGTCGAGCTCGACGCGGGCGCGGCCGAAGGGCGAGGGGACCTGCGCCGCCTGGTCGTGCGCGCGCAGGAACGACGCCTGGGCGCGGTCCGTCTCCCGGCGTGCCGCGTGCAGATTGCCGCGCACCCGTGCCGCCGCGGAGAGCGCCGCGTGCTGCCCGCGCGCCGACGCCCGCTCCTCGTAGGGGAGAAGCACCGCCTCCGCCTCGTCGAACTCGCCGAGCTGGATGTGCGCGTCGATCAGCAGTTCACGCCAGGACACCACGCCCGGTTCGTTCACCCCGTCGTGCGTGGCGAAGTCGAGCAGCGGCCGAAGGGCCTCGACGACCCGCTCGGGCTCCGCGCGCGCCTCGGCGAAGGCCCCGTGCGCCGAGGCCGCGTAGGCGTACGCCAGGGCGCTCTCGTCGCAGCCCGGCGCGTCCAGGGCGAGCCGCAGGTGCACCGACGCGCGGTCCCAGCTGCCGCGTGCCGAGAGGATCCAGCTGGCGATGGCGTGCGTGACGGGCTTGAGCCACGACTGCTCGGTGTCGTCGGCGATCGACGCGGAGGCCTCGGCGTGGATCAGCGCCTCGTCCCAGTCGCCGAGCCGGTGCAGGGTCTGTGCGAGCGCCGAGGCCGAGAGCAGCCGCAACGGCACCGAGCCTTTGCGGCAGTTGGCCACCGCACCGAGCAAGTCCGCTCGTGCGCCCGGCAGATCGTCCGACCAGAGCCTCAACTGGCCCCGGGCGAGCAGCAGGTCGATCTTCGCGGGCGGGACGAGGAGGGGATCGGGAAGGTCGCCGGCGAGTTCGATGCCCTTCTTGGCGAACCCGCTGAGACCCAGCGCGAGAAGGTGGTTGAAGCGCAGCATCCGGCTCGGCCCCTGAAGGGTGGAGAGCCGCTGTGCGCGCTCCGCCCACTGGGCGGCGTCGGCGGAGCGCCCCCGCATCACGGCGGCGTAGCTGAGCTGCTCGGCCGCCCGCGCGGCCAGCGAGGGGTCGCTCTCCTGGTCGCACTGGTTCCAGGCGTCGACGAGCAGTGTCTGCGCCTGCTCCATACGCCCTTGGACGCGCGCCACATATCCGCGTACGTAGCCGCGCAGCGCCGGATCCGCGCTTGCCGAAAGACCGGCCGCGAGCTCGGCCGACTCGTGCACCCGGCCGTCGAGCAGCAGCGCCTCGACCGCCTCGACGGCGAGCCGGTCGCGTTCCGGGTCGGTCGTCGCCACGCGTGACGCGTGGCGCAGGTGGGTGCCCGCGACCGCCCACTGCCCGGTGGCCGCCTCGCGCCGCGCGCAGGCGGCGAGCGCGGCGGCGAGATGCTCATCGGGTCCCGTGGAGGCGAGCACGCGGTGCCGCAGACTCGCGTAGTCGTCGCCGACCAGGGCCGCGGCCCGCGTGTGCAGGTCGGCCCGGTGCGCGGGGCCGATGTCCTGGTAGACGGCGGCGTGCACGAGTGGATGCGGGAAGGAGATCTCGGGCGTGACCCCCGGTTGCGTCTCCTTCAACAGCCCTGCTTTGACCGCCCGTTCCAGCGCGGGCAGGGGTGCGGTGACGCGGGCGAGCGAAGCGGCCACGCTCAGCGGGCAGGAGAGCCCGAGCACGCTGACCGCCTGGACGAGCCGCAGCGCCTGGGACCCGCACTCCGCGAGGTTGGCGAGCACCAGCATGGCGTACGAACGGGGCGCGGGCAGTGGTGTGGTGACGTCCCGCAGGACGTGCGAGGGCACCTGGTCGAGGAGCGCGCGGGCGTGCAGCGGATTGCCGTGCGTGTGGTCGTGGAGACGTACGGAGGCGGAGTGCGGCAGCCGGTCCGCCCACAACTGTGCGCTGAGGGAGCCCAGTTCGTCCGGGCTGAGTCCGTGCAGCGGGATCCGCCGGGTGCGGACGTCGGCGAGCAGCCTGCGAATGCCGTCCGGCAGCTGGGGTGCCTGTGGGTCCCGCGCCGTCACGATCGCCAGGACCTTGTCGACGCGCAGCCGCCGCAGCGCGAAGGTCAGCGCGTTCAGGGACGCGGAGTCGGCCCAGTGGGCGTCGTCGAGCACCAGGATGACAGGGCCCTTGTCCTGCAACTCGCTCAGCAGGTCGAGCAGCCCGAAGCCGGCCGAGAGCGGCGGCAGGGTACCGGGTGCCGAGCGGGGCGTGCGGACCAGCGAGCCCAGGCAGTCCGGCAGTGGGATCGGGCTCTGCCCGACGAACTGGGCGAGCACCCCACAGGGCAGCGCGCTCTCGTTCTCCTCGCCGCTGGCCTGCAGTACGCACGCCTCGCCCACCGTGTCCAGGAACCTGCGCACCAGTGCGGTCTTGCCGATGCCGCCGGGCCCGTCGACCAGGACGAGGCGCGGCACACCTTCGCACGCGCTGCGGAACTCCTCCTGGAGCGCGGCCAGTTCGCGCCTGCGCCCGGAGAACGCCTCATGCGGCGCCGGTGCGTGGACAAAGCCGTTCAGAATGTTGCCGGACGTCATCACCGCCCCCACATGTCGGCACCCGGTACGGACGCCGGGAATGTGACGGCGACCCGTGCCGGGCGCATGGCCCTGAACGTCCACGATGATGCCGAAACCGGTGTCGGTACAAGCAGATTACCGGCTCCCGGAGAGCTGATTGCCGTGCCGTGGGATCAGGCGTCACAGGAGTCACCATCCGCCGCGGAGGCCGGTTCTCCGTTCTCGTTGGAGGCGGCGTCCGGGGGTGGTTCGAGCAGCGAGAGCAGTTCGAGCCAGCCGTGGAACTGAGTGCGGTGGCCCGTGTCTCCTTGCTGGTCTCCCTCGTCCACCACGTTCCCGTGCACGCCCCCAGGCGAGCGGAACACCTCGATGACGTAACGCACAACGCCCTCCCGAGGGCCGGTGAAGGCCCCGAACCGTGACACATCGCGACGGAGATCCACGGTACGAATCCCGGTTCGCCCGTCGCGTCAGGGAGTCACCTAGGGATGTCCCCAGTCACCGACCCTTGGCCAAGGATGTGACACCCCGAACGCCTCCTGAAATAACGCTGGTTGTGGGTGTTTCAGGTAACTCTCTGTGCCATCCTTGCCCTCCACACGCATCAGTTGCACGCGGGGGTGTCACATGACTGCGCCGACGGAGCGCGCCCCGGAGGGCGGCGAAACACGTACACCGGCACCGGACCCCGGGGACGATCGCTTCCTCGGGCAGCAGTTCTCCCTTCATCTCGTGGCGATGCTCGTCCTCGTGGCCGTCGCGGTCTGGGGTGGCACGGCCGGCGCGGTGACCTCGGCCACCCTCTTCATCGCGTACGCCTCGACCATGACGGGGCGTGCGGCGAGGAGCGAACGGCCCGAGGCGGCGCAGCACCTGCGGGCCTTCCTCGGCGCGATGCTGGTCGCGCTGCTCGTCGGGGCCGTCGTCTGGGGCATCCGCTCGTGGGTGCTCGCCGCGAAGCCGGTCGACGTGACGCCCCAGGCAGAGCTGACGGACGCCACTCTCGACACGGACGGAACGGCGAGGCTCACCGTGAAGACCGATCCGGGCGGCAGTTCCGAACTGAGGGTGGCCCTCGCGGCGCGGGACGGGGTGGCGGGGGGCTCTCCCTGCCTGGCCCTGAGCAGCCTGCGGTTCCAGGGTGCGGACATCGACGCGAAGGGCCCCGTCGACCTGGAACGCACCCTCACCACCACGCTCGACCTGGTGGACGACACGGGGCCGGAGGTCTCGGTCGACATACAACTGGCCGACAGTGCCGAAAGCAACGACTGCCGGGTCAGCCTCACGCTCGAGAAGGCGGAGTACCGCCGCTAGCCCAAGCCCAAGGGAGAGTCCATGTCCTCCGTGTCCTCGGTGTCCTCGGTGTCCTTCAGAGCGCGACGCCCGCGGCTCGCCACCGCCGTATGCCTTCTCGCCCTCAGTCTGACCGCGGCGTGCAGCGACGGCGGGTCGGGCAAGGGCTCCGACGAGTCCCGGCCTCCGGGCGGCACCACCAAGAAGAGCGATGCGCCGCCCTCGATATTCACCGGGACGGTGAACATCGCGGTGAAGAAGGGGCAGCCCGGCTTCAGTACCCGCAGCGAGGAGGAGGACGACTTCGCCGGATTCGAGGCGCAGTTGGTGGAGTTCCTCAGCTCGAAGCTCCACTTCAAGGCCGCGGACTGGGACGTCCAGTCACGCGACCGCGAGAACGTGCTGAGCGACAAGAGCATGGACATGGTGGTGGCCACCTACTCCATCACCGATCAGCGGGACAAGGCGGTCGACTTCACGGCTCCGTACTTCAAGACCTACCAAGGGGTGCTTGTCCGCAAGGACTACACCGGCATCGCGAGGCTGGCGGACGTCGACGGCAAGCGGGTGTGCAGCGTGCGCGGATCCACCGGCGACCCGGACAGCGAACAGGACCTCAAGGCGAAGAAGGCCATCCGCGCCGCCCTGGGCCAGGAGGTGGTGGCCGAGCTCCGCAACAGCTACAAGACTTGTGTCAAGGAGCTCATCAACGGCAACTTCGAGGCCGTCTGGACGGACAAGATCATCCTTGAGGGCTTCGCCCAGGACCCGCGGTACGCCGACAAGGTCGAGGTGGCGCGGAACATCACGGTCAAGAACCGGCAGTTCTACGGGATCGGCCTGCGTGAGGGCCAGACCGAGGACTGCCACCGGCTGAACGACGTCCTGGAGGACTTCCTCCAGACCAACTGGTCCCTGGCCTTCCAGACGTACTTCCCGAAGGTCACCGCGCGGGCGAGCGCCTTCGAGCAGGACTACAAGCCCACCGACGTCGAGTTCAGGAAACTCAGGAAGACGTCGTGCGGCGGCAAGTAGCCCTGCGCGGCGGCAAGTGCCCTGCGCGGCGGCAAGCGGCTGTGTGCGGCGGGGCTCACACCATCCGGTGGTACTGCTGGGGGGTGGCGACCTCGCCGCCGAGCTCGTGCGCGGCGTGCCGGGCCCACGAGGGGTTGCGCAGGAGCTCGCGGCCCAGGAGCACGGCGTCCGCCTCGCCGTTGGCGAGGATCTTCTCCGCCTGCTCGGCGTCGGTGATCAGGCCGACGGCCGCCACGGGGAGCGACGTCTCCGCCTTCACCCGTGCCGCGAAGGGCACCTGATAGCCGGGGCCCGTCTTGATGCGGGCCTTCGGGGCGTTGCCTCCGCTGGAGACGTCCAGGAGGTCCACGCCGTGGGCGTGCAGTTCCTTCGCGAGGCGGACCGTGTCGTCGGCCGTCCAGCCCTCGCGCCCGTCCTCGGGGTTCTCCGTCAGCCAGTCGGTCGCGGAGATCCGGAAGAAGAGGGGCAACTCCTCGGGCCAGACCGCGCGGACGGCGTCGACGACTTCGAGGGCGAGCCGGGAGCGGTTCTCGAAGGAGCCGCCGTACTCGTCCGTACGGTGATTGCTGAACGGCGAGAGGAATTCGCCGATGAGGTAGCCGTGGGCGCCGTGGATCTCGACGACCTCGAAGCCCGCGTCGAGCGCGCGCCGGGCCGCGTCCGCGAACTGCCCGACGACGTCGCGGATCTCCTGCGCGGTGAGTTCGTGCGGCAGGAGGTGGCCCTCGTCGAAGGGGAGCGGGCTTGGCGCCACCGGCTGCCAGCCTTGCTCCTCCTGGCCGAGGGGGCCGCCGCCCTTCCAGGGGCGGTCGGTCGATGCCTTGCGGCCCGCGTGGGCGATCTGGATGCCCGGAGTGGTGCCGTGGGTCTTCAGGAAGCCGGTGATGCGGCGGAACGCCTCGACCTGCGTGTCGTTCCATATCCCGAGGTCGGCGGGGCTGATGCGGCCCTCGGGGCTCACGGCCGACGCCTCGACGAGGATCAGGCCGGTGCCGCCGGCGGCACGCGCCGCGTAGTGGGCGAAGTGCCAGTCGTTGGCGACGCCCGCGTTCGGCCCGAACACCTCGGTCGAGTACTGGCACATCGGTGCCATCCACACGCGGTTGGGGATGGTCAGCGATCGCAGGGTGTAGGGCTCGAACAGCGCGCTCACGGCGGACTCCATTCGTCACGGACGTCGGTACTCGTCGTACGATAGACCTCGTAGTACGGCAGATGTCAAACTACGATGAGTCTCGTACTATGGAGCCTTGAGAAGACGCGAAGCCCGGACGTGAAGCCCCGACGAAGTGGAGCCGTCATGACGACCGCCGCACCGATCAGCAGCCGTGCGCTCGACCATCCGGCGCGCGCGGAGATCCGGCTCGAGGGCGTGCTCCACGCACTGTCGGACCCCATGCGCCTGCGAGTCGTACGGCAGCTGGCCAGGGACGAGGCGGGACTCGACGGGCTCTCCTGTTCGCAGATCGACCTCCCCGTCACGAAGTCCACGAGCACCCACCACTTCAGGGTGCTGCGCGAGAGCGGCGTGATCCAACAGATCTACCGAGGCACGGCCAAGCTCAACGGCTTGCGCCGCGACGACCTGGACGCACTCTTCCCCGGACTCCTGGACAGCGTCCTAGAGGCGGCGAGAACACAGGCAGAACGCACGGGCGCCCCGTAGGGGGGCGCGAGGAACCGCGCGCCCGGCCCCCACAGGCCCGCAGGCCAAGCGCCGTGCAGGGGCGCCCCGCAGGGGCGCGGGGAACTGCGCGATCAGCCCCCACTGGCCCGCAGATGCGCACGGTCCCAGTTCAGGGCTCAGCGTTGTGCGCCGTAGGGGTGGTCGGGGCAGTTCAAGCGCCGCGCAGGGGCGCCCGTAGGGGGCGCGGGGAACTGCGCGATCAGCCCCCGCTGGCCCGCAGATGCGCACGGTCCCGGCTCAGCGTTCAGCGTTGTGCGCCGCAGGGATGGTCGGGGCAGTTCAAGCGCCGCGCAGGGGCGCCCGTAGGGGGCGCGGGGAACTGCGCGATCAGCCCCCGCTGGCCCGCAGATGCGCACGGTCCCGGCTCAGCGTTCAGCGTTGTGCGCCGCAGGGATGGTCGGGGCAGTTCAAGCGCGGTGCACGGGCGCCCGTAGGGGGCGCGGGGAACTGCGCGATCAGCCCCCACTGGCCCGCAGATCCGCACGGTCCCAGCTCAGCGCTCAGCGCCAGCCGCTCCCAGCAGCCCGGGCCAGTCGGGGATCTTCACGGGCCCGCGCCCCAGCGAGACGCCAAGTGCCGCCTCCGCGCGCTCGATCGCCAGCCAGCCCTGCCACTCGACGAGGTGAAGGCCCGCGTCACGGAGAGCGGGCAGAGGGTCCTCCGGTATCCCCCTCTGTACGAGTGCGGGGGCGTCGTCGAGCAGGGAGAGCACCGTCTCCTTGGCGCACGGGCGGTTGGTCCCGATGACGCCCGTCGGCCCCCTCTTGATCCAGCCCGCCACATACTCCCCGGGGGACGTGACGCCACCCCGCAGCACCCGCCCCGCCGTATGCGGCACAGTGCCGAGCCCGTCATCGAACGGCAGCCCGTCGATGGGCACCCCGCGGTAGCCGACCGAGCGCAGGACCAACTGCCCCGCGATGTCCTCGTACCGCCCGGAACCCCTCACCCCGCCGAGCCCGTCGGGCAGCGTCCGCTCGAACCGCACCCCGCCGACCCGCCCCGCCGCCTCCGTCACGGCCACGGGGCGCAGGAAGAACCGGAGCCGGATGCGGCGGGGCAGGTGCCGCGTCGGGCGCTCGGCCCAGCCGCGCATCACCTCGACGTTGCGGCGGCCCGCCGCGGTCAGGCCGGAGGGGTCGGCGTACGCGGGATCGAGCGCCAACTCCGCGGGATCCACGATCACGTCGGTGTCCGGGAGCGAGCCGAGCTCGCGCAGTTCCTTGGTGGTGAAGCGCGCCTGCGAAGGGCCGCGCCGCCCCACCATGTGGACCTCGCGCACCCGGCTCTCGGCAAGGACCCCGAGCGCCGCCTGCGGAATGTCGGTGGGCCGCAGCTCGGCCGCGTCACGCGCCAGCATCCGCGCGACGTCCACCGCGACGTTCCCGACGCCGATGACCACGGCGGACTCCACACCTCGTACGAAGCCGTCGGCCGCCGCGTCCGGGTGCGCGCTGTACCAGGACACGAACTCCGTGGCCGAGTGGCTCCCCGGCAGATCCTCGCCCGGCACCCCCAGTCTGCGGTCCGCCGCCGCACCCACGCAGTAGACGACCGCGTGGTAGTGGTCGAGCAGCCGCGCGGTCGGGAATCCGCCGGGGCCGATCTCGATGCCGCCGAGGAAGCGGACACGGTCGTGTTCGAGGACCGTACGCAGGTTGCCCTGGAGGGACTTGATCTTCTCGTGGTCCGGCGCGACGCCGTAACGGACGAGCCCATAGGGGCAGGGGAGCCGGTCGATGACGTCGACGCGCACCCCCGGCACGCGGTCCTGCTGGACAAGGGACTGTGCGGTGTAGACCCCGCTCGGGCCTGATCCGACGACGGCGACCTGCAGCACGGCGGTGCTCCTTCCGCGAGGTGGCCTCGGGGGGTGAACTCAGCATCGCACCCCGGTGCGTCGAGGGGGAGATGTGGTGAGGGGCGCGTTGATCCGGGCACCGATCCGGGATCCGATCCGGGCATCGCTCCGGGACCCGGTCCGGGCACCGCTCGGGATCCGAGCCGGGCGCTCGCTCCAGGGCGTGCCGTTCGTGACCTAATGCGATCGCACGGCTACCTTTTGATTGTGCTTGAGAGCCCCTTTCTTGGCGTTTCTGATCACTATCGGCCGAATGCTGCTGGCTCGCCCTCATACCCGCCCTCAGCCCAGCCCTCGTCCCAGCACCCGTCCCAGCCCTCGTTCCACGTACGGCTGACCTTCGGTGACGGAGTCGCCATCGACGCACGGGCCGTGGTCTCGGAAGGGCGGATCACTCTGGAGGGCCTGCACGCTCAGCCACCGCATCCGGCCGACGACCCGTCGCACCCGCACCCGCACCCGCATCCGCACCCGCATCCGCATCCGCTCCCGCACCTGTATCCGGAGCCGCCCGCCGCACACCGCGCCCGCCCGTCGTGGCCGCGCGGGCGCGAGGGGCGGCTGATGGTTGCTCAGGAGTACCGCACGGCGCAGGCCGAGGGGCGTGACCCCGTGCTCGCGGTGATGCACGCGACGGGCCGCAGCCGCCGCAGGTCCCTCAAGCTCATCGCCTCGGCGCGGGACGCGGGCGCCCTGCCCCCGCGCCACAACCGCCGTTGACGCACGCGAGCACACGAGCGGTGCGCCCCCGCCTCCGTGAGCAGCCGCTGATCGGTTCCGCGTCCGCCCCGGTCAGCTGTCCGTCCGGGGCATGGCCCGGGCGACGGCCAGGGTGTCCTCGAACAGGTGGAGGCGTTCGATGCGCCCGCCGCGGACCGTGAGACGGAAGGCCACGGGGGTGGTGAATCGGCGGCCGGTGGACTTGACGGTGTGTGTGAACCGGCCGAACAGGGCCGCCTCGTCGCCGTCCACCAGGACCTGGTCGATCTGTGACTCGCTCTCGCCTTCGACGAAGACGGGCCACATCGTGCGGAAGTACGCGGACACCTGCTCGCGGCGGGTGCGTCGGCCGGTCCACGGCAGGCTGCTGTCGCCGGGGACGAACCAGTCGATGTCGTCGGCGAACAGATCGGCCAGACCGTCCGCGTCCGCCGCCGCCAGCAGGTGGAGGAAGCGGCTGATCGTGTCCTGAACGCTGACGGGCTGCTGGGGTGCGGGCATGGTGACTCCTCGCGCAGTGACGTACGTGGTGGTGAGACGGCCGCGCTCCGGGGCGGGCCGACTTGGTGGCGGTGGCGTGCCGCCTGATGGTCGGCTGGGCCGTGCCGCCTGTCGGGCAGCTGGGCCGGGCAGGTCAGACCTGGGCCAGTCCTCCGTCGACGAAGAACTCGGCTCCGGTGCTGAAAGAGCTCTGCTCGCTCGCCAGGAAGGCCGCCAGAGCGGCCGCTTCCTCGGGCCGTCCCATGCGGCCCATGGGGAGTTGGGCGGCAAGTGCCGCGTGGAACTGTTCGGCGCCCTGCCCCACCCCTGCCGCGAGGCCGTCGATGCCCGGCGTGGCGATGGGGCCGGGCGTCATCACGTTCACCCGCACCCCCCTTGGTGCCAGCTCGGAGGCCCATGTGCGGGCCAGGCTCCGGATGGCGGCCTTGGACGCCGCGTAGACCCCGAGCCCCTCGCCGCCCTGTCCCGCGTTGGTGGACGACAGCAGAATGACGGATGCCCCCGGCGCCAGCAGAGGCAGTGACTTCTGCACGGTCAGCAGGGTCCCCTTGACGTTGACGTCGAAGGTCCGGGCGAAATGATCCTCGGTGGCGTCCTCCAGGCGGGCGTACTCCCCGATTCCGGCGTTGGCCACCACGACGTCAAGGCGGCGGCCGTCCCGCTGGATGGCGGCGAAGAGCCGGTCGAGGTCGTCGGCCTGCGCCACGTCGCACTGCACGGCCACCGCGGTGGGCCCGGCTTCCGCCGCGGCGGCCTCAAGCTCCGCGGCCCGCCGTCCGGCCAGATACACAGTGGCTCCGTCGGCGGCGAAGCGTCGGGCCACGGCCCGCCCGATGCCGCTGGAGGCTCCGGTCACCAAGGCGGTCTTGCCGGTCATCTGTCCCTTGTTCTCCATGGATTCCACCTGACTCATTGACGTAACCATTGCAGTTACATTGAGGATCTGAAAGAAGCGGCCATGTCGGCCGCGTAATGCGTAATGCGTAACGCGTGGTGCGTGACGCGTGGTGCGTAAAGGTCAGTGAGGGGAAAGTGTGTCGTTCAGGACGTCGGCCACCGTCGTCCGGGCCAACTCCGCCCGAACGGTCTGGTCGAGCCGGTCGTAGACGCCGCCCAGTGCGGGCTGGATGCCCGCGCCCACGACGCACTCCTTGTTGGGCTCCGCGCGGTGCATGCCGAACAGCGGGCCCGACCCGATGGCCTCGTACACGTCCAGCAAGGTGATCGTGGCGAGTTCGCGGCTGAGCATCCATCCCGCTCCGGAGCCGCGCTGGGCGTGCACCAGGCCCGCTGTCCGGAGCTCGCCGAGCAAGCGCCGGATCACCACGGGATTGGTGTTCGCGCTGCCCGCGATCTGCTCCGAGGTGGCTACCTCGAAGCCTCGGCTCTGATAGAGACCCACCCACGCCAGAGCGTGGACGGCGACGGTCAACCTGCTGTTGGCGCTCACGGCACCCCCTCACTTGTCGTAACAGTAAACGTTACGACAACCGCGGGCAAGCCGCGACGTCCTCACACAACCCATGGTTGTGGATGACCGCCGATGCGGTTGTTTGCCCTGTGGGTACGCCGCCGGATTGGATACCGCAGGTCAAGCAGCGGTTGTCCAAGGGGCAGGGATGGCGGGAATGGCAGGGGCGGCAGCGAGCGGGGAAGGCGAACGGCCCAGGCGGCCCAGGCGGACGAGGGGGACGAGGCAGTCCAGACGGTCCTTGGGGCGGCAGTTCGGATGGCTGTGGGCGGCCTACGCGGTCAGTGCGTTCGGCACGCGGCTCGCGTTCGACGCCTTCCCCTTGATCGCGATCCTCGCCCTGGACGCCGGTCCGACGCAGGTGTCGGTCCTCGCGGCGGCGGGCTTCGCGGTGGGCGCGGTGGTCGCGGTGCCGCTCGGACCGTGGGTGGAGTTCCGCCGCAAGCGGGCGGTGATGATCGCGATGGACCTGGTCCGGTGCGCGGCCCTGCTCAGCGTCCCCGCCGCGTTCGCGCTCGGTCTGCTCGGCTTCGGTCAGCTCCTGTTCGTGGCGGTCGTCGTCGGCGCGGCCGACATCGCCTTCAGCGCGGCGAGCGGTGCGAGCCTCAAGGCGCTCGTGCGGCCGCAGGACCTGCTCGTCGCGAACGGCCGTCTGGAGTCCACGAGTTGGACCGCCCTGATGCTCGGGCCGCCGCTGGGCGGAGCCGCGATCGGGCTCTTCGGGCCGGTGATGACCGTGGTGGCCGACGCGGTCAGCTTTCTGCTCTCGGCCCTGGGGATCCGCGCGATCGGCGGCAAGGAGCCGCACCCTGATCGCAGCGGGCAGCCGTCCCGGTTCCGGGCGGGCGATCTGCTCGACGGATGGCGGTACATCCTCGCGGGCCCGATGCTGCGCCCGCTGTTCTTCAACATGATCCTCAACAACGGCCTGATCATGGCGACGTCGCCCCTTCTCGTCGTCCTCATGGTCGGCGAACTCGGCTTCGCGCCCTGGCAGTACGGCCTGGCCTTCGCCGTGCCCTGCGTCGGCGGTCTGATCGGCTCGCGGCTCGCCCAGCCGCTCGTCCAACGGTTCGGGCGGCACCGGGTCCTGCTCACCGCGGGGACACTGCGGGCGTGCTGGCTGCTCGGCCTTGCTTTCATCGGCCCCGGTGTCGCAGGACTCGTCATCGTCATCGTCGTCGAGCTCGGCCTGATCACGTGCTCGGGCCTGTTCAACCCGGTGTTCGCCACCTACCGGCTCGACCACACACCGCCGGACCGCGTCGCCCGCACCCTGTCCGCCTGGTCGGTCACCAGCAAGCTCAGCATCGCGGCCCTGACCGGGCTGTGGGGCCTCCTCGCGGGCGCCACAGGACCGCGCACCGCGATCGGGATCGCCGGGATCCTCATCCTGGCCACTCCGCTGCTCCTCCCGCGACGCGACCACGTGCCGCCGCACGAGCGGGAGTTGACCGAGGAGAGTCGCACATGAGAGGCGCGGCACCCGTGCCGCGCCCGCGGCATCACATCTTGCGCATCCGGCCGATCTCCGCCGTCTGCTGCGCGATCACGTCGTTCGCCATCTCCTCGGCCTGGATGTTGTTTCCGTCGGAGAGAAGATCCGTAGCCATCGTGACCGCGCCATTGTGGTGAGTGATCATGAGCTTCAGGAAGAGCTCGTCGAACGCCTTGCCCTTCGCGGCACGCAACTGCTTCAGCTGCCCCTCCGTGGCCATGCCCGGCATCGTCCCGTGGTCGTGTCCCGCGTGCTTCTTCGCGCCGCCGTGACTCTTCAGCCAGCCCTTCATGGCGCCGATCTCCGGACGTTGCGCGGCCGCGATGCGGTCGGCGAGGCGCTCGACCTTCGTGGAATCGGCGCGCTTCGGGGCGAGTTCGGTCATCGTCAGGGCCTGGCCGTGGTGCGTGATCATCATCTGTACGTAGGTGAAGTCCGCCGAGTTGGGGGTGTCGTCGTCGGTTCTCTTCTTGGCCGCGTCCTCCGCGGACATGGTCGCGGCCGTCTCGCCCGGCTTGCCCGGAGCGATGACCGAGGGGCCTGGTGCGGCTTTCCCGCTCGGCGTCGAACCGGCGCCGGAACCCTCGGAACCTCCTGAATCGCAGGCGCCGAGCGTCAGAAGGGCGGCCGTGAGGAACACGGCTGCGGCGGGCGTACGACGGTTGGGCACGGCTGCCTCCTGTGGCGCGCTGGGGAGTTGAGGACCGTCCTAGCACGCTTACGCGCGTGAGTGATCAAAAACTTTCATTACAGGTGCGTTGCCATCTGTTGATCTGTGCATGATGAGCACGATACTGCGGGTGTCCGTGAACCGTTCGACTGCGAACGGCGACCAGGGCGACTAGGGAGGACGCAGTGACCCTGTTGAACAATTCCCGAACACGGCGCAGACGCTTGGGCGTCGGTGCGGCCGCGCTCGGTCTGATGGCCGCGCTCTTCAGCGCGGCGCCCGCCGGAGCGACGCCCGACCCGGGTGACTCGCCCGCCGCGCCCAAGAGCGTGTCGAAGAGTGACGCCGCCGACGCGAAGGCGGCCATCAAGGGCGGTGAGATACCCGCGCCCGACGAGATCGTGCATTCGGACAACATCAAACATCTCGCGAACATCCCCAAGGACGCGCTGCCGGGGTACAACACCGACCTCGCCTTCCAGGGGAAGTACGCCTTCGCGGGCAATTACGACGGCTTCCGCATCTACGACATCAGCAACCCGAAGAAGCCGCGGACCGTGTCCCAGGTCCTGTGCCCCGGCTCGCAGAACGACATCTCGGTCTCGGGCAACCTGCTCTTCCTCTCCACCGACTCCTCGCGCAGCGACAACTCCTGCAACAGCACCACGCAGCCCGCGACCGAGAAGTCCTCGTGGGAGGGCATGAAGGTCTTCGACATCAGCGACAAGTCGAACCCGAAGTACGTCTCGGCCGTCGAGACCGCCTGCGGCTCGCACACGCACACCCTGGTGCCGGAGAAGAAGAACGTCTACGTGTACGTCTCTTCGTACTCCCCGAGCGCGACGTTCCCGGACTGCCAGCCGCCGCACGACGGCATTTCCATCATCAAGGTGCCCCGCAAGGCCCCGCAGAAGGCGGCGGTCGTCGACTTCCCCGTGCTCTTCCCGGGTGAAGGCCCCGACGGCGGTGGCAACCCCGGCGGGCCCACCAACCCGGGCGTCTCCAAGACCACCGGCTGCCACGACATCACCGTGCTGCCCTCCGAGGACCTCGCCGCCGGTGCCTGCATGGGCGACGGAATCCTCTTCTCCATCAAGAACCCCGAGAAGCCGAAGGTCATCGACCAGGTCCAGGACAACAAGAACTTCGCGTTCTGGCACTCGGCGACCTTCAACCAGAAGGCGAACAAGGTCGTCTTCACCGATGAGCTCGGCGGCGGTGGCGGCGCCACCTGCGACGAGGCGACGGGTCCGGAGCGTGGTGCCAACGGCATCTACGACATCAAGGGCAAGGGCGATCACCGCAAGCTCGTCTTCAAGAGCTACTACAAGATCCCGCGCCACCAGGCCGCGACCGAGAACTGCGTCGCCCACAACGGCTCGCTGATCCCGGTCAAGGGCAAGGACCTGATGGTCCAGGCGTGGTACCAGGGCGGCGTCTCCGTCTGGGACTTCACGAACTCCTCGAAGCCGAAGGAGATCGGCTACTTCGAGCGCGGTCCCCTCTCCACCGACGCGATCCAGCTGGGCGGCTCGTGGTCGGCGTACTACTACAACGGCTACATCTACTCGAACGACATCGCCAAGGGCTTCGACGTCCTGAAGATCGACGACAAGCGGACGGATCCCGCCGAGCGGGTCCGCGTCCGTGAGCTCAACGTCCAGACCCAGCCGGATTACTTCGACTGACCGGACCGATTCTCCTCGGTCGGCTACTTCGACTGAGCGGGACGCCGAGCGGACCGCGTCTCCTGCGCGGACTGATCGTCGACTCGTGCATGCGTCCCGCCGGGCGGTTCATCGCCCGGCGGGACGCCCATGTCCCACGCGAGCCCGTACCGCTGGAACAGCTCCGAGCGCAGCGCGCCCGCCGGCATCGGCGCCCCCGGAAGCAGCACCGCGAAGACCGCGCCCATCAGCAGCGCGCGCAGCAGCGGATAGTCGGCGTCCACATCGAGCGACCCATTGCGTACGACGGTGTCGCGGAGCAGTTCGGCGAGTTGCTGCTGCTCCGGGCAGCGCACGAACCCGTCGGCCTGCAAAATCCCCGCCATGTGGGTGCGCATGAGGACGGGCTGGTCCCTGGCCAGGCCCAGGATCGCGTCGATGGCGCGGGCCAGGAGCTCGTCCCCGTCCGTGGCCCGGGGCTCGCGTTCGAGCGCGGCCTCAAGGGTGCGGTGCATCAGGCGGTGCACCGCCGACTGAAGGAGCTGCCGCTTGCCGGGGAAGTAGTACGACACGAGGCCGCGGGCCGAGCCCGCGCGGTCGGCGATGTCGCCGAGCGTCGTCGCCTCATAGCCACGCTCGCTCACCAGCTCGACCGTGGCTTGGAGGAGCCGTTCCCTGGAACGCCTTCGCAACTCTTCATTGACCGATGCGCTACGCGGGGACATCCTGTAACTCCTGCGTTGACTGGCTCTCAGCCAGTATACTCAGCGTCTCGGACCAAGACGCCAAGGCGGGTCTTTCACGGTCCGGTGCGACCTGGGGCAGGCAACACCGCGGGGGAGTGTTGCCTGCTCACGGGTGCCGATCGGCCGAACCCTCCCTACAGTGGGCCGGGGGGCCGAGGAGGCGTACTGAGATGGATCAAGAGCAGATTCTGTCCCGGATCTCGTCGATGGTCGACGACGAGCGGACGCTGCGGGACTCCCTTGCGTCGGGCGCGATCGACGAGTCGACGGAGCGCGCGAGACTCGGCGCCATCGAACGGGAACTCGACCGCTGCTGGGACCTGCTGCGCCAGCGGCGCGCGAAGGCCGAGTTCGGCGGGAACCCGGAGGAGGCGCGGGTGCGGCCCGTCGCCGAGGTCGAGGGCTACTGGTCGTAGGCCCGCTGTCCGGGGACGACTGGCGACGCCTCAGCCCTTGTCGACGAGGCCGATGACGGGACGCAGTCCGTCCGGCCGCCGGTCCACGGGCAGATGGTCCACGAAGTGCACGGCGCAGCCGAGCGCGGCGGCGCCCGCGTCCGCGTGCCGGTCGTCGCCGACCATCAGAGCGTCCGCCGGATCCACACCGATGGCCTCACAGGCGCGCGCGAACAGGCGCGGGTCCGGCTTCTGGACCTCGTGCTCGTACGACAGGGCGTACGCGTCGACGTACGGGTCGAGACCGTGGGCGCGGAAGACGGGGCGCAGATCCCAGCCGATGTTGCTGACCACCGCGACAGGGACGCCCCGCTCCCGGAGCCCGGCGAGCACCTCGGCGGCGTCCGCGTAGGGACGCCAGGCCTCCGGCGTCATATGGCGGTCGTACAGGGCGTCGTGCAGATGCGGTGCGGGCAGCGGGACCTCGCGCGACAGGCCCGTGAACGCGGCACGGTGCTCTGCGGCGCTGCGGTCGCGCTGGGCCCACAGCTCGGCGAGATGGTCGGGCACCTCCGTGGGACGTGGCCCGCCGGGCAGCGCGCCCGCCCGATCCAGGTCGGCCGTCAGGCGCTGGATCTCCGCTTCGGGGAGCGGAAGCCGGGCCTCCTGGAGTACCGCGCGCAGCCAGGCACCGGTGGACTCGATGCGGAACAGGGTCCCGGAGAAGTCGAAGAGCGCACCCTTGATCACCATGGCAAGGATCCTCCGTGACCGGTCGGCGGGCGGTCAAGTGGGCCCGGAGGCAAGCCCGTTACGCGGGCCCTGCGGCGCGGGCTCCCGGCCGGTACGCGTACGTGGCGATCGCGAGCGCCACCATGAGGGCGCCGAGCAGCCAGCCGCCGACGACGTCCGACGGCCAGTGCACGCCGTTCCAGATCCGGGTCACGCCGACCCCGACGACGGAGACCACGGCGATCGTCACACCCGTGCGCCACAGGGCGGGCCCCGCGCCGTACATACGGAGCAGCCACAGGAGCAGCCCGCAGACGACCGTCGCCGTCAGGGCGTGCCCCGAAGGGAAGGCCGCGAAGTGCGCGGAGTCCACCGGGTCCGGCCATACCGGGCGCGGTTTGTCGACCGCCGCCTTGAGCCCCTGCTGCACCACGGTGCCCACCGCGCAGGTGACCGCGAGCCACAGCGCGAGCCAGTACGCGCCGCGGAAGGCGAGCCACAGCACGGCCACGGTGATCAGCGCGCGCATCGTCCACGGGTCCCACACCCAGTCGGTCAGGACGCGGCTCGCGTGGGTGAGGCCGTCGTGCGCGACGGCCCAGCGGTGCGTGGTGCGCGCGATGTCGCCGTCGAGGGTGCGCAGCGGGCCCCACTCCAGCTCGACCAGGAGGATCAGCAGGGCCGATGGCACGCACAGGAGTGCGGCGGTGAGCGTGGCGCGGGATGTTCGCGGGCGGGTCGGACCGGGCGGCGAGTCGAGCGGTGCGGCGGGGTGCATGAATAGATCCTCGCCGACGGGCGGCGGCGAGGGCCATCCCGGGGCGCGGTCCCGGTGCGTCCAGGCGGCCTCGGCTTGGGCTCCAGGGGGTACTCGGGCTTGGGCTCCAGGGGGGCTCGGCTGGGCGGCAGGCCGCTATCCCAGCGCGCGCAGCCCCGGCACGAACGTCACAAGGAGCGGAATCACCGGCACCAGCGCCGCGGCCGCCGTCAGCCGCAGCCGCCGCCCAGCGGTGAGCCGCGGCCGTGCGGACAGCAGCCGGTGCACCCGCTGCGGCACGTGCGCGTGCGGGGTCGGGCAGGGGCCGAACACGCCCCGGTCCTCGTTGAGCTCGACCAGTGCGAGAGCGATCGTCAGGCGTCCGAAGCGCCGTGAGGCCACGTCGTCGGCGGCCAGCTCGACCAGGCGGTGCATCTCGCCCCGGAACGCGGCGAACACCGGCACCTGCGGGAACCCTGTGGCAAGCGCGCCCGAACAGTGCAGGAGCCAGTCGTGCCGTGCCTGGGCGTGCCCCTGCTCATGGGCGAGCACCGCATCCAGCTGACGGCCCTTCAGGCGGCGCAACGCGGCGGTGGTGATGACCAGTTGGGGTGCGGCGCCCGGCAGCCACCAGGCGTCAGGGCGCTCGCCCTCCAGGACGACGAGACGGTCGGCGCCGGGCTCCTCGCCGGGCAACAGCGGTGCGCGCAGGAGGAGTTCACTGCGTCGCTTGCGGCGCCTGGTGCGCGCCCGGGCGATCTCCCGGGTCAGCATCGCGGCGGTCCACACGGCGCCCAGGGCCAGCGCCACGGCGGTCGCGGGCGCCCAGGAGCCGCCGGCCCCCAGCGCGTACGCCTCGACCACGTCGTGCGGCGCGGGCGCGAAGACATGGCCGCGTACGGCCTGCCATGCGGCGGCGGCGCTCAGGGTCATCGACAGGGCGCAGCACATGAGCACACCCGCCACGACGCACTGCCACGCCCACAGCGCGACCACCGGTTCGCGCTCCGGCCAGTCGGCGCGTGCGAGGAGGCGCGGGGCGACGACGGCGGTGAGGGCGCCCAGCAGCAACAGCGCAACGGGGAGCAACATGCGTCAAGACTATGAGGGTGGCGCTGTCGGAGGGTACGACCTGTCGCCGAAGGTGACGCACGCCACGGCAGATCGCGGGATATCACCCCATACGGCCCCGCGGATTCCGCAGGGCGGGGCCCTCTGTGGCTTCCAAGGCTTCCACGGCTTCCATGGCTGCGGCGGCTACAGGGTCAGCAGCATCGCGATCATGGCGATGCCCATGGACAGCCGGCACGCCATCGCCAGTTCCGTACGGTCGCCCCACCCGATGGCCGTGCCTCCGCCACCTCCCTCCGCCGCCGCGAGCGTCGGTACGGGTGTCGGTACGGGCAGGAGGCGGACCCCCGACCAGAGCACGTATCCGGAGAAGTACAGCAGCATGACGCCCGTGAGCGCCGGTGCGCCCCCGCCGCCGTGGCCCGTGTGCGCGGTGGGGGTCGTGGTCATGGCCACCGCCATGTAGACCATGGCGCAGGCGCCGACCAGGTGATGCAGGTGGTGCCGAGCGCGTCGCGCCGCCCACAGGGCCCGGAGCGCCGCCACGCCGAACACGGCCGCGTACCCGAGCCAGGCCCACCGCGGCGGGGTCAGCACGGCCGCGGGCAGGGCCATCAGAGCCATCCCGAACCCCATGAGCGCCTCGCCGCCGGCCGCTCGGCGCTGTTCCTCGATCCTGCTGCGCATCCGCAGCAGACAGTAGGACCCGGTCGCTGCGCACAGCGCGACGAGCAGCCAGCCGGCCTGCGCCGGTCCGTGCACCGCACACCTCCCCGATCGACGGTGTCGTCGGGTCGATGCCCTCGCACGGGGCGTCGTATGCGAGCGCACGGGTGTACGCGGGGAGCGCGGAGGGAGCGGACGGGCCGTGGCGGAGGGGGCGGACGGGTCGTGACGGAGGTGACTCCCGGAGTGAATCGTTTCCGAGTAAAACACTTGCTAATGTTCTAGGTATGAGCAGTACACCGCCACCCTCACCCCGCCCGTCCGGCCCCTCCCGTGTCCGCCTCCGTGACCGCTTCCGTGCCCGTCTCCGTGTCCGCCGACTGCCGCTCGCCGGTGTGCTGCGTCCTGGCAAGCCGTCCGACATCTGGTTCAAGCCCGCGTCGAGCGTCGTCGTCGCCACCGCGATACCGAATCTGACGCTCCTCGCGATCGGCCGCCTCGACCTCGTCATGTACACGATGGCCGGATCGTTCTGTGCCCTCTACGCCCACAACCTCCCCTACGCGGCGCGGGCCCGCGCCCTCGCCGGGGTCGTTCTGGGGATGCTGGCAAGCGTCGGCGTCGCCATGGTCGCCGCCTCGCTCACCACGTCGGCGGCGGTGCTCGTGGCCGTCGGCGCGCTGCTCGCCGCGGCGCAGAAGACGCTCTGCGACGCGACGCGCATCGGCCCGCCCGGCCACCTCATCTTCACGTTCATCAGCTCCGCCACCCTGTTCGCGCCGCAGGCCATCGGACAGGTCCCAGGACACCTCGCCCTGACGCTCGGCGCGGGCGCCGTGGCCTGGCTCGTCGGCATGGCCCCCGCCCTGGTGCGGCCGCACGGCCCCGAGCGCCGGGCCACCGCGCGGGCCCTGCACGCGGCAGCCGCGTACGCCGAGGCGTCGGGCCCGGGCCGCGAGCGGGCCCGGCCGGGCGCGGCGGCGGCCGTGCACGCCGCCTGGCAGTCGCTGCTCGCCACCGGCGCCCGCACGGCGGCGCGCCGCGCCCTGGAGCGCCTGGTGATCCGCGCCGAGGAGGCACTGGCGGCGCCGTCGGCGGCGGACCCCGCCCAGCTGCGCTCCTGGGCGGCGGGGCTGCGCGGCACGGGTGCGGTGCCGCGCCCCGGCGTCGTACGCCCCGAAGCTGATGACGAACTCATCGGAGTGGAAGCCGAGTTGGCGGCCCCAGCCGCGAAGGGCGCCCTGTGGCGGCGCCTGGGCCCCGGATCCCCGCTGCTGCCCATCGCGCTGCGCACGGCCGTCGGCTGCGCGCTCGCGGGGTACGCGTCACTGGCGCTCGGCGTCGGCCGCCCCTACTGGGCCCTTGTCACGGCGGCCTCGCTCTACCAGGCCAACGTCACGCTCACCTGGAACAGGGGAGTGCAGCGCGTGGTCGGCAACCTCGTCGGAGTGCTCGCCTTCGCCGCGATCGCCCCGTTGGCCCACCTCAGTCAGGCCACGCTCATCATCTGCTGCCTGGCCCTCGCCTTCGGAGCGGAGGCGCTGATGGGCCGCAACTACTGGCTCGGCAGTGTGTGCGTCACGCCGATGGCCCTCCTCGTCACCGAGTTCGCACGGTTCCAGCAGCCGGGAGGCCTCATCCTCGACCGGATCGTGGACACGCTCGTGGGCGCGTTGCTCGGCATCCTCGCGGCGATCGCCGTCACCAACCGGCGCGCCGCCGACCACATCGAGCTGGCCATCGACGCCACCGACCGCGCCCGCGCCCGCGCCGAACAGGCCCTGGCGGGACCGCTCCCCACCCCCGGCGCCCTGCGCCCTGCGCCCGGCGCGCCGCGGCCTGACCGCCGCCCTCGTCGACCTGCGCACCGCCCACGACGCGGCGGCGGGCGAATGGTGGCAGCGCGCCCTGCCGGACCAGCGGGTGATGCTCGCCGAGCAGGCAGGACACCGTACGCTCGCGGCGACGGTACGAGGCATGGAGCAGGGCGAGCGGGTACGGGTACAGCGCGTACGGGCATGACGGGCCGGGCTGGGCGGAAGGGCGAGGACAGGGGCGCATGAGGAACGGGAGCGAACGGGACGCGGCGGCGGAAGCCGTGGGCACCCGTGCGGGAGACGGCGGCGCGAGCGGTGCCGCGGTCGGCGCCGCGGGCGCGGCGGGCAGTGCCCCCGGCGTCGGCGTGCCCCGCGACACCGTGGCCGCCGTCGTGCGGCAGTGGCAGACGGTGCGGCCGGACATCGACACGGGCCCGATGGAGGTCATCGGCCGCATCAACCGTTGCGCGGCCCTCCTGCAGCAGGCCGAGGACGCGCCGCTGCGCCGCGTCGGCCTGACCCGCCCCGAGTTCGACCTCCTCGGCGCGCTGCGCCGCACCGGCCACGAACTGACCCCCGGCGAACTGGCCCGCGAGACCTTCTCCTCGGGCGCCGCCGTCACCAAGCGCCTCAAGCAGCTCCAGGAGCGCGATCTCGTCGACCGGCGCGCCGACACCCGTGACCGCCGCGTGTCGCACGTCGGTCTGACCGAAACGGGCCGCGACCTGGTCGACTCGATCCTGCCCGACCAGCTCGCCTACGAGACGGTTGTCCTGGCCGGTCTCGACGGGGAGGGTCAGGGTCAACTGAGCGCCCTGTTGGGTGAGTTGCTGGGCCAGCTGGAGGGGCGGCTCGGGCTCTCGCCAGGGTTCCGGGGCTGAGGGGCCCGCGGAGGGGCGCGGGGGTGTCAGTGGTCCTCGACGGAGGCCGCCAGCAACTCCCTCGTCTCGGGCTCCACATGATCCGCGTAGTACTCGTGCAGCGCTGAACGGCCAAGACGGGCGGCCGACGGCCCGTCGCCCGCGGTGATCGCCGCAAGGACCTCGCGGTGGTGGGCTATGGAGCGCTCCATCCAGGCCGTGGTGTCCGCGACGCCCGCGATCTTCTTCTCGATGACATCGACCACCGCCTCGTGCACGGCGCGTGCGCACAGGCCGAGGAGGGAATTGCCGCTCGCCTCGGCGATCGCGCGGTGGAAGAGCGCGTCCGCCTCGCTGAACGCGTGCAGGGCCGCCGGGCCGCTGCCGCCGCTTTTGTCGCTGAGCGATTCCATGCGGGTGATCTGCTCGCGCATCCGGGCGAGGTCGTCATCGCCGTGCAGGCGCGCCGCCAGACGGTTGCTCTCGGCGTCCAACACCATGCGGAACTGCACCAGTTCGCCGAGCGTCGCCACGCTGGAGCGGGTGAGGCGGCCCAGGGCCTGGCTGAGATTGTCGGGGGAGACGCCGAGCACCTCGGCGCCCAGCGGGTCGCCGGGGCGGGAGCGGATCAGGCCCGCCGACTGCAGGACGCGCAGCGCCTCGCGGACCGTGGAGCGGCCCACGCCGAAGCGGTTGACCAGCTCACGCTCGGCGGGCAGCCGTGCGCCGGGGGGCAGATCACCGCTGAGGATGCGCTCCTCGATCTGCTCCGCCACCCGCTGATAGGCCCGGACCGGTGTGACCGGCCGGAACAGGTCGGTGTCGTCGGCGGCCATCGGCCCGCCCCCTCCACGGTACGTAGCTGACACGCGATATCGGCGCGAACGTCGATGCGGACATCGGCGCGCGAAAACCAAGATCTGATGGTTGACCCGGCCATGAACGTGGAGGCAGAGTACGGGAACTCAACTGGTCTGACCAGTCGACTGGCCTCGTGGCCGACCGACTTGGAGGTTCCATGCACACCAGCTCACGTCACAGCAGCTCGAGCGCGCCCGTGACGGATTCGGCCGTCGTCGCCTTCACCCAGGATCTGGTCCGGCTGCGTACCGTCAACGCGGCCGGGTCCACCGAGGTCGAGCGGCCCGCGGCCGAACTCGTCGCCCGGCTCTTCACCGAGTTCGGCTGGACGTACGACGTGGTCGAGGTCGCGCCGGGGCGGCCCAACACCGTCGCCGTCATCGAGGGCGGGGGAGGCGAAGGGCCGACCCTGATGTTCGAGGGGCACATCGACGTCGTCACGGAGGGGGACCCGGACGACTGGAGCGTCGATCCCTACGGCGCCGAGATCCGGGACGGCAGACTGTGGGGGCGCGGCTCCGCCGACATGAAGTCCGGTGTCGCGGCGATGATCTACGGGGTGCGGGCCCTGCAACTCGCCGGGCCCTTCCCGGGCCGCGTCGTCCTCGGAGTGCTGTGCGACGAGGAGGGGCTGATGCTCGGCGCGAAGGCGTTCGCCGCGACGCCGCTCGCGCGTGAGGTGGACGGGGTCATCGTCTGCGAGCCGGAGGGGTACGAGGTCTGCACCTCCGCCCGTGGCGGCATCCGGCTCCGGCTCGATCTCGACGGGGTGATGGCCCACGGTGCCATGCCCCAGGAGGCCAAGAGCCCGATCGTCGCCGGGGCGCGCATCGTGGAAGCCCTCGGTGACGTGCAGACCTGGGCCCAGAAGCGGTACGGCACCCATCCGCACGCCGGGAGTGTGACGGTCACGCCGACCGTGCTGCACGGCGGCGACCCGGACCAGCTCAACGTCATCCCCGCACACGGGGTCGTCGGCATCGACGTCCGTACGATTCCCGGGACCGATCACACGGAACTCATCGAGCGCGTCCGGCAGTGCGCGCTCGACGCGGCAGGAAGTGTGGGGGTGGGCGTCGGGCTCACCGTCGTCGACGACCGGCCCGCCATCGAGATCGCCGAGGACCATCCGGTGGTCACCGCCCTCGTCGACGGGCACCGCCAAGTGCACGGCGCCGCACCGCCGTTCGGTGCCGTGCCCGGCACCACGGACGGCACCATCCTCACCCGCGATGCCGGTCTGCCGACCGTCGTCTACGGACCCGGCGGGAAGTGGATCGCGCACCAGAAGGACGAGTTCGTCGAGGTGCGCGAGATCGGCGAGTACACCCGGGTGTACGCCGCCGCGGCGCGCTCGTTCCTGACCGGCACCACCGGAGGTGCACGATGACGACGACCTGTCCCGAAGGGCTGCCCATCGGGGACGGCTGGGTGTCCGCGCCGGAGAGCAGGACCGTCCTCTTCCCGTACGACGGCACGGAGATCGCCGCGGCGCCGGTCGGCGACGAGGACCTCGCGGGGCGGGCCGTCGAGCATGCCGCGGCGATCCGTGTGCGGGTCGGCAGGCTGACCGCGGGCGTGCGGCGGAAGGTGCTCACCGGGGTCGCGGTGGCGCTTGCCGACGCGGCGGCCGAGCTGGTGGACCTGCTCGTCCTGGAGACCGGGAAGCCGCGGGTCGACTGCGGGGTCGAGATGCGGCGGACCGTGGCCACGTGGCAGGCCGCCGCGGACGAGGTGGCCCATCTGCACGGCGAGACCGTGCCGCTGGACCTCGAGACGTCCGGGGAGGGCCTCTTCGGCTTCTGGACGCGACGGCCCGTGGGCGTCGTGGTCGGCATCGCGGGCTTCAACTACCCGGTCCTTCTCGCCTCCCACAAGATCGCACCGGCGCTCGCCGCGGGCTGCCCGGTGATCGTCAAGCCCGCCCCGGCGACACCGCTGGCCACCCTGCGGCTCGTCCATCTCGTACGGGAGCAGCTCGTGGCGGCCGGCGCGCCCGCCGGAGCGGTGCAACTCGTCACGGGGGACGCGGAGGTCGGCCGTACGCTCACCACGCATCCGCAGGTCGCGGCGGTCTCCTTCACCGGGTCCGCCGCCGTCGGGCACCACATCGCGCGGGACGCGGCACCCCGCAAGGTGGTCCTCGAACTCGGCTCCAACGCGGCGCTCGTCGTGGCGGCGGACGCCGATCTCGACGCGGCGGCGGACGCGGTGGTGCGGGGCGGGTTCTACGCATCGGGCCAGGCCTGCATCTCCGTACAGCGGGTCATTGTGGTGGACGCGGTGGCGGACGAGTTCGAGAAGCGGCTCGTGGAGCGGCTGCCGGACGTGGTGGTCGGCGATCCCCGAGCCCCTGAGACCCGCGTGTCGGCGCTCATCGACCAGGCGGCGACGGAGCGGGTGCTCGACCGGGTCGAACGGGCACGGGCGGCCGGCGCACGCCTCGTGGCCGGGGGAGTCCGCGATGCGGGCGGCAGGTGCATCGCCCCGACCCTGCTCGCCGAGGTACCCGACGGCGAACCCGCCTGGGACGAGGAGATCTTCGGCCCGGTCGTCTGCCTGCGCGCGGTGCCGGATCTGGACACCGCGTACGACGTGGTCAACGCCAGCCGCTACGGCCTGCACGCGGCCGTCTACACCAGCGGCCTGAAAGCCGCCCTCGATGCCGTGGACCGCCTGGAGGTCGGCGGCGTGGTGGTGAACGAAGTCCCCGGCTACCGCAGCGACATCGCCCCGTACGGCGGCGTCAAGGACTCGGGCATCGGCCGCGAGGGCCCCAGGTTCGCGATCGAGGAACTGACGGTGACGCGGATGGCGGTCATCAGGCCCTAGGCCGTAGGCCTTCAGCTCAGGCCTTCACCCACGGCTCCCACTCTCGACCTTCACCCACGGCCCTCACCCTCGGCCTTCAGCAGACAACGGTCGGTCAGCCGACGTCCCCGGCAAGAGAGGCATCACCACCATGGATTACGGCAATCTGTTCCGGCTCGACGGCCGCCGCGTCGCGGTCGTGGGCGGCGCGAGCGGCATCGGCCGCGAGGCCGCCCGCGCGCTGGTCGCCCAGGGCGCGCAGGTCATCGTCGCCGACCGGGACACGGAGGGAGCGGCGGAGACGGCGGCGCTCGCGGTGGGGGAGAGCGGGGCGGGCGGTACGGCGTCGGGCCGGAGCGCCGGTACCGCCGTCACGCACCCCCTTGACGTCCTCGACCCCGACGCCGTCCGAGCCGCCGTCGCCGCATGGGGAGCGCTCGACGGGCTCGTCGTCACCGTCGGGGCCAACGTGCGCAAGCGCATCGCCGACTACGGCCTCGACGAGTTCGACCGCGTCATCGCGCTGAACCTGCGTTCCTACCTCACGCTCATCCAGGCCGTGGCCCCCGGCATGGCCGAGCGCGGCCGGGGGAGCGTGGTCGGGTTCGCCTCGATGCGGGCCTTCCAGGTGGAGCCGGGTCAGGGTCCCTACGCAGCGTCCAAGGCGGGCCTCGTCCAGTTGTTGCGGACCGCCGCCGCAGAATGGGGGCCGCAGGGCGTGCGGTTCAACGCGGTCGCGCCCGGCGTCGTCCGTACTCCGCTCACCGATCAGATCGCCGCCGACCCCGCATGGTTCGATGCCTACGCCCAAGCCTCCGCGCTCAAGCGGTGGGCCCGTGCCGACGAGCTCGCCGGAGCCGTCGCCTATCTCGTGTCGGACGCGTCCACCTTCGTCACCGGCACCGTGCTGAGCGTGGACGGCGGCTGGACGGCGGTCGACGGGCGGTACGACCCCTCCGTGTGATCCCGCGTGATCCCGTGTGATCGTGATCGCGTGTGATCCCCTGCGGCCCCGATCGATCCTCCCCGGCCTCCCCGCCCCCCCCAAGGAGCCCCCTCATGCCCCCGACAGCCGAAGACAGCGGCTCGCAGCGTCCACCGGCCCCACCGGCCCCACCGGCCCCACCGGCCCCACCGGACCCACCGGACCCCGTGGCCTCGCCGCTGGACGGCCTCCCCACCCTCCGCGGCGTGGCCCGGCCCTCCCTCTGGCTGCTCCTCGTCCCCGTCCTGCTCTACGGCGCCGCCCCGTTCGTGGCCAACCGCATCGAGCCGCGCGTCCTGGGCGTCCCCTTCCTCCTGGCCTGGGTCATCGCCGCCACGGTGATCAGTCCCCTGGTCATCTGGCTCGCCGCCCGGCTCGACCCGGCGTACCGCGTGAACGCCGTCGAGCCCATCCCGGCCGACGACCACGATGACGGCCACGCCGACGACCACGCCGACGACCTCCCAGGCGCCGACACCGAAGGAGGCCGCCGATGAACGGCTCCGCAGCCGTCGCGACCACCATCTTCGGCCTCGCCATGGTCGCCACCATCGGGATCGGCGTATGGAGCGCCCGCGGCCGGTCCAAGGGCCTCGCCGAGTGGTCCGTCTCCAGCCGCGGACTCGGCGTCCTGTTCATCTGGCTGCTCATGGCCGGCGAGACGTACACGAGCTTCTCGTTCCTCGGCACCGCGGGCTGGTCGTACTCCTTCGGCGCGCCGATCCTCTACCTGGTCGCCTACCTGACCGTCGGCTTCGCCGTCGCGTACGTCGTCGGCCCCGCCCTGTGGACGTACGCGTCCCGGCACGGCCTCATCTCCATCGCGGACATCGCCGAATTCCGGTTCCGCTCACGCCCGGTGGGGATTCTCGTCGCCGTCGTCGCGACGGTCTTCATCGTCCCCTACATCCAGGTCCAGATTCAGGGCATGGGCGTGGTCGTGAACGCGATGACGTACGGCAGCGTCGATCTCAAGGTCGCGGCCGTCATCTCCTTCGTCGTGGCCGAGGTGTTCATCCTCGTGTCAGGGCTGCGCGGCTCGGCGTGGGTGAGCGCGCTCAAGGACATGCTGGTGATCGTCGCCGTCGTGTTCCTCGCCGTGTACATCCCGATGCACTACCTCGGCGGGTTCAGCGACTTCATGCAGCGCATGGTGACCGAGAAGCCCGAGTGGCTGACCTTCCCCGGGCACGAGTCCGGCGGGCGCAACGCCATGTGGTTCCTGAGCACCGTCGTCCTGAACGCGGTGACGATCACCATCTTCCCGACCACCGTCGCCGGATACCTCAGCGCCAAGAGCCCCAACGCGCTGCGTCGCAACGCGCTGCTCCTGCCCTGGTACCAGCTGCTGCTCTTCGTCCCGATGGTGGTCGGCGCCACGGCGCTGTTCGTGATGCCGACCCTGGGCAACCCCGACCTGGCCCTCTTCAGCCTCGTCACCGACTCCCTGCCCTCACCCGTCGTCGCGCTCATCGGCGTCGCGGGCGCCCTCTCGGCGATCGTGCCGATGAGCGTCTTCATGCTCTCCATCGGCACGCTGTGGGGCCGCACGATTCTCGGCGGCGGCAACGGCGCCGATCCGCGGGCGCGCCGCCGTGCGCTCGGCACGTCCGGCGACGCCCACGACATGCGGGCCAAGCGGCTCTCCCAACTGGTGTGTGTCATCGCCGGGTTGATCGCCCTGGCGGGAAGCCTCTTCTATCCGAACACCCTCGTGGAGCTCTCCGTCCTGTCGTACGAGGGTCTGGCGCAGCTCGTTCCCGTCGTGCTGCTCGCCTTGTTCTGGCGGCGGTTGACCGCGCGTGCCGCCGTATCCGGGATGCTCACCGGGCTCGCGGTGATGACCTTGCTGTGGGCCACCGACAACGACCCGTACCACGGTGTGAACGGCGGCATCATCGCCCTCGCCGCCAACCTCGTCGTGCTGCTCGCGGTCGTCTGGCTCGCGCCGGGGCCAGGACCGGCCGCGGTCTCCTCCGCGACCCCGGCCGTCCCGGACGAGAGCGCGGCGAAAGCCGCCTTGAAGGAGACCTGATGAGCGATGTCTTCGAGGTGCCCGGACTCCAGGAGCCTGTGGAGATCCGGATCGACCAGTGGGGCGTCCCGCATCTGTACGCCGCGTCGCAGGACGACCTCTTCCTGGCCCAGGGCTTCAACGCCGCCCGCGACCGCCTCTTCCAGCTGGACCTCTGGCGGCGCCGCGGGCTCGGTCTTCTCGCCGAGGTGTTGGGGGAGCGGTACGCCGAACACGACCGTGCGGCGCGGCTGTTCCTCTACCGCGGTGACATGGCCGAGGAGTGGCGTGCGTACGGGGACGACGCGCGACGGGTGACGGCGGCGTTCGTCGACGGCATCAACGCGTACGTGGCGCTGTGCCGCGCGGATGCGAACCAACTCCCGCCCGAATTCGCCCTGTTGAAGTACGAACCGGCGTACTGGCACCCCTCCGACGTGGCCCGCGTCCGCAGCCACGGTCTGCAGTACAACCTCCGCGACGAGGTCGCCCGCGCCCTCACCCTGCGCGACCACGGCCCCGAAGCGGAGGAGCTGCGCCGCCGCCGCGAGCCCGCCCCGCACCGGCTGCGGGTCCCCGAAGGACTCGACCTGTCCGTCATCCCGTCCGACGTCCTGCGCGTGTACGAGATGGCCACCACGCCCCCGTGGGCAGCGGGCGCGGCGCCCCGCCAGGGCCTGGACGGCTCCAACAACTGGGTCATCGCCCCGTCCCGGACCGCGACCGGCCGCCCCCTCCTCGCCAACGACCCGCACCGCGGGATCGCCCTGCCCGCCCTGCGTTACCTCGCGCACCTCTCGGCGCCCGGCATCGACGCCATCGGGGCGGGCGAACCGGCCCTGCCCGGCATCTCCATCGGCCACAACGGCCAGGTCGCCTTCGGTCTGACGATCTTCCCGATCGACCAGGAGGACCTGTACGTCTACCGCACGAACCCGGCGAACCCGCACGAGTACTGGTACCAAGGCCGCTGGGAGCCGATGAAGCGCGTCACGGAGTCGATCCCGGTGCGCGGCGGCGACGCGGTGCCGGCCGACCTGTGGTTCACCCGGCACGGCCCGGTCATCCGTGAACTCCCCGAGAAGAACGCCGCGTTCGCGGTCCGCGCGGCCTGGCTCGGCCCCGGGATGGCCCCCTACCTGGGCAGCATGGACTACATGCGGGCGGCCGACCCCGACGCGTTCGTCACGGCGATGCGCCGCTGGGGAGCACCCGGCGAGAACCAGGTCTACGCGTCCCCCGACGGCACGATCGGCTGGCGCCCCGCGGGCCGTGTCCCCATCCGCCCCGGCTGGGACGGCACCCTGCCCGTGCCGGGCGACGGCCGCTACGAATGGGACGGCTTCCTGGACGTGGAGGAACTCCCCTCGGTCCGCGACCCGGCCCAGGGCTGGTTCGCCACGGCCAACCAACTGAACCTGCCGCCCACGTATCCGAACGCGGAGAAGACGGTGACGTACGACTGGTACGCACCGACGCGCCACGACCGCATCACGGAGAGACTGAGCGCGCACGCGGCCTGGACGGTCGAGGACTGCGTAAGACTGCAGACGGACCATGTGAGCCTGCCGGGGCGGCGGGTGCGGGCGCTGCTCGCGGGGTTGCGCGGCGGGGGCCCGGCATCCGAGGCCGCCGCGTCCGGCGACCCCCTCACCACCGCCCTCGTCCTCCTGGGCGACTGGGACGCCCGTCTCACCGTCGGCTCCCCGGCCGCCGCCCTCTTCGAGGTCTGGTACCGGCGGCACCTGCGGCCCGCCCTGCTGGCGCGTGCCCTCGACGAGGTCGTGGGCGAGGAGCAGCGTGAGCGGGCCCTGGCGCGGGTCCTGCCCGTCGAGGACGCGGCGGCGGACGCCCGCGTCGATCTGGAGCTCCTGGAGGGCGACCCGGATCCCGGGTTGCTGCTCGGTACGCTCTCCGAGGCGATGGACGAACTCAGCGGGCTCCTGGGCGCCGACCCGGCCGCCTGGTCCTGGGGCGCCCTCCACCACGCCCACCCACACCACCCCATCGCCGCCCTGCTCGACGGCCCCGCCCCGGACTGGGCCTCCGTGGGCCCCGTACCGCGCGGCGGCAGCGGCGACACTGTGGGAGCCGCCGCCTACGGGCCCGGATTCCGGCAGACCGCGGGGGCCACCTTCCGGATCGTCGTGGACGTCGGCTCCTGGGACGACTCCGTGGCGATGAACTCGCCGGGCCAGTCCGGCGTTCCGGGCAGCCCGCACTACGACGACCTGTTCGCGAGCTGGGCCGCCGACGGTTCTTTCCCGCTCCTCTACTCCCGCGACGCGGTGGAGAAGCACACGCGGCGGACGATCACACTGCGACCGTCCGCCGCCGCGAAAGCTCAGGGGGTGGTCGACCCGAAGGGCAGATAGTCCACCTCGTACCCGAAGCAGCGGGGACCGGTGAGCGGGAGCCCGCCCGGAGTGATCCAGCGGGGGGTCGCAGCGAGGACTCCGGGAGATGGAAGCGGCGACCACTCCACCACTGTCAGCCGCCCCGAGCCCCACGACAGGGCGGAAGCGGTCCCTCCGGGGCGCGCGCATCCCCCGTGGCGCCTATCGACCCCGTCCCGGGGTGGCCGAAGCCACCCCGGTCATCACCTGGTTCGCCCTCTCAGGCCGCCGCTACGGGAACCGCGGCTTCTCCGGAGCCATCGAGCGCCCCGCCACCTCTGACGCCACCCGCGCGTGAATCTCCTCCGGCGAGAGATAGACATCCGTCATCTCGAAGTCGTTGAGCGTGGCCGGACGTTGCCTCTGGAACCCGGTCCGCACGAAGTCGTCGCCCGCGAACGCGTTGAGCCCCCAGTTGGCGGCCGTGCGGAAGCGTGCGGTGAAGGTGCGCAGCGCTCCCAAGTGATAGCCGCGCGCGACGACTTGAGCGGGCAGCCCCGTCAACTCCACGCCCATCGGCTTCGATACGGCCTGGATGCCGCCCAGGTCGACGACCAGACCCATGTCCTTGTGCCGGTAGGCGGTCAGCGGCTGCCCCTTCAGGGCCGCGGTGACGTTCTTCGCTGCGGCCCATCCCTGCCGCATCGCGTGCTGCGCGGTCGGCGGGCAGATCGCGTCGCCGCCCTTGACGAGGTCGGGCACGGCCGCCGCGTCGCCGAGCGCGAACACGCCGTCAAGCCCTGGCACCGTCAGATTCGGCTCGACGGCCAGGCGGCCCCGGTTGGTCTCGGCGCCCAGCGTGGCGATGAGCGGGCTCGGCGCCACACCGGCGGTCCAGATCAGCGTGTGGCAGGGCAGCGTGCGCCCGTCGGTCAGCGTGACGGTGTCCTCGGTCGCCTTCTCCACCGTCACCCCGAGTGACACATGAATCCCGCGCCGCTGCACTATGGCGAGGGCCTTCTCGCCGAGCCGGTCGCCCAGCTCGGGCATCAACTTCGGTGCCACATCGACCAGATGCCACTTGATCTGCGACGGATCGAGCCCGGGGTAGCGCTTGACGGCGGCACTCGTCAGGCGGTGCAGATACGCCGCCGTCTCCGTACCGGCGTACCCGCCACCGACGACCACGAACTGCAGCCGGGCCTCCCGCTCGGCCCGGTCCGAGCTCGCGGCCGCCAGGTCGAGCTGGGAGATCACGTGGTCGCGGATCCAGGCGGCCTCGGCCAGCGTCTTCACGCCCACGGCATGCAGGTCGACACCGGGGATGTCGAACTGCCGGGTCACGCTGCCCGGGGTCAGGACGAGGTAGTCGTAGCGCTCGGTGACCTCGTCACCGTTGATCTTCCGTACGATCACGGCCTTCGCGTGCGGATCCACCCCAATGGCCCCGCCCGGCACGATCGCCGTACGGCGCAGCATGCGGCGCAGCGGCACCGCGACCGACTGCGGGGTGAGCACGCCGGACGCGACATGGGGGAGAAGGGGGAGATACAGCTGATGGTCCTGCGGGCTGATCAGCCGCAGTTCGGCGTCCTGCGCCTTGAGCGTCCGCTCCAGCTTGTGCGCGCACTCCATACCGGCGAAGCCACCGCCGATGATCAGAATCCGGGGACGTTGCATAAGAGATCGCTCCAGGGTTGGGCGAGGGGTCCGGTCAATCCTCCGACGAGGGGCTGCCCGGCGCACGTCGGGTGCGCCGGGCGAGTAATGCGAGTACCCCGCAACCGTGACCTTCACGCGCTCTTCCCCAAGCGCTACTTCTCCGAGTCCCGCGTCTTTGAGCCCTGCTTCCCCAGGCTCTGCACGACGACCGAGGCGACGCGCCGGGCGACCGTCGAAATGACCGCGGTGTCGCGCCGCACCTGCGCGAGCAGGAGCGCACCCTGCAACGAGGACAGCACGAGCTCGGCGAGCTCGGCGGCCTCGTCATCGGCGGCGCCCCACCCCCGCAACGACTCGGAGAGCCCAAGCAGCCAAGTGCCGTAGGTGAGTTGGCAGACATCGCTGATGGGCCCGTCACCGCCCGCCTGCTCCAGCGCGACCGTGGCGACGGGACACCCGTCCCGGAAACCGGACTCCCGCAACTCGTCGGCGAGCAGTTCACCGACCCCGACGACGGCGTCCCGCGGCCCGGCGGCAGAGCCCACGACCGAGGCCATGCGCTCTCCCAGCTCACCCCCGGCGAGCGCCACGGCCTCGGCGGCCAGCTGCTCCTTGCCCTGCGGAAAGTGGAAGTACAGCGACCCCTTGGGGGCGCCGCTCTCCGCGAGGACCTGATTGAGGCCCGTCGCGCCGTAGCCCTGGCGCTGGAACAGCTCGGCGGCCGTACGCAGGATGCGGGCGCGGGTTTCGCCGCGTGTCTTGGTCACGAAGGAGACATTAGACCGACCAGTCTAGAGAGAACAAGCGGAGGGCGAGCGGGGGTGAGCAGGGGTGAGCAGGGGTGGGCAGAGGGGCGAGCGGGAGAGGTCGGCGCGACTCAGCTGCCTGGCCGACATCAGATGCCGGGCCGGTAGCGCATGGGGTGGTCCTCCGGCACCTCGACGATGACGATCTTGACGCCGTCCGGATCTGTGATCCACATCTCCACGAGCCCCCAGGGCTCCTTCACCGGCTCCCGCGCGACCTCCACACCCCGTGCCACGAAGTCCGCGTGCGCCGCCCGCGCGTCCGCCACCTGGAGCCACAGCTGAAGGCCGGGTGCGGGCGGAGTCTGTGAGCGGCCGGAGACTTCGAGGAAGCCGCCGCCGAGGAAGTAGACCGTGCCGCGCTCGGGGCCCGTACCGAACTCGCGGTAGACGGCCAGGCCCAGCGCGTCGCCGTAGAACGCGCGTGAGCGCTCGGGGTCGGTGGGACGGAGAAGGATCCTGCTGCTCAGTACATGCACCATGCAGCCGCACCTTAGTGGGGGGATACCCTCGGCGGTGCCTCGCCCACGCCGCGCCGGACAGCGGTGGGCCAGAGAGATCGGAGAACCCGCCCCATGGACACCGCACCGCGCCCCAGCACGAGCGACCTCACCTTCCGGGACGCCACCGACGAGGACGTCGACGTCCTCGTCTCGCTCATCGAGTCGGCGTACCGAGGCGACTCCAGCCGGGCCGGCTGGACCACCGAGGCGGACATCCTCCAGGGGCAGCGGACCGACTCCCAGGGAGTCGTCGACGTCATCAAGTCGCCCGCAGGCAAGCTGCTCACGGTCGAGCGCGACGGCGAGGTCGTCGCCTGCTGCCAGCTGGAACACCGCGGCGAGCACGCCTACTTCGGGATGTTCGCGGTGAGTCCGGCGCTCCAGGGCGCGGGTCTCGGCAAGGTGATCATGGCGGAGGCCGAGCGGACCGTACGCGAGGCGTGGGACGCGAAGGAGATGCACATGACCGTGATCTCCGTACGTGACGACCTCATCGCCTGGTACGAGCGGCGCGGTTACCGCCGTACGGGAAAGATGACCCCCTTCCCGTACGGCGACGAGCGGTTCGGCATTCCGCAGCGGGACGACCTGCAGTTCGAGCTGCTGGTCAAGCCCCTCACCTGAGCTCGGCCGGGTGAGCCCGGGCGCGACCCGGAGAACCCGGGCGCGGCCGGGAGGAGAGGTCAGGCCGTGAAGCGGCCCGTCCGCTTGATGTCCGGATAGTCCGTGGTCGCTCCGTCCAACTGCAACGCGCGCACGAGCCGCAGATCGTCCTGTGTGTTCACGACCCAGCCGATGATCCGCAGGTCGGCCTTCCTCGCGCGCTCGGCGATCTCCAGGGTCAGGCGCCTGATGTTCAGCACGAGGGTGGTGGCGCCGACCGCCGTCGCGCGCTCCACCACGTCGGTGCCGTAGCGGCTCGCGACGAGCGCGGTGCGGACGCCCGGGACCAGGCGTGCGATCTCGGCGATCGCCTCGTCGTGGAAGGAGATCACCTCGACGCGGCCGACCAGGTCGCGCCGGTGCATCACCTCGGCGAGGGCGCGGGCGGCGGCCACATCCTTGATCTCGGCCTGCAACGGCGCCTGCACGGCGTCCAGGACCTCTTCGAACACGGGGACGCGCTCACCGCGCCCCGCGTCGAGCTCCCGCAGCTCGGCCAGGGTCTTCTCGGCGATCGGTCCCTTCCCGTCGGTCGTACGGGCCACGTCGGCGTCGTGCATGACGACGAGGGCGCCGTCCTTGCTCAGATGCAGATCGAGCTCGATGAGATCGAGGCCCGCGGCTTGCGCGGCGATGAAGGACCGGAGGGTGTTCTCGGGTTCGACACCCATGACCCCGCGGTGACCGATGGTGAGGAAGTTCAAGGTTCACTCGCTTCCGTCGACGGCGGCTCGGCGGCCACGCGGCGAGGACGGAGGTGCCACGCGGCAATGTCGCAGCCTAACGGCCCGCCTCGGTGAAGGAACCGCCCGTTCGGGGGTGCCCCGAAGAATCGGAGTCGTCCGCTCTCATTCCCACGATCCCGAGCAGGAGCCCGGTGATGACGGCGGCGACAAGGACGGCGCGGGTGCTCACAGGTGCACTGCTCCATACGGCGGGGTCGGCGGACACCGTCCGTCCTACCGGCGGACGGCCCCCTGCCGCGAGCAACGTCACCCGTGGGTGGGCGAGTCCTCGGTGGGTTGACCGGAGGCGGTGAAGTCGTCCGTTTCCGCCAGATCGGCAAGCATCGCCTCCGCCAGTTCGATCTCCGCCGCAAGGCGACGGCCGCTCCAGCGGAGCGCGATCTGCGGATGCGTCCACGCCTCCTGCCCGTCCGCTCGGGCGAGCGCGTCGTGCACCTCCTTCAGCTCGCCCCGCGTGTGCGCGATGTGCTCGGTCACCAGGGCCCGCAGATGATCCGGCGCCGCCAGGTGCCCCAGCCAGACCCGGAGCAGCAGCGGATGCTTCAGGACGGGCGGCCCCGCGTCCTCGGCGCCCCCCGCCCATCCGACGAGCGCGGCACGGCCCTCCGCCGTGATGGCGTACGACCGCTTCGCGCGGGGCTCCTCGGGTCCCGAGCGCCGTGACGTGGCGTACCCGAGCGCTTCGAGGCGGCGCAGTTCGGCGTAGATCTGGCTGATGGCGGGCGCCCAGTAGAAGTGCCGGAGCGAGGCGTCCGCCCACTTCTTCAGTTCGTACCCGGTCCGCTCCCCGGGGAAGGAGAGCAGGCCGAGCACGGCCCACGCGGTCGGCGGCAGCTCGGCGGGCCGCTGGTGCTTGGGTGAGGTGGGGCGAGGGGCTGCCATATGGCTGATTGAAGTGAACGTCACATCGCCGGCGCAAGACATGTGCGGTGCGAAGGGCGAGCGGGGGTATAGGGGGTTCATGAGTGATCTCCCGACGCCGCACATCCGCAGACTGCTCGGCGCCACCGACCGCTTCGCGTTCCGAGGCGTGGCCGCCCGCTCCTGGCCGGCGGCGCAGCCCGTCCTGCCACGGCTGAGCCGCAGTGCCGACCACGGACTGCTGTGGTTCGGCATCGCCGCCGGAATGTGGGCCTTCGGCGGCGCGCGCGGCAGGCGTGCGGCCGTGCGCGGTGTCGCCTCCCTGGCACTCGCGTCGGCCACGGTCAACACCCTGGGCAAGAGCGCGGTGCGCCGCTCCCGGCCGGTCCTCGACACCGTGCCGGTGATACGGCACCTCTCCCGGCAGCCGATCACCAGCTCCTTCCCCTCCGGGCACGCGGCCTCGGCGGCGGCCTTCGCCGCCGGTGTGGCCCTGGAGTCGCGGGGGATGGGCGTGGCCGTGGCCCCGGTCGCGGCTTCGGTGGCCTTCTCCCGCGTCTACACCGGAGTGCACTACCCCAGCGATGTCCTGGTCGGCGCGGCCCTTGGCGTGGGCGCCGCCTACGCGGTGCGCGGCATGGTGCCGTCCCGGGCGCAGCTGCCACCGCCCGCACGGCCCCGCACGGACGCACCCGCGCTGCCGGACGGTGAGGGCCTTGTCGTCGTGGTGAACCCCTCTTCCGGGGCCCAGCCGCAACTCCTCGACCCGGTCAGGCAGTTGAAGACCGCCCTGCCCCGGGCGGAGGTGATCCTCTACGAGGAGGAAGCGGGGCCCCTGCCCAAGGTCCTGGAGGAGGCGGCAAGGGACGCGGCCCGGCGCGGCGGAGTCTTCGGCGTGTGCGGGGGAGACGGCACGGTGAACGCCGCCGTGACACCGGCCCTGCAGTTCGACGTGCCGCTGATGGTCCTTCCCGGCGGAACGTTCAACCACTTCGCCGCGGACCTGGGCGTCGACACGGTCGCGGACGCCTGCGCCGCCCTCGCCGTGGGCAGTGCCGTACGGGCCGACGTCGGCCGGATCAAGCCCCTGGCCGGGATCGGTCCCGACGGCCGGTCGTACTCCGAGCCGGTGTACTTCCTGAACACCTTCAGCCTCGGCGCCTACCCCGAACTCGTACGCATCAGGGAGGAGTGGTCGCCGAAGGTCGGCGGTCCGCCCGCCGCCCTGCTCGGCGTCGCCCAGATCATCCACACGGGGCGGCCGCTGCGCGCGGTGGTGAACGGCAAGGCCCGCTCGATGTGGCTGCTCTTCGCGGGCAACGGCGCCTACCGCAGCACCGGCATCGCCCCGGTGCGCAGGCACGACCTGGCCGACGGTCTTCTCGACATCCGCATCGCGCACGGCGGGCGCTTCGCGCGCAGCCGCCTCCTCGCCGCGGCGGTGGCAGGCCAGTTGGCCAAAACCCGCCTGTACGCGGCCGCCAAGTCCCAGCGCCTGGTGATCTCCGGCCTGCCCGAGAACACCCAGATGGCGTACGACGGCGAACTCGCCCCCGCGCCCGCCGCCCTGCTCATCGACAAGCTCCCCGAGGCCCTCACCGTGTACCGGCCGATCGCCGACTGACCGCGACGCGGGCCCGGAAGGCATTACGCCAAGCGGCGCACACTCGGCGTGCGCCCCGGGCCCGTCGCCGGTGTGCTGGCCCTCATGGGCTACGACATAGACAGCCCGCGTGAAGCGGGCACGACACGACGTGACGTACTGAGCGTCGCCGCGGTCCTCATGGCCGGCGGCGCCTTCACGGTGGCGGGACCGGCGCCGCACGCAGCCGCGGAATCCGACGGCGGTTGCGGCGTCGGCTACGACGAGGAGTTCGAGGCGGCTCTCGCCGAGGCGGACGAGGCGATCCCGGAGACCCGCGCGCTCGCCCCTGAACGACCGCCCGGCAGATTCGCCCTGCCGCTGCGCCGGGGCTTTCGCGTCACCGCCCGCTACGGCGTGCGCGGCAACTGGATCGCGGGGCACCACACCGGCATCGACCTCGCAGTCCCGCAGGGAACCCCGGTGCACGCCGTCGGCGGGGGCACCGTCGTCCTGGCGCGCTGGTCGGGCGCGTACGGCAAGGCGGTGACGGTGCGGCTGCGGGACGGGCACTACTCCGTGTACGGGCACCTCTCCCGCATCTCGGTACGCCAAGGGGCCCGGATCGGCACCGGGGACCGGATCGGCAGCAGCGGGGCCACAGGGCGTGCCACAGGGCCCCACCTCCACCTGGAGATCCGCGCCAAGCGGGGCTATGGATCGGACATCAATCCGGTCACCTATCTCGCGAGGCGCGGAGCCCGGCTGCTGTGAGGCGCACGGGGTTCGGGTGACTCGATACTTACTGTCGAGTAAGGTCGGCCTCCCGTCGCCACCTCAGGAGGCAGCATGTCGTCGGCATCCCGTTCCCCCATGCTCCTGGCCGGTCTGCTGGCCGGTGCGGGAATCGCTCACTTCGCGGCCCCGAGACTGTTCGACCACACCGTGCCGCGCGTCCTGCCCGGATCGCCGCGCACCTGGACGTACTCCAGCGCCGTGGTCGAGCTCGGCCTCGCGGCCTCAGTGGCGCTGCCCCGCACCCGGCGGCCCGCGGCGCTGGCCACGGCGGCCTTCTTCGTGGGCGTGTTCCCCGCCAACGTGCAGATGGCGGTGGACTGGCGCCACCGCCCCGCCCCGCTCAAGGCCGCGGCGATAGGCCGACTCCCGCTCCAGGTGCCGCTCGTGCTGTGGGCCAGGAACGTGGCGGGGGCGGCGCGTCGCACCGACGACGGGTCCTAGCTCACACCGCTGCGGCCCGCGACCGCCGTGGAGGTCGTCGTGGTGTGGGCCAGGCGCGCGGTCCGCGTGGGGACGTCGACCGTGTAGGTGTCCACGGTCATGGCCCGCTCGGAGACCTTGAGCACCATGAACCCCACGTCGGAGAAGTTCTGCCAGGCGGCGGGGTGGTCGAAGTGTGCCCGGCCGTCACCGGACTTGGCGGCAGCCCCGCAGACGATCTGCCGTGTGCCCGCCGTACGGGTCGTGGGCTCAAGGACCTGGAGGGTGTGGTCGTGCCCGGACAGGATCAGATCGGCCCGGCCGCACACCACCTGCTCGTACAGCTCCTTGAGGTGGATCCCGCTCGTGTAGTGGCCGATGACGAATCCGTCGTACGAACCCGCGCTGCCGTGCTTCCCGTTGTTCAGGTAGGGATGGTGGCCCAGAACCACCTTCCAGCGGGCCCGTGACGCGGTGAGCGCGGCGTCGAGCCACTGGCGCTGGGCGCGCATGTAGGGGCCGTCCCACCGGTAGCGGGACGACGTCTGGGCGACCGTCGAGGCGACCGGGTTGGTGTCGAGGGCGAAGAACTCCACGACCGGGTCGCCCCGGCCGGGCCCCTCGGACGCCGGCAGCACGACGTTGTAGTAGCGGCTCGGCATGTACCAGCGCGGTGAGGAGACCGCGTAGGAGACCTCGCGGTCGCCGCGCGAGGGATCACCGCCGCTGCCCGGGATGAGACCCGAGCAGTCGTGGTTGCCGAGGACCATGAGCCAGGGGACGTCGATGCCGGTGTTCGGCGTCTCGAACTTGTCCCGGAACTCGGAGTCGTGGTCGGACTCGGGCCCGTTCTCGTAGATGTTGTCGCCCAGGCCGACGGCCAGCGAAATCCCCTCGTCGCGGCAGACCCGCCGGGCGGCCTCGGTCACGGCGAGCTGCTCCTCGCCACCGGTGCCCGAGTCCCCGGTCACCAGAACGGCGAACTCCCCCTGCCGGTTGGGTTCCTCGGGGAACGGGAACTTCGCGACGCCCTGCGCCGCCGTCGCCTGCCGCGCACCGGACGGCAGCACCGCGAGGGCGGCTCCGGCGGCCGCACCGCCGAGCAGTGTGCGCCGGCCCAGTACGAGGGCCTGCGGCCCCCACGTGGCGGCAAGGCTCCGGGCGAGCGGTGCGTCGGCCCGCAGCCACTGCTTCTCGGTCAAGTCCGCGCTCGGCGGGATCAGCTCGTCATCGCACATCCGAGCGTTCTCCCATATCGGCGCGGACAGGGGAAGACGATCAGGCGAACTGCCGGTGGCGGTCCGATCACCGGTCGCGCGGACTTCCGGTGGTGCCGAGCTCGTGCAGCGCGGCGCCCACCAGCGTCTGCACTCCCGGCAGCAGGACCGCGAGGTCCGGGGCGAACAGGGGGCTGTGGTTGCCCGGCACGCCGGTGATCTTCTCGCTGAGCTCCTGTCCCGGAGCGGCCTGCCAAGTCGCCCCCGATGTCGAGGGCACGAACCAGAAGTCGTAGGGCACCCCGGCGGGCACGAGGAGGGAGAAGTCCTCGCTGCCCATCGCGGGGCCGAAGTCGAACACGCTCGCCTTGCCGAACAGTTCGCGGTGCACGGACGCGATATCCGCGTCGAGCGCGGCGTCGTTGACGGTGGCAGGGAAGCTCGCACCGATGGTCACCTCGGGCGGCGTCGGGCACCCGGCGGCCTGGCACTCTCCCTCGGCGATGCGGCGGATCGCCGACAGGACCCGCTCGCGCACCGCCATGTCCTGCGTACGGAGGTTGAGGCCGAGCCGGGCCTGCGCGGGGATGATGTTGGGCCGCTGCCCGGCGTTGAACTGGCCGGTGGTGAGCACCACCGCGTCCGACGCGGACACCTCACGGGACACCACGGTCTGCAGCCGGGTCACGATGTACGCGGCCGTCACCACCGGATCGACGGTGGCCTCGGGCCGTGAGCCGTGGCCGCCGACGCCGTGCACCACGATCTCCACGTTGTCGGCGGACGACATGATCAGCCCCGGCGTGTGGGAGACCAGGCCGACGGGCCCGGGGGCGACATGCTGGCCGAAGACCGCGTCGGGCCGGGGGAAGCGCTCCTGGAGCCCGTCGGCGACCATCGCGTTCGCTCCGCCGCCCGCTTCCTCGGCGGGCTGCCCGATCACCACGAGGGTGCCCGACCAGGTCTCACGGGCCGCCGCGAGCGCCTCGGCGGCGAACGTCAGCCAGGTGACGTGCATGTCGTGGCCGCAGGCGTGCATGACACCGTCGACGGTGGAGGCGTACGGAAGGCCTGTGGTCTCCGTGACGGGCAGTGCGTCCATGTCCCCGCGCAGCCACACCACAGGCCCGTCGCCGTTCGCCAGGACGCCCACGACGCCGGTGCCGCCCACACCGGTGGTCACCGCGTACCCGGCGCCGCGCAGCCGTTCGGCGAGGATCCCGGCCGTGCGGTGTTCCTGGAAGGAGAGCTCGGGGTGGCGGTGCAGGTCCTGGTAGTAGCCCTCGATGTCACTCGCCCTCAGCCCCGAGGTGACGTCCAGGGTCTGGCTCGCTGCGGTTGCTGCCTTGGGCATGCGGCTCCTCGCGTTTCGAGACGGTCGTATTCACCCTCGCACAAGGTGCGCAGCCGGTCCTTGGTGACGTGCACGGGCCTTGTGGCGAACGAGGGGGCCTCGGTGCGAGGGGAGAGCCACCCGGAAGGCGCCCGCCAGATGCTCGAACGCTGACGACCGCCTGGTCCGGGGAATGCGTCAATTGGATCAACTGACTTCCTATGCAGGAAAGTTGATGTATTCCGGAGACATGCTCAAGTACGCTCCGTGCAACATTGACCACCCGCCGCACGGCGGTCACGTACGGCACGGGGGTGCGCCGGATGAGCCGGGAGCTGGGATTCGAAGGGCTCATCGAGGACGAAGGTTTCTTCCCCCGGCTGCTCGGGCGTAGCGCCCGGGGCCGCGACGAGAAGGTCCTGTACGGGCCCGACCTGCCCGTCGTGCTGCTCACCGGCGGTCCCGGCATGGGCAAGCAGCGGCTCCTCGAACTGCTGCGGGACCGGTTCGGGCGGAAGGTTCCGGTGGCGTACGTGGACTGCGCGGACGCACGGTACGCCGAGGAGGCGGCGTGGCGTCCGGCCTGCCGCTCGGAGGCCACGGAGACGATGTACGACATCGCGCTGCGGATGAGCGAGTGGGAGGGCCCCGGTGGGGCGCTGCCCACGCCTCGCTTCTTCGCCGGGATGGCGGCGGTGGCGGCGGGCGCACGGCTGCGTCGCCGCGGCCTCGAGGAGGAACTGGCCCGCTACCGCGTCCTGTTGCAGCCGCGCAGGGCGCTCGGCAGGTTCATGCGCAATCTGGTGACCGGCTATCTGTCCGCCCTCGCCGGAGTGGTCGCCCCCGCGGCGGCGCCGCTGGTGGGCGCCGCCCTCACGGAGTTCCTGGAGAATCTGGCGAGCACCGGCGCCGAACCGGTGCGCGCCACCTACGGGGACTATCCCGGCGCCGCGGGCAGCGCCGGCACCGGGCTGCGGCTGCTCGCCCACGACTTCCAACAGAGCGCCGACGAGCGGAGCTTCGCGGAAGGTTTCCTCTTCCGCGCCCTGCGCGAGGACCTGGACGCCGCCTACACCGGATTCGGCGCCGCACTCACCCGGGTCGGCCGCCCCGCGGTGCTGCTGCAGCACGCCAACTGGCCGGTGGGCCGCGGACTCCTCGCGGCGGCGCTCGCCGACCGGGCCCACGGCCACCGTGAGCGCACGGTGCTCGTCGCGAGCGAACGGGCGGCGGTACCCCTCTTCCTGGCCGACGAGCCGCGCACCGAGGAACTCGCGGGCTACCGGCCGGACCAGGAGGAGCCGCCCCACTGGCAGCGGCTGCCCGCGCGCGGCCGTCTCGGACAGGGCGTGCTGCTCCTGCGGATGCCGCTGCTCACCACCGAGCACATCAACAAGGAGCTGCAACGGCACACCGGCGGTGCGCCGGAGGCGGCTCGGCTGCGCCGGGCGCAGAGCGCGGTGCACCGGCTCTCCGGCCGCCGCCCCCGGACGGTGCAGCGCCTCGTCGAGTCGGCGGGAGACCTGCCGGAGCTGGGCAACGACCGTGAGCTCCTCGACCAGTCCGCGGTGCTCGACGGGGAGTCCCTCGCCGTCCGTGACGTCCTGCTCGCCGAGTTGGTGCTCGGGCAGCTCCCCGAGCGGCTGCCCGTCGAGCACACCGACAGCTGGCTCGACCTGCTGACCCAGCTTTCGGTCGCGCACACCGGTGACTGCGCCCGCGCCCTGCTGCGCATACCGCAACTGGAACGGACGGCGGGCGGGCTCACCGCGGACGAGGTGGGGCGATACCTCCTGGAGAGCGGCTGGCCCGCCTGCGAGCGGCACTTCATCGGCGACTTCGGCCTCCGGCAGCTACTCATGAGCAGACTGCACGGGCCGCCGGACGCGGGCGACGAATGGCGCCGCAACCACGGCCTGCTGCACGCCCACTACCACAGACGCGCCGAGACCCCCGACCGCGCCTTCGGCACCACCGCGGCCCACGGACTCAACCACGACCTGGTCGCCCACGGCCCCGAGCGCGCCATACGCCACCTCGCCGTCAAGTTCCCGGTGTACGGCGAGGGCGCCGAGGAGTGGTGCGACCAGCTGCTCGCGCTGGCCCAGGCGCCTTCACCCGGCGGCGACGACGAGCGGCACGGCCGTATGACGGTGGCCCGCGTCGAAGGCACCAAGCTGGAGCGCCAGCTGGACGAGCTGCTGCACGCCGTATGGCTCTGCGAGGAGCGCACCCGGCCGCCGGACATCGTGGCGGCCGACCGGATGACGCACCTCATGCAGGAGCTGGCCAGGGAGTACGCGGAGGCGGCGCCCGTGCTCACGGCCAGGGCCGGACGGTGGGAGCGCCGCGCCCGCAACCGGCAGCCGCTGCAGTCCTGTTCCTGCACGGCCCACATCGGAGAAGGGAGCTGAGGGGATGTTCCAGACCGCCGCCGACTGGCTGCACGAGCACCTGTGGAGCACGCTGCTGAAGAAGATCATCACGTGCGTCCTCGCCGCCCTTCTCGCCGTGGGGGCGTACGGCCTCGTCTCGCGGCTCACCGAGCAGGCGGGCAGCTGCGCCGAGGGCGTGACCAAGTCCGGCGGCGAGTGCGTCGGAGTCAACGGCTCCGGCTACGACTTCGGGGAGCCGCAGATCGCCCCGGTCGCGGCCCGGATCGCCGAGGAGAACCGCCGCATCGACAAGCAGCCGCATGTCACGGTGGCGATGATGCTCCCGCTGCAACCGGAGTCGAGGGCCGAACGGCGGCAGCTGCGCAGCGAACTTCAGGGTGCCTTCCTCGCGCAGTACCGCGCCAACCGGGAGCCGGGGAAGCCGGTGGTGCGCCTTGTGCTCGCCAATCCGGGCAAGGACTACCTCCGCCAGGACGAGGTGGTGCCGGATCTGGTGCGGATGTCGCGCTCCGGGAGCGACAACCTCCGCGCCGTGACCGGGTTCAACCTCTCCCTGGACGCCACGAAGAAGGCGGTGCGCAGCCTCACCGAGCAGCAGGTGCCGGTGCTCGTGGCGCGGGCGTCGGCGAGTTCACTCGCCAACGCGGAGAGCAAGGACGGGACGTACGACTTCAAGGGTCTCGCCCGGATCATCCCCACCAACGAGCAGCAGGCCAGGGCCCTCGCCGCCTACAACGGCAGCCGCAAGGACCGGCAGACCGTCCTGGTCCGCGACACCCGGCCCGACCCGTACGTCCGCTCCCTCGCCCGCGCCTTCCAGAAGCTGCCGGAGGACGGCCCGGCAGGCCCCGACGACATGACCTTCACGTCGCCCGGGGTCGCCGATCCGGGTGACGTCGACAACCAGTTCAGGCCGACGGTCAACACGATCTGCAACTCGGGCGCGGACACCGTCTACTTCGCGGGCCGCTCGACCCATCTGCGGCTGTTCCTGAAGAGCCTCGCCAAGGAGGCGTGCGCGGAACGGAAGTTCACCGTGGTGTCCGGTTCGGACGCGGCCTCGCTGAACAACCGGATGACCGACGAGGACTGGGCCGAGCTCCGGGACGGCTCGGGCAAGCCGCGCCTGACCGTGCAGTACGCCGCGCCGGCCCATCCCGACGCCTGGCTCGCCGAGGTGCGGAAGTGGCAGGCGGACGAGGAGAAGCGGACCGGCAAGAAGCCACCCGAGTCGAAGGCCCCCGGATCGCTGCGCGACCCGTTGGCCGAGCTGCAGCGACTTGAGGACACGGTGGCCGCGCTGAAGGCGGCGGGACGCGACATCGGCGACGTGGAACTGGGCGACTCCCGCACCATGATGGTGCACGACGGAGTACGCACAGCGGTCGAGGCGATCCGCGGCGCGAAGCCCACCGGGGAGGCCGCGCCCTCCGCCGAACAGGTGGGCAACCGGTGGGCCACGATGCAGTCGAAGAACCGCGTGAACGGCACCAGCGGCCGTATCTGCCTCACCAAAGCGGGCAACCCGTACGACAAGCCGCTCGCGGTCGTCGAGCTGAGACCGGGCACGAAGGCGGGCCCGGGCACGCTGGACTTCGTGGGCCTGGCCTGGCCCACCGGCAAGCGGCAGCCGGAGGACTGCGTCGTACGGAGCGGGTGAGGGTGGAGGGGGCGAGGGGGGGAAGGACGGAGGGGGCCGGGGAGCAGGCGTCAGTGGATGACGTCGAAGACGCTCTTCTGAAGGCCGTTGGCGTACGCCTCGTGCTCGACGAGCTTCAGCTTCTGGGTGTCCTTGTCCGTGTCGCTGAACAGCCGCTTGCCCGCGCCGAGCAGCAGCGGGAAGACGAGCAGGTGGTAGCGGTCGATGAGACCGGCGTCGGAGAGGCTCCGGTTCAGCGTCGCACTGCCGTGCACGATGATCGGCCCGCCCTCGGTCTTCTTCAGCGTGGCCACGTCGTCCAGGGAGCGCAGGATCGTGGTCTCTCCCCAGTCCGACACCAGATCGCCTTCGCTGAGGCTGGTGGAGACGACGTACTTGGGCATCACCTTGTACTCCGCGAACTCCTCCATGCCGGGCCAGACCGGGCTGAACGCTTCATAACTGACCCGGCCCAGCATCATCGCCGCGGCCTCCTGCTGCTCCCGGCCCTTGATCTCGAACGCCTCCGGGACGAACTCCACGTCCTTGAAGGTCCATCCGGAGTTCCGGTAGCCGGGCTCGCCACCCGGTGCCTCCACGACACCGTCGAGCGAGACGAAAGCGGTGCTGATCAATGTACGCATTTCAAGATCTCCTGGTCGGTCGTCGAGGGGTGCCGCTCCATCCTCGCGGCTACGGAGTTGTTGACCGCGGCAGACGCGGGAACTCATCGGTGGAGTCGGGCTTGGTCATCCCGGAGTTCGGAAAGGCGTTGTCCGTCCCCGCCTGCTCGTTCTACCCTGGCGCCGAGGCCCGCCCCCAGCCCCCGGAACGGCCCGACCGTTCCGCTCGCGCTCCGGCGCCGAGCGGAAGGCACGTCGGTAACCCAGGCCGCCGGGTCCGTACTTCCTTGCAGCGGACGCACGGACACCGGCCTGTCCCGCCGGCTGTGGGATCAGGAGGGCCACTCCCGCGGCCCCTCGGTCACCAGCTGGTGCGGACACCTGCTCCTGGGGCGCCAGGGGGAGCCTGCCCCCAGGAGCGCCGCGGCCGTCGCCGCCGAATTCGGCGGCGGCCGCAGGCTCCGACAGGACTGTCCACTGCCTGGAACCCACCTCTTCTACCCGGCCTCCACGCGCCGACACGTCACGGGCGGGATGCCGGAAGCCTTCTCCGCACCGCTGTCGCCGCCGCCGCAACCGGCAAGCGTGATGGGGTGTTGAGGAGGGCCGCCGGGGAGGACGTGGGGGGATCGGCGCGGCGTTCGGTGTCGTGTTCGGCGCCCTTCAACTCGTGCAGATCGTCTTCCCGCTGCCGCACGCGGAGTGAGCAGCGGATACGGTGCTCTGGTGACTGATGGGGAGGGGACGGTGCCCGGGACCGCGCTGCTGATTGCGGCGGCGCCGGTCGGCAAGGCCCGTATGGTGGACGCGGCCTCCGTGCTGCCCGTGCTCGCTGCGGTGTCACCGGCGGTGCTCGCCGGGACCGCGACAGCGAGTGTCGTGGAGCTCGCGGACCCGCTGGATCCGCAGACAGTGCTCACCCGGCTGCGTGCGGCCGCGATGGCGCCGGGGCCTTTGACGGTGTATCTGGTCGGGCAGTTGCACATCGATCGCCGACAGCAACTGCAACATGTGGCGCTCGCGCGGACCACGGCGGCGACGGTGCGCTACACCGGGTTCCCCTGGCACTGGATCGCCCAGGAGCTACGGCTGCGCCCGCCGGGCAGCACGACCGTCATCGCCGATCTGCATGCCGATACGGACAGCTGGCAGCAGTTGGCGCAGCGTCCTCTGGACGTGGGGACAGGCGTGGCGCTGTACGGCCGGGTCGCTCCGCAGCCCGGTCGGCGTGCCGTCGCGACGCCCGCGTACATGAAGGCGCTGGCGACGGTCCTGCGCAGCGGGCACCGGCCGCCGCTGCCGGACCTGCACCAGCACGTCGTCGCCCAGGCGTTGGAGGAGGGTGCGACCGACATCGTGCTGTTCGCCGACCCTGCCGTCGCCGTGCCAGGCGGTCTTGGAGGAGGCCTGGGCGGCGGCCTCGGCGGTGGCCTCGGAGGCATGCCCAGCCGGGTGCCGGTGCCGGCCCAACAGCAAGGCTCCACCCTCGACGCACCACCTTCCGCGGCGCCGGCGACCGCGGGTGCGGATCCGCACGCGGCGATCACCAAGGCCGTGGAGGCGGGGCGGCACGGCGAGGCCGCGGCCATGGCGGCGGCGTGGGAGCAGGAGGCACTGCGTACGTACGGGGCGTCCTCGCCCGAGGTGGTGCACTGGATGGAGGTCCGCGGACATCTGGCGATCTTCGCCAAGGACCCGGGCCGCAGCTGCCAGATCTGGCTTGCCGTGGTCTCCGCGAGGCTCGCGGCGGGCCAAGCCCTCGACGCCCCCGATGTCGAGGCCGCCGCGGATCTGGCCCACCACCAGTGGGAGCAGGTGCGCGACCCGGACACCGTGCGAGAACTCGGCCCGGCCCTCGTAGCGTTGCGCCGCCGCGTGCCGGGCCGTCAGCGCGGCACGGTGAACCTCGTCCAGCAGCGACTCGTGCAGTTCCACACACAGGTCGGCTGAACTCCCCGCTACGGCCGGGACGGCGGCCCGTCGTGGTTCGGTGCGCCGAACCACCTCGGCAACTGGCCGACCAGATCCCGCTGATCCTCACCGACCCAGGCCACGTGACCGTCCGGCCGCAACAGCACGGCGGGTACGTCCAGTTCCTCGCTGACGTCGACGACGTGATCGATCCGGTCGGCCCACCCGGCGACCGAGAGCCGGCCGGTCTGGTCGAGCAGCAGCCCGCGGCCTTCGTGCATCAGCTCGTAGAGACGGCTCTGCTTCAGCTCCACGTCCCGCATCCGCCGCCCGAGCATTTCGTGGCCCTCACCGTGGCCCTCAGCGAAGTCGTAGCGGACGTCGATGGCGGTGATCATCCCGGTCACGTACCGGTTCACCTCCTCGAAGTCCATCAGCTTGGAGAACAGCTCCCGCAGCGCGGTCGCACCCGGATCCGTCCCGAGCAGCGTGATCTGCGCCCGGGTGTTCTCAAGGACACGGGCCCCCACCGGGTGCCGTTCGGCGTGGTAGGTGTCGAGGAGCCCCTCAGGCGCCCAGCCTTGGACGGCGGCGGCCAGCTTCCAGCCCAGGTTGAACGCGTCCTGCACGCCGAGGTTGAGCCCCTGCCCGCCGGTCGGCGGGTGGATGTGCGCCGCGTCGCCGGCGAGGAACACCCGACCGACCCGATAGCGCTCGGCCTGTCGGCTCGCGTCGCCGAACCGCGAGAGCCAGCGCGGCGCGTGCACGCCGAAGTCGGTGCCCGCGTGGGCCCGCAGCTGCCGTTTGAAGTCGTCGAGGGTCGGCTCGGCCGCACGGTCCTCGGTCACTCCGTCGGCGGGTACGACCACGCGGTACAGCCCGTTCTCGCTGGGGGCCACCCCGAACCGCAGTTGGGTCCTGCGGACTTCCTCGACGACGGAGGCGATCGTCGCCGGATCCTCGGTCACCTCCATCTCGCCGAGGAGCGTCTCGACGGTCGCGGGCTGCCCGGGGAAATCGACGCCGAGCAGCTTGCGCACGGTACTGCGGCCGCCGTCGCACCCGACAAGGTAGCGCGAGCGCAGGTGCGTGCCGTCCGCCAGCTCGACTCGCACGCCGGCCGCTGCCCCGTCGCCGGTCCTCCCCTCGATCTGGCTCAGCCCGACCACTTCGCAGCCGCGCCGGATCTCCGTACCGAGCTCGACGGCACGTTCGTCGAGCAGCCGCTCGGTGACCGGCTGCGGGGTGGCGACGCCGTACGGGTGCGCCGTGTCCAGCCGGTCGGGCCACGCCTTCACGATGCCGCCGAAGAGACCGCCGACCTGGAACTTCTCATTGACAGCGAGGAACCGGTCGAGGAGACCGCGCTGGTCCATCACCTCGACGCTGCGTGCGTGCAGGCCCTGACCGCGGGACTGCTCGGTCGGCCTCACCGACTTCTCAAGGACGGCCACGCCCACGCCGTGCAGACGCAGCTCACTTGCCAGCATCAAACCGGTCGGCCCGCCGCCGACCACGATCACATCAAACATGGAGACCCCCGTTCACGACGTTCGTGACGTTGACCGCGACGTCTTCGATGACGTGCTGAAATCGCGAAAACAACACACGCACTTCGTGGCTCTGATTTCGTCGGCTCTTGCTCAGGCCGATGATTCTGCGGGAATACCCGGGTCTTGCCGCAAGGCCCCCCATGCGCTATATGTTGAGAGTGGCAAGGAGCGCGCGCTCCTTGCCATTGTCGCGTTCGGCCACGATCGGCGCTCTCCGGTACCGGTTCACCCGGTGCCCGCCACGCGCCACTCGTCACACGCCACTTGTCACACGGAGTGGGCCCGCGGTGCGGGCGCTTCGGCCTCCCAGGCGAAACCGTCCAGGTCGGTGAAGGCCCCGGCGCCGCCGCCGATCATCAGCCGGTGGGATCCGGTGCCCTCGGGCGGGACACCGACGTCCTTGGCAAGGGCCCGGTGCCGGTACAGCGCCAGCTTGAAGGGGCCCGACCCACTCTCGAACTCGCAGTACACGGGGCCGAAGCTCTTCGACACGGCGAGGCCCTGGCCGACGTAGAACCGCTTGCTCGCGCTCATGTCCGCGACTCCCAGCAGGAGCACCATCTCGTCGATCCGCCGGGTGGCGGGGCCGGTGTCCTTCTTAGCCGAGGTCGCGACCTTCCAGATCGCCCCGTCAGGGGCCTGTACGACACCGCCGTACCCCCAGAGCGACTTCGTGGCGGGCTTCAGCGAGGTGGCGCCGGCGTCGATGGCGGTGTCGATGAAGCTATTGACGTCGGCGGGCTGGGACACGGTGAGCGCCAGCGTGAACCCGCGAAAGCCGGTGCTGGGTTCCTGAGAGGCACGCAGCCGCAGCTGTGTGTCCAAACCGAAGGCGGCGGAGTAGAAGCGCTGCGCGGCCGTGGTGTCGGCCACGTCGAGGGTGACGGATTCGATGGATGCCATGACGAACACGCTAGTCAGGGGTCGGCCACCGGCGCTTCTCCATTCCTGACCGGTATTCCCGAGCGGTATTTCCGACCGGATTCTCTGACCGGGATTCTCTGACCGGGATATGATCAACTTCATGGGGCGCTCCATACCGATCGAACCGCTGTCCGAACCACTCGCGGATGGAGTGGTCGCCGTGAGACCGCGGCGCGAGTCGGATCTTCCTGCCATCGGGGCGGCGAGCCACGACCCCGAGACGCGTCGCTGGCTCGACGACGAACCCATGGACGAGGCGGCTCTCGGCACGAGCATGGCGAAGGTCGAGGAAGCATGGCGGAGCGGCCGGGCGGCCCCGCTGCTGATCGCGGATGCCGCGACGGACGAGCCGGTCGGGATCATCAACCTGCAGTTCCGTGACGACGAGGTGGCGACCGTCGCCTACAGCGTCTTTCCCGCCCATCGCGGCCGGGGCATCGCCCCGCGGGCCGTGCGGCTGCTCGCGGGGTGGGCCCTGGGCGACCTCGGTCTGACTCAACTCCTGCTCGAGGCCGCCGCGGAGAACACGTCCTCGGTCCGGGTCGCCGAGAAGTGCGGGTTCCGGCGGAACGACGGTCTGGCCGGGGCGAGCGGTGAAGGTCGGCCCGCGACGGTTGTGTTCGCCTGCACGAAGGACTGACCTCGCACGGGCCTGCTCAGCGGCACCGTGCTCACCCCTGTGTCCGTCGTGGAACTTCGCTGGGTGGGGAGGCGTTGGCAGGTTGGCAGAGGGACGTGCGGAACGCGTACGGACGAAGCGAACAGGCAGCCGAGGTGGCACGGATGGCGATGTGGGACCGGATCAAGGACCAGGCCAAGGGACTGCAGCAGCAGTCGCAGGGGACACGCGGCTCCGGTGGGCACGGGCGGCCGGGGTCAGGATCCGGAGGGGGGTCGAAGAAGCAGCTCGTGGGCGTGCTCAAGTCCCAGCTCACCTCCCTCAAGACGGAGCTGAAGAGCGGCGCCTACCGTGACGCGAGCATGGCCATGTGCGCCCTGGTCGCGGCAGCCGACGGGACGGTCGACCCGGCCGAGCGGCAGCATGTGGAGTCGCTGATCATGCAGAACGACGTCCTGAAGAACTTCCCGCCCGAGCAGCTGCGGCAGCGGTTCAACAAGCACGCCGACCAGTTGACGTTCAACTTCCAGCAGGGCAAGACCGAGGCCATGCAGGAGATCGCCAAGGCGGCGAAGAAGCCGGTGGAGGCCAAGGCGGTCGTGCAGACCGGGTTCGTCGTCGCCGGAGCGGACGGGTACATCGCCCCGGCCGAGGAGCAGGTCCTGCGGGAAGCGTGCGCGGCGCTCGGCGTCTCTCCGCAGGAGTTCGGCCTCTGATCAGGAGCTCGATGACCGCACATCGACCCCCGTCGACCGTATGACGGGGTGCGCTTCCGTGCGGTGTCTGTGCAGTTGGGGCCCGCACCTCATGGTGCGGGCCCCAACTGCTTCCGCGCGTCTGCCCCATCCGGCGTCCGCGCTTCCCCTCTGCGCCCAACTGCCGTGACGGCCACATAAGTCGCGGCGGCGAGAACCTCGAAACCGGCGGCCACCACCAGGGCGCCGGAGAGCGACCACGTGGCGATCGGGCCGCCGATACCCGCTCCGATCGCGTAGCCGGTGATCTTCAGACTCGCTCCCGTGGTGAAGATCTGGCCGCGCAGCCGCTCGGGCGCCTCGCGATGACGCACGGCGAACAGTGCGGTCAACTGCGGTCCGGCGGCGGCCCCCGCGAGCGCCATGGCGACGAAGAGCGGTACGGGCGAGACCGTGGCGGCAAGGAGGAACGCGACGGCGAGCACCAGCGTGCTGCCGAGCACCGTCGTGTCGGGGAGCAGCACGTCGGGCCGCCTGGCCACGAGCACGTTCGCGGCGAGTGACGCGACCGCGAGAGCGGCGAGGAAGAAGGTCCCGGCGTTCGTGGTGCCCAACGCCTCCTCACCGAGAAGGGGGCTGCAGGTGACCAGCATGCCGACGCCGATGTACGAGATCACGGAGGTGACCGTGGCGCGGGCCAGGAACCTGGCGCGAACGATGGCTCGGAAGCCGGCGGCCAAGTCACCGACGACCGAGGTCCGGCGGCGCCGCGAGGAGGCCGCGGGGTCCGCGGGCAGCGTCCACGCGACCGGCAGAGCCAGTGCGATCAGCGCCACGGCCGCGACGACGCCGGTCTCGGCACCGGCGAGCACGGCGACCACCCCGGCGAGGGCCGGTCCCGCAAGGCTGGCGAAGTTGTACGTCATCGCATCGAGCGCGGTGGCCCGCGGCAGTCCGTCCGGCTCGACGACCCGGGGAAGCTGTGAGGTCCACCCACCGGCCAGGGCGGGGCCGAGAAGCCCGCCGAGCACAGCCGTCGCGATGGCGACGGGGAGGGGAAGTCGCCCCAGGATCAACAGGATCACTATGAGCGCCGCGGAGTACGTGGCCAGCGCACCGGCCAGTAGTCGTCCCGGAGCCACGGCCCTGTCGAGCATGGCTCCGAACACGGGCCCGCCGACCGCGGCCGAGATCGTGATCCCTGACAGGAGCGCGGACCCCGCCGAGGCGGAATCGGTGGCCGCGATGCCCACCAGGAGCAGGGCGGGGCCTGACATTTCGTCGCCGGCGCGGGCGGTGGCGGCCCCGGCGACATAGAGCGGCAATCCGTAACGCCTCAGCATAGGTATTACGTTACGTGGTAACGGAGAACTCCGATATAAGCGTTACGCTCTCCCTATGCCCTCCAACCGTGCGCCCGAGGACGACGACTGGTGCACCCGCCACTCCGTCCTGCGGACAGCCCAGCGCGCCGCCGCACTCGTCAACGTCCTGACGGCCGTCGAAACGCCCACGCCGGAGGACGTCGCGGCCGTGCTGCGCGAGTACGGCGAGGCCGACCCGCTGGACGTGTCCCGCGAGGACGTACGGCAGATGCGGCCTGTGGCGGCTTCCCTGCGCGATGTGTTCGCCTCCCCTGATGTCGACGCGGCGGCGACCCGGTTGAACGGGCTCCTGGCCGGGGGATCCGGACCGGCACGTCTCACCTCGCACGAGGGTCGGACCCCGTGGCACATCCATCTCGACAGCGGCGACGACGCACCGTGGGCGGAGTGGTTCCTCGCCTCCTCCTGCATGGCGATGACCGTCCTTGTCTGGGACCGGCAGCGTCCTCCCGGCGGAGTGTGTGCCGCGCGGCGCTGCACCGACGTCTTTGTCGCGAGCGGCGGGCCGCCCCGCCGCTACTGCTCGGGTCGCTGCGCCACACGGGAGCGCGTGGCAAGCCACCGCCGTACGCGCCCGGCCCGGTAGGCGAGCCCGGCCGACCCGCCTCGGCGGGCCGCAACTACCCCACGTACAGGCCTTGTTTCCTTGCGACCTGACGACTAGTCATATGGCTAATCGAAAGAGGGGCGCACGAGGAACCCGTGTGCCCGGGGCCCAACCCCCTGGAGGCCACGTGAAGTTCTCCGTCATATTCGAAGCACAGCTCGCCGACCCCACCGTCGAGCGCGAGCATCAACTCATCCGCGACAGCGTCGAACAGGCCGTCCTGGCCGAGGAGATGGGGTTCGACCGCGTCTGGGCGGTCGAGCACCACTCCCTCAAGTGGTACGCCCACATGAGCGCCCCGGAGATCTTCCTGACCTGGGTCGCCGCGCGCACAAGCACCATTCGCATCGGACACGGCGTGGTCTGCATGCCGTTCCGCTTCAATCACCCGGCGCGGGTCGCCGAGCGCGCCGCCATGCTCGATCTGCTGTCCGGGGGGCGGCTCGACCTCGGGGCAGGGCGTGGCGGAACGCTCCAGGAGACGTCGCTCTGCGGCGTCGACAAGGAACGTACGACCCAGGAGGTCGAGGAAGCGCTGCAGATCATCGGAAAGGCCTGGGAGAGCGAGGAGTTGGAGCATCACGGCGCGCTGCTCGACATCGCCCCCCATCCGATCCTGCCCCGGCCGCACCAGACCCCGCACCCACCGCTCTTCCTCGCCTGCAGCAGGTCCGAGACCTTGACACAGGCCGCCGAACTCGGCATCGGCGCACTGGTGATGGGCTTCGCGGGGCCCGATGCGATCGCCGAGATGCGCGCGGCGTACGACGCGGCGATCGCGGGCCGCAGCGACGCGCGCTTCGTGTCCAGCGTCGTCAACGACCACTTCTCCGTGCTCTGTCCGACCATCGTGCTCGACGACAGGGAAGCGGCCCGGCGCGTGGGCATCCGCGGGCAGCGGTTCTTCGCCCAGTCCATCGGGCACTGGTACGGCGGCGCGGGCATCCCCGACGAGGCCGTGGTCGAAGGGGCCGACGAGGCGGCCGCGATGCGCGAGGCCGCCGAGCAGGTCGTCGCGCGGCTGCACGAGCACGACATCCCCGTGCGGCCCACGTCCACGGCCACCTTCAACGCCGATCACGCCTATGGGACCGCCGACGACGCCATCGCGTACGTGGAACGCCTCCGCGACGCCGGGGCCGACGAGATCATGTGCCTCATCCAGATGGGCACCGTCCCGCAGGAGGCGTGCATGGAGACCCTGCGGCAGTGGGGCGAGAAGGTCATCCCGTACTTCCGCGCCCAGGAGACGGGGTGAGGACGGCCGACACGGACGGCGACCGCCTCGCCCCGGGCGCGCGGCCTCTCGTCGACGCGCTGAGCGCCGCCTTCCCCGACCTCGGCGGCACCGTCACCGACGCGGCCGAGGCCCGCCGCATCCTGGCCGCGACCTCCACTTCTGCCACATCCGCGCCGCCCGTGGGGGCGGTCGAGGAGCGGATCATCCCCGGTCCGGCCGGTGCGCCTGATTTGGCCGTGCGCGTCTACAGCCCCGAACGCGCGAGCCACCCCCGCCCCACCGTGGTCTTCTTCCACGGCGGCGGCTACACCCTCTGCGACCTCGACACCCACGACGCCACGGCCCGCACCCTCTGCGCCGAGTCCGGCGCCGTCGTGGTCTCCGTCGCCTACCGTCTCGCCCCCGAGCACCGCTTCCCCGCGGCCACCGAGGACGCGTACGCGGCGCTGTGCTGGGCCGCGGCCCAGACCCGGGCGGGCGGCCTCGGCGGCGATCCGGGCGCCGTGGTGACGGCGGGGGACAGCAGCGGGGGCGGCCTGGCCGCCGTCGCCGCTCTGCTGGCGCGGGATCGCCGAGGGCCCGCCGTGGCGCTCCAGGTGCTGATCTATCCCGTGCTCGACGCGGGGCAGGGCAGCGACTCGTATACGTCGAACGCGACCGGCTACTTCCTCACCGCCGCGCACATGCGCTGGTTCTGGGAGCAGTACCTGGGCCCGGACGGCGACGGCACGCACCCCTACGCCTCACCTCTGCGCGCCGACGTCGCCGCGCTGCCGCCCGCGCACATCGTCACCGCGGGCTGCGATCCACTCCGCGACGAGGGCGCGGAGTACGCGGTCAAGCTGCGGCTGGCGGGGGTTCCGGTGACGCGGGGGCACTATCCGGAGATGTTCCACGGCTTCCTGGGCTTCCCGCGAATTCTGAGCGATGCGCGGGCCGCGGTAGCAGATGTGGCAGAAGTAGTCGCCTCGGCGGCACGCGGCAGGAAAATCAGCGGTGATGTTGGGGGTGTCACAGGATAATCTCCCGAGCCTCCCCTTGTGGCGGGAACCTCGCACGCATACGGTGTCCTTACGCGAGGTTCTCCCGTGGAGGTTGACAAGTGACGGAAATTCTTGTGCAGAAGGTGACGGAAGGTGTGGTTCCTCCCGTGAGTGGGGGTGCCCCCCTGGGAAGGGTCGTGGAGCACCCGGCGTGGCCGATGCTCAAGGACGCCGTGGAAGAGATCCGCCCGTGGCAGTCCGCGGACGGTTCGATCGACTTCGACGCGGAAGGCGCTCCGGCGAAGTCCGTGGCCGAACTCGCCGTCGATCGCGCGCTGTCCGCGATCGAGCAGCTCGCCCCGCTCCTGCCGCACGACGCCGCGTACCACCAGGCACTCGGAGCGGACCTGCGGCGCTGGGCGGACGGCGGGTTCAAGGTGCCGGACTTCCTCGACTCGCTGCTCGCCTTCCAGCCCGCGGCCGACCGCGAGGACGGCCTGCAGCACCTCGTGGTCTTCCCGATGTACACGCAGAACGGCAATCCGGACCGCAATCTGGAAGCGGTCGTGCTGCGCATGGTCTGGCCGGATTGGCTGGCCGACCTGGAGCGCACGCGTTACGACAACCCGCTGTTCTGCGGCATCGCCTTCGAGGACTTCACCGCCGGGTACGACACGAACTCGGCCGTGCTCTTCCCTGAGACCATCGCCGTGCGCGAAGCCCCCGAGCGCTTCAGCTGGGGCGGCATCTTCTGCGACCGCGAGGCCGCCCGCTTCCGCCGCGTCACCGAGGCCTCCGTCGACATCCTCGGGCTCGAACTGCCCGACGACATCCGCGAGATGATCGGCGACCAGGACCGCTGCCAGCAGGCGTTCGTCCTGTGGGACATGGTCCACGACCGCACCCACAGCCACGGCGACCTGCCGTTCGACCCCTTCATGATCAAGCAGCGCCAGCCGTTCTGGATGTACGGCCTGGAGGAGCTGCGCTGCGACCTCACCGCCTTCAAGGAGGCCGTGAAACTGGAGGCCGAGGGCGTCCCGCAGGCGCGCGACGTGCAGTACGCCGTCCTCTTCGACCGGATGTTCCGCTTCCCGGTCACGGGCGACCGCGTCAAGAACTACGACGGGCTCGGCGGCCAGCTGCTCTTCGCGTACCTCCACAAGCACGACGTCGTCCGCTGGACCGACAACAAGCTGCGGATCGACTGGGAGCGCGCGCCGCAGGTCACCAACCAGCTGTGCTCCGAGATCGAGGAGCTCTACCGCGCGGGCATCGACCGCCCCAAGCTCGTCCACTGGTTCGCCGCGTACGACCTGGTGTCCCAGTACCTCGCCCCGCACCCCGGATCGCGCTGGGCCAAGGGCCCGGACGCCCTGGACGTGCAGCTTCCGCCCCGTAAACTCGTCGACGACGTGCTTCCTGACGAGTTTCCGCTCAGCATGTTCTATGAGGCGCTCTCCAAGAAGCTCAAGCACGTGATCGCCTCCACCAAGGGGATCACCGCGTCGAGCGCCGAGCAGGTCGCCGCGTGAGCGCCCGCACCGAGGAGGCGAGGACGATGTCCGCACTTGATGGAGCCGTGGTCGCGGTCGCGGGGGCAGGCGGTCCCGCGGGCCGAGCCACGCTGCTGAGGCTCGCCGAGGCCGGAGCCACGGTCGTGGCGTCCGACGCCGACGCGGCGCGTCTGGCGGAGGCGGTGGACGCCGCGCGGTACGCGCACGGCGGGTCCACCGTCATAGGGGACACGGTCGACCTCCTCGACCTGGGCGCGACCCGGGAGTGGGCCACCCGCACGGAGAAGGAGTTCGGGCGGATCGACGGCCTGGTCCACCTCGTCGGCGGCTGGCGCGGCAGCGCCACCTTCGCCGAGACCGACCTCACCGACTGGGACCTCCTCGAGAAGCTCCTGATCCGTACGGTGCAGCACACCTCCCTCGCCTTCCAGGAGGGCCTGCAGCGCAGCGACCGCGGCCGTTATCTCCTGATCAGCGCGGCCGGCGCCTCCAAGCCGACGGCGGGCAACGCCGCGTACTCCGCGTCGAAGGCCGCAGCCGAGGCCTGGACACTCGCCCTCGGCGACGCCTTCCGCAAGGCGGGGAAGGCGGAGGGCGAGCAGGGCCTGACATCGGCGGCTGCGATCCTGGTGGTCAAGGCGCTGGTGCACGACGCGATGCGCGCGGAGCGGCCCAACGCGAAGTTCGCGGGTTTCACGGACGTCAAGGAGCTGGCCGAGGCCATCGCCGGAGTCTGGGAGCGGCCCGCCGGAGAAGTGAACGGAACCCGCCTGTGGCTGACCGAGAAGCCGTGACCGCTCGCGACACCCGTGACCGAGACCCCGTGAACCCTCCGAAGACCGACGCGCGCCGTCACCACGACCCGGATGTACGGGGCTTCGCCAGCGACAACTACGCGGGCGCCCACCCGGAGGTGCTCGCCGCCCTCGCCCTCGCCAACGGCGGTCACCAGATCGCGTACGGCGAGGACGACTACACGGCCAACCTCCAGCAGATCATCCGCGGTCACTTCGGCCCCACGGCCGAGGCGTTCCCTGTCTTCAACGGCACGGGAGCGAACGTCGTCGCGCTCCAGGCGATCACCGACCGCTGGGGCGCGGTGATCTGCGCCGAGTCGGCGCACATCCACGTCGACGAGGGCGGCGCCCCCGAGCGCATGGGCGGCCTCAAGCTGCTCACGGTGCCCACGCCCGACGGCAAGCTCACGCCCGAGCTGATCGACAAGCAGGCGTTCGGCTGGGACGACGAACACCGGGCGATGCCGCAGGTCGTCTCGATCGCGCAGAACACCGAACTGGGCACGCTCTACACGCCCGACGAGATCCGCGCCATCTGCGACCACGCGCACGGGCTCGGAATGAAGGTGCACCTCGACGGCTCGCGCATATCGAACGCCGCCGCGTCGCTCGACGTCCCCATGCGGACCTTCACGAACGCGGTCGGCGTGGACATCCTGTCCCTGGGCGGCACGAAGAACGGCGCGCTCTTCGGAGAGGCCGTCGTCGTCCTCAACCAGGACGCCGTCAAGCACATGAAGCACCTGCGCAAGCTGTCCATGCAGCTCGCCTCCAAGATGCGCTTCGTGTCGGTGCAGCTGGAGGCCCTGCTCGCCAAGGACCTCTGGCTGCGCAACGCCCGGCACGCGAACGAGATGGCGCAGCGCCTCGCGGAGGGCGTGCGCGCGGTCCACGGCGTGGAGATCCTCTACCCGGTGCAGGCCAACGCGGTCTTCGCGCGGCTGCCGCACGACGTGAGCGAGCGGCTGCAGAAGCTGTACCGCTTCTACTTCTGGGACGAGGCGGCGGGCGACGTCCGCTGGATGTGCGCGTTCGACACGCGCGAGGAGGACGTGGACGGATTCGTGGCGGCGCTCAAGGAAGAGATGGCGCGCTAGCCGACTGGCATCTCCTGATCCTGATTGCTGCATAGGTATGCGGTCGACCGTAAAGGCATTGACGTGCGGTCGATCGCATTTCTATGCTCCCGTCGCATGCAGCTGATCCAGGAAACCCCAGACCTGTCCGCCTATTTGGCCGCAGGCGAGGCCGTCGATCACCATCACCCGCTCGTCCGCGAGACGGCGGCGCACCTCGCCGCCGATGCCGCGGATTCATATGCATACGCACACGCTGCCTACGAGTTCGTGCGGGACGCCATCCCGCACTCGCAGGACTCGGGCCGCATGGAGGTCACCTGGCGTGCTTCCGACGTCCTTCGGGAGCGCACCGGCATCTGTACCGCCAAGTCCCACGCCCTGGCCGCCCTGCTGCGCGCCGAGGACATCCCGACGGCGTTCTGCTACCAGCGGCTGCGCGATGGCAACACCAGTGGCTACTCCCTGCACGGCCTGGTCGCCGTACGCCTCGACGGCGCCTGGCACCGGCAGGACCCGCGCGGGAACATCCCCGCCGGGGTCGACGCGCAGTTCCGTCTTGGCGAGGAGCGGCTGGCCTGGTCCGTGGATCCGGAGTTCAATGAAGTGGACTATGGAGTCCTGTATGCTGAACCGAGTCCAGTGGCGCTCCGTGTGCTCAAGGAAGCCCGCGACCGGCTGCACCTCTGGCAGATCTACCCCTCAGAACTGTGACGCACGAACTGTGAGGCATGACGGACCATGACCACCATCGACCTGAGCGTCTCCGACGATGTGCGCGCCCTCGCGCCCGGCTTCACCCACGTCGCCATCGAGGCCCACGGACTCGTCAACGGACCCAGCACCGACGAGAGCTCGGTCCTCCTCGACGAGGCCGCGCGCCGCCTCGCCGAGCGGCTCCAGGGCCGTGCCCCGCACGAGGAGCCGCACATGGTGGCCTGGCGCGCGGCGTACACCGCCTTCGGCGCCAAGCCCTCCCGCACGCGCAACTCCGCCGAGGCGCTCGCCAAGCGGGCCCTGGCCGACAGCGGTCTGCCGAGGATCAACACCCTCGTCGACATCTACAACGCGATCAGCGTCGCCCACCTGATCCCGGTCGGCGGTGAGGACCTGGACCACATCAAGGGCGGCATGCGCCTGGTGCGGGCCACCGGTAGCGAGGACTTCGTCACCATGGCCGGGGGCGAGCAGGTCGTCGAGTACCCCGACGCGGGCGAGGTCGTCTGGTGCGACGACGAGGGCGTCACGTGCCGCCGCTGGAACTGGCGCCAGGGGCCGCGCACCCGCCTCACGGAAGAGTCCGTCAACGCCATCTTCCTGCTGGAGGGGATGGGGCCGGACTCCGGCGCCGAGGCCGCGGGCGCGGAACTGGCCGAGCTGCTCGAAAAGTTCAGCCCCGGCGTGCGACTCACGGTCCACGCGCCGGAGCGGGCGTCGTCCGAGCGCCCGTAGGAGGTGCTCGGAGCGAGCTCCCGGAGCAAGCACCGGGAGTAAACCCCCGGAGTAATCGATTCAGCTCGCCTCGGCGGCCTTCACCTCGGCCGGAGTCGGCGCGGTGCCGCCGAGGTGCGCCGGCATCCACCACGTGTCGTCCGGGCCCTTGGGGCGTACGGGATAGGCGCGCTGAGCGGCCTCGAGGAGCTCCTGGCAGCGCTCGCGAAGGCGCCGGGTGATCGCGCCCGCGAACTGGTCCTTCGGGGCGTCCATGGGCTCGCCGACGCGGATCGTGATCGGGATGTGGCTGCGCTTGAAGTTGCGCGGCTGCCCCTTGGTCCACAGCCGCTGCGTGCCCCACAGCGCCATCGGGATCAGCGGGACCCCGGCCTCCTGGGCCATGCGCGCGGCGCCCGACTTGAAGCTCTTGAGCGTGAACGACGGGGAGATCGTCGCCTCGGGGAAGACCCCGATGATCTCTCCGGAGCGCAGCGATTCCAGCGCGTGCTGGTAGGCCGTCTCGCCCTGCTTGCGGTCGACGGGGATGTGCTTCATCCCGCGCATCAGCGGGCCGCCGATCCGGTGCCGGAACACCGACTCCTTGGCCATGAAGCGCACGAGCCGCTTCTGCGGCAGCGCTGCGAGGCCGTCGAAGATGAAGTCGAGATAACTGATGTGGTTGCTGACCAGCACCGCGCCGCCGGTGAGCGGGATGTTCTCCGACCCTTTGCAGTCGATCTTCAGGTCCCATGCCTTGAACAGCGTTTTCGCGGCACCGATGACCGGACGGTAGACAAGCTCTGCCATGGGTGGGGAGGGCCCTTCGTGTCTGCCTTGGGAGGGGGCTCCCGGCGGGAAGTTACGCAGCCGTAGGTTTTTCGGCGTTGCGCAGATCGTGCCCCAAGAACGGACGGCTGACCACCCATCGTGCCCCGCGGGCGCGAGATTCTCGTCACGTTGGGAATGTTTGCGGACGCGGGAACGCTGAAGACGGGGACGGTTGGATCATGGCGCAGGGGCGGGAGGCTGACGTGCACAAACGTGATGCGGGGGAACGGCTCGACGTGCCGGGGCCGGGCGCGTGGGCGGGGTACGAACTGGGGGAGCGGGCCACGCTCGTGCAGTTCTCCAGCGCCTTCTGCCAGCCCTGCCGGGCCACCCGCCGCGTCCTCGCGGACGTGGCCGAAATGGTTCCCGGCGTCTGCCATGTGGAGATCGACGCCGAGGCCGAACTCGAACTCGTACGTGAACTGCGCATCCTCAAGACGCCGACCGTGCTGGTGCTCGACGCGGACGGACAGGTCGTACGGCGCGCGACAGGGCAGCCGCGCAAGGTCGACGTGATCGCCGCCCTCGGTGAGGCCGTGTGAGGCGCCGTGTGAGGGGGAGGAGAACGCGATGACACAGGTCCAGGGCTTGCGGAGCCGTCTTCCACATCGCGGAACGGACTTGACTGCACCCGCCACCTGTCGCGAGCCTGCTCCCATGCCTCCGGAGCTCCTTCTCTTCGAGCGCGTCCACGTGGACCTCGCCCGTCATGCAAGTGCGCGCTGTCCGGGCTGCTGAGCAGCCACGGAACCGCTCGTACCTCCTGCAGAAGGACAATTCCATGACGGCCACGCCCGAACTCCGCACACCCCGACTCGCCTCCCCCGATCTCCTGCGCTCCGTTTTCCGGCAGCACGCGGCGGGGGTCGCGGTGATCACCGCCCAGGGCCCCGCCGGGCCCGTCGGCTTCACCGCCACCTCGCTCGTCTCGGTCTCCGCCGAGCCCCCGATGCTCTCGTTCGGCATCGGTACGGGGGCGTCCAGCTGGCCCGCGGTCTCGGAGGCCGAACACGTCGGCGTCCACATACTCGGTGAGCACCAGCTCGACCTCGCCACGACGTTCGCGCGCAGCGGCGCCGACCGCTTCGGCGCGGGCACGCGGTGGTACGAGGGGCCCGAGGGTGTGCCCGTGCTCGACGGCACGCTGGCCTGGCTCGTCTGCAAGGTCGCGGCGCGGGTTCCCGCCGGTGACCACCGCATCGTCCTCGCGGAGGCCGTCCTCGGCGACCCCGCCGGCGCGGGGCGGCCCCTGCTCTACCACCAGGGGCGCTTCAACGCGCTGCGCGACTGAGAGTTCCCGGATGACCCTCCTGACGCCCGATGACAGCGCGTTGGGAAGGTCACAGTTCAAAGCGCTTGCTTAGTGGGAACGTACTGGGTGTACTGGCGAGTAATATTCTGGTCGGAGCGCGGGCCGCCCCGACCGGGATCCGCCCCTTCAGGCGCCTATGCTGCCTGCAAGAAGGCAGTGGCCAGAGCAAGGCAGCAGCCCAGTAAAGACGATGCAGTAGGAGAGCCGGCGTGAGCTTGAGGATCGTTGTCACCGTGAAGTACGTGCCCGACGCCACCGGCGACCGGCACTTCGCCGATGACCTGACCGTCGACCGGGATGACGTCGATGGCCTGCTGTCGGAGCTGGACGAGTACGCGGTGGAGCAGGCGTTGCAGATCGCGGACGGGGCCGACGACGCGGAGATCACCGTGTTGACGGTGGGTCCCGAGGACGCCAAGGACGCGTTGCGCAAGGCGCTGTCGATGGGTGCGGACAAGGCTATCCATGTGGAGGACGAGGATCTGCACGGCAGTGACATCATCGGGACCTCGCTGGTGCTGGCCAAGGCGATCGAGAAGGCCGGTTACGACCTGGTGATCTCCGGGATGGCGTCCACGGACGGCACCGCGGGTGTGGTTCCGGCGCTGCTCGCCGAGCGGCTGGGTGTCCCGCAGGTCACGCTGCTCTCCGAGGTGTCCGTCGAGGGCGGTGTCGTCAAGGGCCGCCGTGACGGCGATGCCGCCTCCGAGCAGCTGGAGGCCTCGCTGCCGGCCGTGGTGTCGGTGACCGACCAGTCGGGCGAGGCCCGTTACCCGTCCTTCAAGGGCATCATGGCCGCCAAGAAGAAGCCGGTGCAGGCCTGGGACCTCTCGGACCTGGATCTGGAGGCCGGGCAGGTGGGCCTGGAGGGTGCCTGGACGAAGGTCGAGTCGGCCACCGAGCGGCCCGCGCGCACCGCGGGCACGATCGTCAAGGACGAGGGCGAGGGCGGCAAGCAGCTCGCCGAGTTCCTCGCGGGCCAGAAGTTCATCTGAGCTTCAGCCACCCCCGAAAATCCGCCCCACTTCTTCGTAACCGCAGGAGATTGAAGTCCCATGGCTGAAGTTCTGGTCTACGTCGACCACGTGGACGGTGCCGTCCGCAAGCCCACCCTGGAGCTGCTGACGCTGGCCCGCCGTCTCGGTGAGCCCGTCGCCGTCGCGCTGGGTGCCGGCGCCGCCGACACCGCGGCCGCGCTGGCCGAGCACGGCGCGGTCAAGGTGCTGACCGCCGATGCCCCGGAGTTCGCCGACTATCTGGTCGTGCCGAAGGTGGATGCGCTGCAGGCCGCCTACGACGCGGTGTCCCCGGCCGCCGTGCTGGTGCCCTCCTCCGCGGAGGGCAAGGAGATCGCGGCGCGTCTGGCGGTGCGCATCAAGTCCGGCATCATCACCGACGCCGTCGACCTGGAGGCCTCCGACGAGGGCCCGCTCGCCACGCAGTCCGCGTTCGCCGCCTCGTACACGACCAAGTCCCGTATCACCAGCGGCACTCCGGTCATCACGGTCAAGCCGAACTCGGTCGCCGTGGAGGCCGCCCCGGCCGCCGGCGCCGTCGAGGCCCTGGCCGTCTCCTTCTCGGAGCAGGCCACCGGCACCAAGGTGACCGCGCGCACCCCGCGGGAGTCCACCGGGCGTCCGGAGCTGACCGAGGCGGCCATCGTGGTCTCCGGCGGCCGTGGTGTGAACGGGTCGGAGAACTTCCACCTCATCGAGTCGCTCGCCGATTCCCTGGGTGCGGCCGTGGGTGCCTCGCGCGCCGCGGTGGACGCGGGCTGGTACCCGCACTCCAACCAGGTCGGCCAGACCGGCAAGAGTGTCTCGCCGCAGCTGTACATCGCCTCGGGTATCTCCGGCGCGATCCAGCACCGGGCGGGCATGCAGACCTCCAAGACCATCGTGGCGATCAACAAGGACGCCGAGGCCCCGATCTTCGAGCTCGTCGACTACGGCGTGGTCGGCGACCTCTTCGACGTCGTCCCCGCCCTCACCGAAGAGGTCAACACCCGCAAGGGCTGATCTCATCGACCGTACGAGGCCCGCACCCCGCGCAGCGCGGGGTGCGGGCCTCGGCGCGTCACAGGGTCAGACTCGCCTGCACCGGCAGATGGTCGCTCGGGAACTGCCCGCCCAGCGCGAAGGTGTTGATCACCGCCGAGTGGACACGCGCCTCGGGCCTCGCCAGGATCCAGTCGATCCGGTCGCCGTCCGGCACCAGCGGCTTGTAGCCGTGGAAGGTGGCGTACGCCTTGCTGCGCTCGGCCGCCGCGTCCCACGTGTCGACGAGACCGGCGCCCAGCAGCGTGTCGTAGACCTGGTTCTTGTGGGCCGCGACGTTGAAGTCACCCGTGACCAGGAGCGGCAGGGACGGGTCGAGGGCGGAGATCCGTTCGGAGATCAGACTCGCGGCGCGCGTGCGTGCGTACTGGCTGGCGTTGTCGAGGTGGGTGTTGAGGACGTAGAACTCGGTGTCCGTGCGCAGGTCGTGGAAGCGGACCCGGGTGACCATGCGGATGGAGCCGCCGCCCCAGGTGTTCGATCCGATGACGTCCGGGGTGTCGGAGAGCCAGAAGTGGTCGTACTCGACCGGGGCCAGTCTGCGGGTGTCGTAGAAGACGGTCATGAACTCGTCGCGGCTGCCGCCCGCCCGGCCGGTGCCGATCCAGTCGTAGTGCGGGCCCAGGTCCTCTGCGATGTCCCGTACCTGCTGGTAGAGGCCTTCCTGGGTGCCGATGACATGAGGGCGCGCGCGGCGAAGGAGCTCCCGGGTCACCGGGCGGCGGTCGGCCCAGGTGTTGGGCGGCGTGGTGCCCGCGTAGCGGAGGTTGAACGACATGACCTCCAGGCGGCGCCCCGCCCGTTCCACCGCGTGGGCGGGCGACGCGGCCAGTGCGGTGGTGAACAAGGGCACCGCGACCGCGGCGAGCGCGGTCTGCAGGCCGAGGCGGCGCGTTACTCGGGTGTCGTTCGGCACGCGATCTCCTTCAGTGGGTGACGGTCAGGATGAGGTGCGGGAACGCGAGTGCGGAAGCAGGATCTGAGACACGGGTGAACGGGCGGGGTCCGGCAGACGAGAGGGTGTTGACCAGCGGGAAGGTCGACGGATAACTTCGCCATACGGATTGTTGATTCCGTGAAGCGGAAACATCGAGTGTCCTGAGTGTGTGGTCCCGAGCGTGTGGAGGGTGCAGGAATGGGTCAGCAAGAGAAGGTGGCAACGAGTCTCGCGGGCGCGGTCGGCGAGGGCATCAGCGCTTCCCTCGCCCCGGTGGACGCGGAGCTCGAGCGCCGCTACCCCGGCGACCCCGGCACCCGCCAGCCGGTCCACACCGTGTACGTCCCCGGTGAGCTCTTCGGCGCCGAGACCATCCGTACGTGGGGCGACCAGGCGCTGAAGGCGCTCGACGAGCACGCCCCGGACGCCGCGTCCTTCGCGGCTGTCCTCGGTCTCGCCGACGACCTGGCGGTGCCCGTCTACGACCGCGTGCGCGCCAAGCTGGAGCGCGAGCCGATCGAGGACCTGCGCATCGACTTCGAGGACGGCTACAAGGGCGCCGACGAGGACCAGGACGCCGCCCGCGCGGCCCGCCTCGTCGCCGAGGCCTACAAGAACGGCACGGCAGCCCCGTACATGGGCATCCGCATGAAGTGCATGGAGGAGGCGGTGCGCGACCGCGCCATCCGCACCCTCGACATCTTCCTGTCCGGCCTCATGGAGGCGGGCGGTCTGCCGGAGGGCCTCGTCCTGACGCTGCCCAAGGTGACCTACCCCGAGCAGGTCACCGCGATGGTGCGGCTCCTGGAGGAGTTCGAGAAGGTGCGTGGCCTGGAGGCCGGGCGGATCGGCTTCGAGATCCAGATCGAGACCAGCCAGTCCATCCTCGCCACCGACGGCACCGCCACCGTGGCCCGCATGATCGGCGCCGCCGAGGGCCGCGCCACAGGCCTTCACTACGGCACCTTCGACTACAGCGCCTGCCTCGGTGTCAGCGCCGCCTACCAGACGAGCGACCACCCGGCGGCCGACCACGCCAAGGCGATCATGCAGGTCGCGGCGGCGGGCACCGGCGTACGCGTCTCGGACGGCTCCACCAACGTCCTGCCCATCGGGAGCACCGAGAAGGTCCACGACGCCTGGCGGCTGCACTTCGGCCTCACGCGCCGCGCCCTGGCCCGCGCCTACTACCAGGGCTGGGACATGCACCCCGGCCACATCCCCACGCGTTACGCCGCCGTGTTCGCGTTCTACCGCGAGGGCTTCGAGCAGGCCGCCGCGCGCCTCTCCGCGTACGCGGCCCACCGCGAGGGCGGCGACGTGGCGGACGAGCCCGCATCGGCCAAGGCGCTCGCCGGATACCTCCTGCGCGGCCTGGACTGCGGCGCCCTCGACGCGGGCGAGGTCACCCGGCTCACCGGCCTGACGCTGGCCCGCCTGCAGAGCTTCTCGGGCCCGCGCCGCGGCGACCTCACGCCCTCCGCCAAGTAACGCGAGCGACTGCCGACGCGCCGCCAACCGTCAGCCCGCGGGCGGCAGTTCGCCGGATCCGCGCTTGATGAGGCGCGTCGGGAGTTCGATGCGCTCCGGGGCGTCCGAGGCGCCGTCGAGCTGACGGAACAGGCGCTCCGCGGCGGTCCTGCCCAGCTGTGCGGCGTCCTGTGCCACGACGGTCACGCCCGGCTGGAGCAGGTCCGCGAGCTCGATGTCGTCGAAGCCGACGAGGGCCACCGGGCGGGTGAGTGCGGCGAGGACACGGACGACCGTCACCGTCACACGGTTGTTGCCCGCGAAGATCGCCGTGACCGGGTCCGGGCCGCTCAGCATCGTCTTGGTGGCCTGGTCGACGCGGTCCGGGGCGGTGAGGCCCAGGGACATCCACTCGTCCTCCACGGGGATGCCCGCGTCCTCCATGGCCGCGCGGTAGCCGCGCAGGCGCTCTATCGCGGTGTGGATGCGCGGCTGGTCGCCGATGAAGCCGATGCGGCGGTGGCCGTGGGCGATCAGATGGGCGACGCCGTCACGCGCGCCGCCGAAGCTGTCGGAGAGCACGACATCGGCGTCGATCTTCCCCGGGGGACGGTCGACGAAGACCGTGGCGACACCGGCGGCGATCTCCGGCTCCAGATAGCGGTGGTCGTCACCGGCAGGGATGACGACAAGACCGTCGACCCTGCGTGCGCACAGCGCGAGCACCAACTCCTGCTCGCGGTCCGGGTCTTCGGCACTCGAACCGTTGATGAGGAGCGCGCCGTGCGCGCGGGCCACTTCCTCCACGGCGCGGCTGAGCGGCCCGTAGAAGGGGTCGGCGAGGTCTTCGAGCACGAGGCCGATGCTGGCCGTGCGGCCCTTGCGCAGGACGCGCGCGCTGTCGTTGCGGCGGAAGCCCAGGGCGTCGATGGCCTCCTGGACGCGGCGTTCGGTGTCCGGGGTGACGCCCGGCTCTCCGTTCACCACGCGGGAGACCGTCTTGAGGCCTACTCCGGCGCGGGCCGCGACGTCCTTCATGGTCGGACGGTTGCCGTAGCGGGGTTCGGGTCGTCGGCTGGTGGTCTCGGCCACGGTGCGCTGTCCTGTCGTCGACGATGGTGAGCTGAAAGTGGTGCGTAAGTGATGTGGCGTCGAGCATAGAACCTGGACAACGTTGTCAGATGCGAGAGAGACTGTCCATCGCATTCTCCGGCCTGCCCCTTCACAAAATGGGCGGCCTGCCCTTTCACCTGGAGATCTGACACTGATGCACACGGACCTCGTCGCCGCACTCGACATCGGCGGCACCAAGATCGCCGGCGCCCTGGTGGACGGCCGCGGCCGGATCCTGCTGCGCGCCCAGCGGCCCACGCCCGCGCGCGAGGACGGCGACACCGTGATGCGGGCGGTCGAGGAGGTCATCGGTGAGCTCACGCGTTCCCCGCTGTGGGGCAGGGCGCGCGCGGTCGGTATCGGCAGCGCGGGCCCCGTCGACGCGTCGGCGGGGACGGTCAGCCCCGTCAACGTCCCTGGCTGGCGCGGCTACCCGCTGGTCGAGCGGGTGCGCGCGGCCACCGGAGGACTGCCGGTCGAGCTGGTCGGGGACGGCGTCGCGATGACGGCGGCCGAGCACTGGCAGGGCGCGGCCCGCGGGCACGACAACGCGCTGTGCATGGTGGTGTCCACCGGAGTCGGCGGCGGACTGATCCTCGGGGGCAAGCTGCACCCGGGCCCCACCGGGAACGCGGGGCACATCGGGCACATCAGCGTCGATCTGGACGGCGATCCCTGCCCGTGCGGCGCGCGTGGCTGCGTGGAGCGCATAGCGAGCGGGCCGAACATCGCGCGGCGTGCGGTGGAGGACGGCTGGCGTCCGGGGCCCGACGGCGATACGTCCGCCGCCGCGGTGGCCCTCGCCGCACGCGCCGGGGACCCGGTCGCCGTCGCCTCCTTCGAGCGGGCGGCGCAGGCGCTGGCCGCGGGGATCGCCGCCACGGCGACGCTCGTCGAGATCGACATCGCCGTGATCGGGGGCGGGGTGGCGAAGGCGGGGGACGTACTCTTCGATCCGCTGCGCCGGTCCCTGCGGGACTACGCCACGCTCTCGTTCGTACGTCAATTGACCGTGGGCCCGGCCTTGATGGGGACGGACGCGGGGTTGGTGGGGGCCGCGGCGGCCGCGCTCAGCCAGGAGACCAGCGCGGCGGACTTGCGCCCTGCTGTGGGGAGTTGACGGATTCCGGGCGCTCCTCCTGCGGGCGAGGCGGCTGTCAACTGCGGTCCGGCCTCAACGTCCCTGGACCGGACCGCAGTTGACTGTCCCCGCAGCTCAGGTCAGCAGCTGAGCACCGGCTCAGCCCAGTCCGCGTGGTCGGAGTCCCGGCCGTCGCCGCCGTCCGTGACCACGAGGCGTACGACCTGGGCGCCGGTCACGTCGGCCGAAAGGCTCCGCGCGGCATCGGCGTTGGAGAGGACGCCGGTCGACGCGGCCTTCTCGCCGTCGGCCCAGATCTCGAAGGTGACCGTTCCCTTGGGATCCTTCTCGTCGTCGACGCCCACCTGCGCGGCGACCTTCTCGCAGGATCCGCCGGTGTAGTACTCGACGGCGCTGTCGGCGTGCACCCCGAGCCCCTTGGCGTGGACCGCCCCGCCGATGGTGATCGGACGGCCGTCACCCGCGGCGCTCTCGCCGTTGCTGGTGTCCTTCTCGACAGGGCCCCAGCCGTTGACCGCCGACATCCACGGCAGATCACTCACCGCCGAGTCGCCCGCGGGCGGCGCCACGACGACATGGGCCGTCAGCGGCAGCACGTTCTCGGCGCGGGTGCCGCCGGGGGAGCGGTAGGTGGTCCTGAGCGTCAGGTCGTACGCTCCCGGGGCCGCGTCCCGAGGTGCGGTGACCGACCACGACGTACTCAGCGACTTGCCCGTACGCAGGGATTTCGCGGTCGAGGGCGAGGTCGCCCGGATCCGCCATCCGGAGGGGCCCGTGAAGGTGGCGGACACCTCCTGCGCGGAGGTGCGGCCGAGGTCGGTGACCTTCGACGTCAGCTTCTCGGACTTGCCCGGCTCCACCAACGGGTCGCCGTCCAGGCCGAGTTCGACGGCAGGCGGATTGTTGGCCCACTTGCCGTCCGCCGCGACGCGCAGCAGGACGGTGCCGTGCGCCGGGACGGTCGCCGAGATCCTGCCCGCCGTGTTGTAGCTCTTGTGCTGCCACAGGTCCCGCAGGGTGTAGCCGTCGGCGTCGGGGAGCCCGAGGGCCTTCGCCGACGTGGCGATGGACCGGGCCGTGCCCGTCTCGTTGAAGAGCGCGACCGTCCGGCTGCCGTCCTTCATCTCCTTGGCGACGACCCAGCGGCCGCCGTCCGACGAGAGGACCTTGCCCTGCTTGCCCAGGGGGTCCTGGTCGACGGCGATGACTTCCTTGTTGCCGATGATCTCGAAGGTCTCGGGCGTCGCCTTGCGCAGGTCGGAGCCGATGAGCAGCGGCGAGGCCATGATCGACCACATCGAGAAGTGCGTGCGGTACTCCGTGTCCGTCATGCCGCCGTTGCCGACCTCGAGCATGTCCGGGTCGTTCCAGCGGCCCGGGCCCGCGTGCTCGTCGAGCGGCAGGTTCTGCTTCATGATCGAGAGCATCGAGCTCCAGTTGTCGCTGATGTCGCCGGTGGTGCGCCACAGATGCCCTACGTCGGCTGCCCACTCCCAGGGTTTGTTCTCGCCCCACTCGCAGAGGCTGTAGACGATGGGGCGCCCGGTGGCCTTCAGCGCGTCGCGCATCGCGATGTACCGCTTCTTGGCGTCGACGCCTTGGTTGTTGCAGTTGTCGTACTTGAGATAGTCGACGCCCCAGTCGGCGAACTGCCGTGCGTCGCTGACCTCATGGCCCAGTGCGCCGGGGAACCCCACGTCGCTACAGGTCTTTGTCCCGGCACTGGTGTAGATGCCGAGCTTCAGACCCTTGCTGTGCACATAGTCCGCGACTCCCTTGATGCCGTTGGGAAATCGCTCGGGGTCGGGCACCAGCTTGCCGTTCGCGTCCCGCTCGGGCAGCGCCCAGCAGTCGTCGAGATTGACGTACCTGTAGCCGGCGTCCTTGAGGCCCTTCTCGACGAAGAGATCCGCGATCCCCTTGACCATCGCCTCGTCGAACTCGGCCCTGCAGTGGGTGGAGTTCCAGTTGTTGAAGCCCATGGGCGGGGTGAGGGCGAGGCCGTCGGGGAGCTTGGCACCGGGTGCCGATGGCCTCTCGACCGCGCTCTGGACTCCTGCGCCGCTCGTCTCGCTCGCACTGCCCGCCTTGCTCACGCCGTCCGTCTTGCTCACGCCGTCCGCCTGGCTCGCGCCGCCCGTGTCACGTGCCGCCGCCGGTGCGGCGATCCCCGCGGCGCACAGCAGTGCGGCGGCCAGCGACCCGACGACTCTTCGACGTGTGGTGAGGGGTGAGATGTGACGCATCGTTACGTTCCTCCGTACTCGCAGAGTTGGGGGGGGCTGCATGTACGTGTCAGAGGTGCGCGCTTACGGTAGGCCGTGTTGGACTCTGTTGGAAGAGGGGCTGTAGCGGTTCGAGCCCCTGGCGTCAAAACCCTTGACAGCGTGGGCAGTTGAGAGTGACATCCAACCCCCTGCGTTCGGTTGTGTTCGGTTGCACCCCGAGGAGAGGGGACACGGCACAGCCATCGCTCATGGGTCCTGCCGCGCCTCGAAGCATGTCAGGACATCGGATGTCACGGCGGAATGTCCCGCGTGGTGCGGCCTCCGGAGCCGGAGCCGTCACCCTTCCGGCCCTGCTCACGGTCCTGGCCTTCCTGCTCCTGCGGCGGCGCTTCATCGCGGGGCTGACGCTGGGGTCGAGCACGTAGACTCCCAGCACTCTCGAACCGGTCAGGGAGCCTGGCGTGTGGCGCATCGTCTTCTACGTGAACGTGTGGACGGTGTCCCTGTTCCTCGCCGCCGTCACGGTACTGGCCGTCGGTCTCGGCGTGTGGCGTCGCTCCTCGCCTCGCCGTCAACGCCGCGTCGCCCGGGTGCTATGGCTGACGTGCCTGGCCGTGACGCTGGCGGCCACCGTGATCCCGGACCGGCCGATCGGTTCCGGCGTCCCCTACGTGGTGATGATCCCGGGCGAGGGCTTGTGGGGAAACACCTTCGACTACATGTACGCCTCTGAACGGCACATGATCGTCGTCCTGCAGGTCGCCAACGCCGCCATGTTCGTGCCCCTGGGGCTCTTCGCCTACGCAGCCGCGCGGCGCCCCTCGTCCACGGGAATCGTCCTGTGCTGCCTCACCTTGAGCGTGACCATCGAGGCGGTGCAGTTCGTCATGAACGCGGGCCGGGTCGTCGACATCGACGATGTCGTGTTCAACACCGTCGGCGGGCTGATCGGCTGCCTGCTGGCGAGGGCGGCCTGGGCGGCGACGGGGCGAGGCGCCGAGAGTGACGTGAGGCGGCACGCCCGGCGGGAGCGTCCTCTGCGCGTATGGCTGCTGGACCAGTTCAGAGTCTGACGCCTCGCCCGCCCCATCGGCCAGGACGGTCACTTCCGGCGGCGGAGGAACAACCAGATGCGGGCGGCCATCGAGCCGATGACCAGGACGCCGACCGCGATCTGCAGCCAGCGCGGAAGGGCGCCCGCTCCGGGGAGATACAGGGCGAGCGGCATCACGGGCGCCACCGCCGGCTGTCGGCGATGTCCGCGACCGTCCAGTGGTCGGCGTTCGAGTCGTCCACCCCTGCCCCTTTTGTCGTCTGCCTCCAAGTCATCGTGACATAGAGGCAGAGCCAATCGGCCGTGAACGCACTCCACATCGTCGCCCTCGTGCGGACCGGAGCCGCTACGCCGCCTCCACGATCTCCGCAGGCGTCGACTCCGCCCGCGAGACGGTCGTCCACTCGGCGACGAGTCCCTCGTACCGGGCCCGCGTCTGCCCGTACAGCCAGCCGCCCGTCTCGATGAGGAGCTCCCTGATCTCGTCGTTCACCACGGCCGCAGACCGTGCGGTACCAGGCGAGTGGGGAGTGGGAGGCATGGTGTCCATTCTAGGTGCCGGGTTCGGTGCGGCCGAGGATGCGGCGAGAACGGCATATGACGATCACGCGATCGCGTGTTCACGGCTGCGGCGCCTCCGGCGCGAAAGGTCCCACGCGGCTGCATCTCCACGGGCCCTTCGGGGCGAAGTTCCTTCAGAACACGCCGCGCCGTCATCTGGAGATCCCGAATCCACCGCACACATCCACCACCACCGACGGCGGCCGCTCGCAGGGCGGGTACGTGCCGTCGGCAATCCGTTCCGCCATGGCCGCGTACACCTGCCGCGACCTGGGCAGATATCGGTTCTCGCCTCATGATCGAACGCCAAGTCGACTCGCTCCACCTGGCGAGACGAGTGTGCCCATCTCACCTATCACTCCTAGTTCACCTGTCGGGCCAGAGTGCGCTGACCGGCATGCAAAACCCCCGGAGCGTCGACATGTACCAGCCTACGGAGCCCCGCCACATCAGCGGCGAGGACCTGACCGCCCTCATCGACGAGTCGATCGCAGTCTGCCGAAAGCTGCCGCCTCGCGAGCGCCTCGACAGGCTGAACGAACAGCTGCGGACCGAACTCGCCCGCCTCACGCCGACAGTGCAGGCCCAGGCCGACGGGATGAACCGCGGTACGACCGACTGGTACGGCAGGCGGCGCGCCGTCGACGCGACCCGCAACGCGCTCGCCGACGACCTGAGCGGCAACCCGCTCATCGCGTCGATGGCCGTCGCCGAACTCGGCCGACGTCTCAACGAACTCAGCAACTACGTGACGGGCGGTGGCCAGTCCTGACCGGTGTGACGAGTGGGTGTGATGGCGTCCGTCCGCATGATCCGCTCCGTGTCATGGGCTGTCATATCCCGCACCGGACGGCGGGATTGAGATCGTCGGAGCGTGGCCACCGACAACCCTCGGCAGACGGAGCGCTCCGCGTGAAAGCCCCGAAGTACGTACGTGACATTCCCGGCCTGTGCTGGGACGAGAGGCCTGGTGACGCTCTTCACTGCACCCTTGAGCAAGACCATGCCGGCGACCACTTCCACGCCTACACCAGAACCACGTGGCCCAACCGTGCCCGCGCCGTCCGGTCCGCGACGCGGCGACGGTGAGGGCGAGTGGGGAGGCGAGTGGGGAGGCGAGTTCACACGGGGTGCGAACGGAGTGCATATATGCACGGGGTGCGCACACTCCCGTCAGCGGCATGTGCGGGGCACTCTCATGAAGCTGCCTGGACCCCGCAGCACTCCGGCGAGCCCGTGCTGCCCCTGTTGCGGGCTCACTCCTCCTCCAGCGCTTTCGCCAGGGTGGAAACCGGTAACAGCGTGGGAGTCAGGCCCGTGAGACGCAGGATGCGGAGCGTCAGGCGGTGGGTGCAGACCACGGAGAGGTGGCCGCCACGTGCCGTCGTGCGGCGGTGCGCGCGGGCCAGCATGGCGATTCCGGAGCAGTCGAAGAACGTGGTCCGGGTCAGGTCGATGACCACTGTTGGCGCGGTGCCACCGGTGATGGGGTCGATGAGTGGTGCCATCCGCTGGTAGGCCAGCAGGTCGATCTCGCCGCGCAGTTCGATGATGACCGCGCCGTTGCGGTCGTACACGTAGGGCTGCTGGTCGGAGTCCTCGAAGGCGAATTCGTTCAGGGCATCGAGTTGCACGTGTCCCCCAGTAGCGACGTTCGGCCGGATCCACGCGGCAGCGGGGTGCATCGGGAGAGCCGGATTCATGAGGTCACCAGGGGCTGGGGCGCCTGGCGGATCACGCTAGCGGGGGAGAGCGTCGCTTGGAGTGAGGGAACGATTCATGCGCGGCGACTGCCACCCGATGGGGTGAAGTGAAAGCGAATCGCTTGACATTGGATGGCGTCTTGAGGTTCGGGCTGTGACGGCCTCATCAGGGGCTGGTTTCCGCAGCGGGGTGTTCCGGGCAAGCCACAGAGGGCCGACGGAAGAGGGGGAACCGTGATCGTCTGGATCAACGGCGCGTTCGGTGCGGGCAAGACCAGCGCCGCACAGGAACTGATCGAGCTGATCCCGAACAGCACACTCTTCGACCCCGAGGTCATCGGCGGTGGACTGCCGCACCTGCTGCCTCCCAAGCGCCTCGCCGAGGTGAGCGACTTCCAGGATCTGCCGATCTGGAGGCGACTCGTCGTGGACACCGCGGCGGCCCTGCTCGCCGAGGTCGGTGGCGTCCTCGTGGTGCCGATGACCCTGCTGCGGCAGGACTACCGCGACGAGATCTTCGGCGGCCTCGCCTCGCGCAGAATCGCCGTACGCCACGTCGTCCTGACCCCGGATGAAACGATCCTGCGGGAACGCATAGCCGAACGCCCCGTCCCCGATCTCCCGGACGGCGAGATGCGCGTACGGCAGTGGTCGTTCGACCACATCGAGCCGTACCGCGCCGCACTCGCGGGCTGGCTCGGCACCGACGCACACCGCGTCGACACCGGCGCGCTGACCCCCTGCGAGACCGCCGAGCGCATCGCCGACGCCGTACGCACCGGGGCCGCGTCCGTCTGCGACATCGTGCAGACCCCGCAGCCCACCGCGGAGACGCTCGCGGCCGGGGTGCTGCTCTTCGACGAGCGGGACCGGGTGCTGCTCGTCGACCCGACGTACAAGGCCGGCTGGGAGTTCCCGGGCGGTGTCGTCGAACCGGGTGAGGCGCCCGCTCGCGCGGGCATGCGCGAGGTGGCCGAGGAGACCGGCATCCAACTCGCCGACGCCCCGCGGCTCCTCGTCGTCGACTGGGAGCCGCCCGTACCGCCCGGCTACGGAGGGATGCGGTTCCTCTTCGACGGCGGGAGACTCGACAGCGGTGCGGCCCGGCAGATGCTGCTGCCGGGCCCCGAACTCCGCGACTGCCGCTTCGTCACCGAGGAGGAGGCGGCCAGGTTGCTGCCCTCCGTACGCTACGAGCGGCTTCGCTGGGCCCTGCGGGCGCGGGAGCGCGGGGTCGCCCTGTACCTGGAGGCCGGGATCCCCGTCGGCGACCAGTGACCACGGGAGTCGGCAGGGAGCCCGCTCCGCGTCGGCGCATACCCGTCCCGCCCGCCCGGTGGCTCAGCTCGCCGCGTACTTCTGGAGGAACAGCGCCTCCGCGACCGAGAGCCGCTCCAACTCCTGCGGCGACACGCTTTCGTCGACCGCGTGGATCTGGGCCTCGGGCTCGCTCAGGCCGATCAGCAGGATCTCCGCCCGGGGGTAGAGCGCGGCGAGGGTGTTGCACAGCGGAATCGAGCCGCCCTGGCCCGCGTACTGCATCTCCTCGCCCGGGTACGCCTCACCCATCGCCTCCGCCATGGCCGCGTACGCCGGGCTCGTGGTGTCCGCGCGGAACGGCTGGCCCTGCCCGATCTGCTCGGTGGTCACCTGCGCGCCCCACGGGGTGTGCGCCTCCAGGTGCGCCTGAAGGAGCTTGGTGGCCTCGGCCGCGTCCACGCCCGGCGGCACCCGCAGGCTGACCAGCGCCCGCGCGCCCGCCTGCACGGACGGCGTCGCGCCGACCACCGGCGGGCAGTCGATGCCGAGCACCGTGACCGCGGGGCGCGCCCAGATGCGGTCGGCGACCGTGCCCCTGCCGACCAGCTGGACACCGTCGAGGACCTTGGCGTCCTTGCGGAAGTCGGCCTCTTCGTACTGAAGCCCGTCCCAGACCTCGTCGCCCGTGAGCCCGTCGACCGTCGTCGAGCCGTCGTCCGCGCGCAGCGAGTCGAGCACCCGCACCAGCGCGGCGAGCGCGTCCGGGGCCGCGCCGCCGAACTGTCCGGAGTGCAGGTTGCCCTCAAGGGTGTCGATGCGCACGCGAAGGAGAGTCATGCCGCGAAGCGTCGCGGTGACCGTCGGAAGGCCCACCCGGAAGTTGCCCGCGTCGCCGATGACGATCGTGTCGGCCGTCAGAAGGTCGGGGTGCTCCTCGGCGTACCGCTCGAGGCCGCCCGTGCCCTGCTCCTCGGAGCCCTCGGCGATCACCTTGACGCTCACCGGGACACCGCCGTTCGCCTTCAGGGCGCGCAGCGCGAGCAGGTGCATGAGGACCCCGCCCTTGCAGTCGGCGCTCCCGCGTCCGTACCAGCGTCCTTCGCGCTCCGTCAGCTCGAACGGCGGGGTGGTCCACGCCGCCTCGTCGAGCGGCGGCTGCACGTCGTAGTGCGCGTAGAGCAGCACGGTGGGAGCGCCCTCGGGGCCCGGAAGGAGGCCGTACACCGACTGCGTGCCGTCCGGGGTGTCGAGCAGGGCCACGTCCTGGAACCCCTCGGCGCGCAGCGCGTCCGCCACCCAGTTCGCGGCGGCGGCGCTCTCGCTCTTGGGGAACTGATCGAAGTCCGCCACCGACTTGAAGGCCACCAGTTCAGTGAGCTCCGCCTTCGCCTTCGGCATGAGTGAGGCGACGGTCTCGGCGATCGGATTCGGCGACATGGGCACGCTCCTCGTAGGTGCGACGTTATACGTATGTGGGTGTTGTGATCCTCCCACAGGAGGGTGCCGGAGGTGCCCGCCGTAGGATGCCTTGGAAAGCGCGGCCAACAGCTGGATCGGGAGCGGTAGACCAACGTGAGCAGCGAGAACTCAGCGGACGACGCGCAGTACGTACCAGCGGATGACGCGCAGTACGTGTGGGACGTCGTCGTGGTGGGAGCAGGGCCCGCAGGGGCGTCGGCGGCGTATGCGGCAGCCGTCGCGGGACGCAGCGTCCTCGTCCTGGAGAAAGCCGAACTGCCCCGGTACAAGACGTGTGGCGGCGGCATCATCGGCCCCTCGCGCGACGCGCTCCCGCCCGGGTTCGAACTGCCCTTCAGGGACCGGGTGCACGCGGTGACGTTCTCCCTGGACGGCAAGTTCGCCCGCACCCGCCGCTCGAAGCAGATGCTCTTCGGGCTGATCAACCGCCCCGAGTTCGACCAGCAACTGGTCGAGCACGCACAGAAGGCGGGCGCCGAGGTGCGCACCGGCGTCACCGTCGCGCGCGTGGAGCAGCACGGCTCAGCGGTGCCCGACCGGCGGACGGTCGCCGTGGTCCTGCAGGGCGGCGAGACGGTGCTCGCCCGCGCGGTCGTCGGAGCCGACGGCAGTGCGAGCCGCATAGGGGCACATGTCGGTGTGAAGCTCGACCAGGTGGATCTCGGTCTGGAGGCCGAGATCCCGGTGCCGCAGAGCGTCGCCGAGGACTGGGCGGGCCGGGTACTCATCGACTGGGGGCCGATGCCCGGCAGTTACGGATGGGTGTTCCCCAAGGGCGACACCCTCACGGTCGGGGTCATCTCCGCGCGCGGCGAAGGCTCGGCCACCAAGCGGTACTTGGAGGACTTCATCGCCCGCCTCGGGCTCGCGGGCTTCGAGCCGAGCATCTCCTCGGGCCATCTGACGCGCTGCCGCAGCGACGACTCGCCGCTCTCGCGCGGCCGGGTCGTGGTGTGCGGTGACGCGGCGGGGCTCCTTGAGCCGTGGACCCGCGAAGGCATCTCCTTCGCGCTGCGCTCGGGCCGGCTCGCGGGGGAGTGGGCGGTGCGGATCGGCGAGGCGCACGACGCGGTCGACGCCCGCCGCCAGGCCCTGAACTACGCCTTCGCCATCAAGGCGGGACTCGGCGTCGAGATGAGCGTCGGGCGGCGCATGCTCACGGCCTTCGAGCGCCGTCCGGGCATGCTGCACGCGGCGATCACCGGGTTCAGGCCCGCGTGGAACGCGTTCGCGAGGATCACCCGTGGCTCCACGACGCTCGGCGAGCTGGTGCGGAACCATCCGCTGGCGGGACGGGCGCTGAACACGATCGACCGGTAGGCCCGATGGTGATCTGACCGCGGGCGGTGGGTGTTGGGCGGTGGGCGTCGGGCGGCCTCACTTCGTGGCGTCCTCACTTCGTGATGGTGACGCGGAAGACGGGGTGGTCGCCCGCGGCCGCCTCGATCTCCGCGTCCGTGGACTTGGCGGTGACGCCGTTGAAGTACTGGTTGACCTCCCAGCCCCACTTCTTCAGGTAGCCGCGCAACACCGGCAGCTTCTCGGCGTCCGGGACCTCCTCGACCGTGAAGGCGTGGACCTTCCGCCCGACGCGCAGCTCGCCACCGCCCGCCACGCGCATATTGCGCACCCACTGCGAGTGCCCACGCGCCGAGATCAGGTACTGGCCGCCTTGGTACGTGAACGGGTTGACCGGGACGCGCTGCAGCTGGCCGCTCTTGCGTCCGCGTACGGAGAGCTCGGCCGACCCCATCAGGCTGATGCCGCGCCGAGCCAGCCAGCCGACCATGCTGTTGAACCGCACGTTGAGGGGACTGCCCTTGAGGTAGTACGGGGTGGTGGAGGAGGAGGGTGCAGACATGGTGACCGCCAGAGTCGGGAGGGTTTCCGAGAGCACTGCTCTCGCTTAAGAGCAGTGTGCACGAGAGCGGTGCCCCAATGCAAGAGCGGTGCTCTCGAAATGGTTCGGTGCTCTCGATTCGGCGCGCCACTCTCTCCTCGGTGCGCCGCTCTCCTCCCAGTGCACCGCTCTCGTTTCAGCGCACTGCTCCGAAGTCATGGCACACTGCCTGCATGAGCAGCGCTACCAGCGGGGCCAGGGCCCGCGCCCGAGTCGAAGTCACCGCCGCCATCAAGGACGAGGCCCGCAGGCAGCTGGCGGCCGACGGCGCCGCCAAGCTCTCGCTGCGCGCCGTGGCCCGCGAGCTCGGCATGGTGTCCTCCGCCCTCTACCGCTACTTCCCCAGCCGCGACGAACTCCTGACCGCGCTCATCATCGACGCCTATGACTCCCTCGGTGCCGCCGCCGAGGACGCGCACGCCGAGGTCGCGTCGTCGGCCGACCCCGTGCGGCGCTGGACGGTCGCGTGCGAGGCCGTACGGTCCTGGGCGCTCGCGCATCCCCACGAGTACGCCCTCATCTACGGCTCGCCCGTCCCGGGCTACAGCGCGCCCGACTCCACGGTCGAATCCGCGGAGCGCGTCGGGCGGCTGCTCGTCGGGATCGTGCGCGACGCCCATCGGGGGCGTGGTGTCGCCGTGCAGCCGCTGCCGGGCGGGCTGCGTGCCGAGGCCGAGCGGATCGCCGCGGATCTCGCGCCCGATCTGCCGCCGGCGGTGGTCATGGCGATGGTCGCGGCGTGGGCCCAGCTGTTCGGGCTCGTGGGCTTCGAGGTGTTCGGGCAGTTCAACCGTGTCGTCGAGGACCGTTCGGCGTTCTTCTCGTACGCGATCACGCAACTGGCCCACGGAGTAGGGCTGTTGGAGCAGAAGTAGCCCGCCCGCTCACGCCGCCGACACGGGAGCGGGCGTGAGCGCCGTCGTGAGGAGTTCCGGGTCCTGGCGCAGTATCCGTTCGTGCAGGGACCGCAGCGCGGGGCCCGGATCCGCGCCCATGGCGTCGGCGATCCGGTGTCGCGCGTCCTCGAAGGCGAGCAGCGCGTCCGAGGAACGGCCGGTGCGGTAAAGGGCGTTCATCAGAAGCTCGACCGGGCGCTCGCGCAGGGGGTGCGCGGCGACGAGCCGGATGAGTTCGTGGACGTACTCGAAGGAGCGGCCGAGTTCGATCTCTCCGGAGATCCGGGCCTCAAGCACGGTGAGCCGCTTCTCGCGCCACCGGAGCCGTTCCGCCGCCAGATAAGGGGCGTTGAGGCCCTCCGCGAATTCGCCGCGCCACAACGCCTCGGCCCGGTCGATGAGTTCGCCCGCGTGCCGCAACTGCCCCGCGGCACGCGCCGCGAGGGCCGCGTCGACCAACTGCCGCCGCTCCCGCAGATCGTCGGCCGCGGCACCGGAGAGCCGATAACCGCTGCCGGTCCACGTGAGTGCAGGCCCCGCCGTACCCGCGGACGCGAAGGCGCGCCGCACCCCGGAGACATACTTCTGCACGAGGTTGCGTACATGAACCGGGTGTTCGTCGCCCCACACCGCGTCGACGAGACCCTCGTACGAGAGGGGGCGTCCCTCCTGGAGGAGCAGTACGGCGAGAACCGCGCGCTGCTTCGGCGGCCCGAGCGCAATCTCCTCGCCGCGGCCCTCACCGCAGCCCTCGCCGTCGCGCAACGCCCTCAGCGGTCCCAGCAGTTCGAAGCGCATCCCCGTGGACATCTCCGCATCCCCCATGGGCCGAGCCTAACCCGGCGTCCGCCCACCGGGATTCACGCGTTCCAGTGGATCTTCCAGCGGGTCTTCCAGCGGCCCTTCCAGCGGTGACCGCGACCGTGGCGGCACCGGATCCCGCACGGGGAGCCGGGAGAGAGGCAGACAGCGATGCTGACCCGGCTCGGCCGTTTCGTGGTGCGGCACAGCCGCGCCGTACTGATCGGCGTGGTACTGGCCTTCCTCGGCCTCGGCGCCTACGGGGCCGGCGCCCAGGCCGACCTCGACCTCGCGCGCTGGGACGCGCCCGGCACCGAGTCCGTGCGCGCGGCCGACATCCTGCGCGAGGAGTACGGCACGGGGAACCCCAACCTCGCGCTCCTCGTCACGGCCCGCGACGGCGACGTCGACTCACCGCGTACGACGGCTGCCGCCCGCCAACTGGCCGCAGAGGTAAGGGACATACCTGGGGTCACGGATGTCGGCGCCTACTGGAACGGCGAGAGCCGGGCCCTGCGCGCCTCCGACGGCGAAAGCGGCCTCATCCTCGCCCGCCTGGAGGGTGGCGCCACCGAAACCCGCGAGCGGCTCGCCACGCTCTCGCCTCAACTCGCCCGCACCACAGCTCAGTTGGAGGTATCCGTCGGCGGCCAGGAGGAGATCTCCCGCCAGGTCGGCGAGCAGGCGCGCACCGATTTCCTGCGCGCCGAGATGTTCGCCCTGCCCGCCGTACTGCTCCTGCTGATCCTCGTCTACCGGCGGACGGTGGCGGCCCTGCTCACCGTCGGCGTCGGGCTGCTCTCGGTCGTCGGCACGCTCGCCGGGCTCCGGGCGATCGCGCAGGTCACCGAGGTGTCGACGTTCGCGGCGAATCTCGCTCTCGTCCTGGGCCTTGGGCTCGGCATCGACTACAGCCTCTTCGTCATCAGCCGCTACCGCGAGGAGCGGCACGCGGGCCACACCCAGCCGGACGCCGTGGTCCGCGCGACCGCCGCCGCAGGACGCACCGTGATCTTCAGCGGGGTCACCGTGGCCGTATCGCTCTGCGCGCTGCTCGTGTTCCCGTTCTTCTTCCTGAGCTCCTTCGCCTACGCGGGGGTCCTCGTCGTGGTGACCGCGGTGGCCGGAGCGCTGCTTCTGCTGCCCGCCGCGCTCGCCCGCTGGGGCCACCGCGTGGAGCGCCCGCAGAGCACGGCGAGCGGCGTCTGGCAGCGGATCGCGCTCGCCGCGATGCGCCGACCGGTCGCCGCGGGCGCGGCCGTGGTCGGTGTCCTGCTGCTCGCCGCGTCACCGCTGCTCGGCCTGCGGTTCGGGCTGCCCGACGAACGGACCCTGCCCACGGGCACATCGTCCCGCACCACCTCCGAGGCCATCCACAGAGAATTCCCCGCCGAGCCCACCGACACCGTCCACGTCGTGCTCCGGGAAGCGGCGAGCAACCGGCAGACGCAGCGGTACGCCGCCGAACTCTCCCGTGTCGAGGGCGTGTTCCAGGTGGACGCCCTCACCGGCAGCTACCAGGACGGCCGCCGCACCGGGCCTTCGGCGATCACCCTCGGCGCCTCTGGGCGAGACGACGGCGGTTCCCGCCTCGCCGTCGTCCCGACCCAGGCGGCGATGCGGGGCGACGTACCCGCCTTCGTCGCGGAGGTCCGCGACATCCGAGCCCCCGCGACCGCCCTGGTCGGCGGCTATCCGGCCGAGACGACCGACTTCCGCGCCACCCTCCTGGACCGCCTCCCGTACGCCGTCGGCCTGGTCCTCATCGCCACCTTCGCCATCCTCTTCCTGATGACCGGCAGCCTGCTCCTGCCCGCCAAGGCGACCGTGCTCAATCTGCTCAGCCTGTCGGTGATGTTCGGATGCCTGGTGTGGGTCTTCCAGGACGGGCACCTCGCGGGGCTCCTCGGCTTCACGCCCACCGGGTCCATCGAGCCGAGCATCCCGGTGCTGATGTTCTGCGTCGCCTACGGCCTGTCGATGGACTACGAGGTGTTCATGCTGGCCCGGATCAAGGAGGAGTACGAGCGGGTGGGCGACACGGAAGCGGCGGTGGCCACCGGGATCCGGCGGAGCGCCCCGCTGATCACCGCGGCGGCCGGGATCCTCGCGCTCTCGTTCCTCACGTACGCGACCGGGGGCGTCGTGTTCCTCAAGGAACTCGGCGTCGGCACGGCCCTGACGATCCTCGTGGACGCCACCCTCATCCGTGTCGTCCTGCTGCCCGTCGCCATGCGGCTCGCGGGCCGCGCCAACTGGTGGGCGCCCGGTCCGCTGCGCCGGCTGCACCGCCGCTTCGGTCCGCACGAAGGCAGGGAGCACGGTGAAACCCCCGAGGTACTCCAGCGGGAGTACGCGTGATCGCCCCGTCCGGCTGACGCCCGGCGCCCACCGCGCGGTCTAGCGTTGCCGCCATGGACGAGCAGCGCGAACACGGGCGAGGCGGTCCGTCCCTGCCCTGGGGCGGAGTGCCGGTGTGGCGGCACGGGCCGCCCTGGCGGAACCGGCAGGACGGTGTGGGGGACGTACGGAGGCTGCCCTGGCCGACGACCCTCGCGATCACCGTGTTCGTACAGATCGGCTCGGGGTACGCGGCCCACAGCCAGCTCGACCGGGTGGACCTGGGCATCCCGGCCCGGCTGCTCCTCCTCGCGGGCACGGCCTCGCTCCTGCTGCGCCACCGCTTCCCGCTCACGGTCGCGTACTTCACGGCCGGGACCGCGCTGGTCTATCTCGGCGCCGGGTACGCGTACGGTCCGGTCCTGCTCACCGTCGCCGTCGGCTGCTTCGCCGCGGTCGTCGCGGGGTACCGGCGCGCGGCGTGGGGCGCCGTCGCGATGCTGTGGGCGGGGCATGTGCTGGTCGCGCACTGGCTCTACCGGTGGCTGCCGCCGGACGGCGACGCGCCGAGGACCTGGGGCGAGGAGATCATCGTCGCCGTCTGGGTCGTCGCCATCATCGCCGTGTCCGAACTGGCCCGTGTAAAGCGTGAGCAGTGGCTGAAGGAGAGCGCGGAGCGTGCGCAGGCCGCCAAGCGGCGGGCCGACGAGGAGCGCCTGCGCATGGCGCGCGAGCTGCACGACGTCCTCGCGCACAGCATCTCCGTGATCAACGTCCAGGCGGGCGTCGGCCTCGCGCTGCTCGACTCCGACCCCGAGCAGGCCCGTACGGCACTGACCACCATCAAGGCCGCGAGCAAGGAGGCGCTGGGGGAGGTCCGCCAGGTGCTGGATACCCTCCGTACCCCCGGGGACGCGCCACGCGCCCCCGCTCCCGGGCTCGACCGGCTGCCCGAGCTCGTGCAGCAGGCCGCCGGCACGGGACTCACCGTCGACGTCGACACCCGGGGGAGGCGCCAGAAGCTGGCGACCGGCGTGGACCTCGCCGCCTTCCGCATCGTCCAGGAGGCCCTGACCAACGTCGTACGGCACTCCGGATCGCGCCAGGCGCGCGTGCTCGTGCGGTACGAGGGCGCGGAGCTCACGCTGCGCGTGGACGACGACGGCCCCGCCACCGGCGCCGACGCGGGCGGCAGCGGGAACGGTCTCGCCGGGATGCGTGAGCGCGCCGCCGCCCTGAATGGCACGATCGAGGCGGGCTCGCGCCCGGACGGGGGATTCAGGGTCACCGCGGTACTGCCCACCCGCACGGCACTTCAGGAGGACCAGTGATCCGCGTACTGCTCGCCGACGACCAGTCGTTGGTGAGGGCCGGTTTCAAGGCGCTGCTCGGCGCCCAGCGGGACATCGAGGTCGCGGGGGAGGCGGCGGACGGCGAGGAGGCGGTGCGCCTGGTGCGTGAGCTGCGCCCCGACGTCGTCCTGATGGACATCCGCATGCCGCTGCTCGACGGGCTCGCGGCGACCCGCAGGATCACCGACGAGCCGGACCTCGGTGACGTCAAGGTGGTCATGCTCACCACCTTCGAGCTGGACGAGTACGTCTTCGAGGCTATCCGTTCCGGGGCGTCGGGCTTCCTCGTCAAGGACACCGAGCCCGAGGAACTGCTGCGCGCCGTCCGCGCGGTCGTCGACGGCGACGCACTGCTCTCGCCCGGCGTGACGCGCCGCCTCATCGCCGAGTTCGCGGCCCGCTCCAAGGAGCCCGCGGACGCCGAGACGCTGGGCGAACTGACCGAACGGGAGCGGGAGGTGATGGCGCTCGTCGGTATCGGCCTGTCGAACGAGGAGATCGCCCGCCGCCTGTTCGTCAGCCCGCTGACCGCGAAGACGCACGTCAGCCGGACCATGGTGAAGCTGGGCGCCCGCGACCGCGCCCAACTGGTCGTCCTGGCCTACGAGTCGGGCTTGGTGCGCCCCGGCTGGATGGGCTGACGGGCCGACCGGCGGCGCACTCCACCCACCCCTGATCGGCCCCTGGCGGGGGACAACGCATGCGCACGCATTACATGCACGCGCATTTAATGTCGATGCAACGAACAAGGCATTCTCTGCTACCGTGCGATGTCATGGCGGCGAAGAAGGCCGAGCAAGGGCTCGTGGACCAATGGCGCGACATCCTCGCGGTGCACGCGCGCACCCTGTGTGAACTCGACAACGCCCTGCGTGAACACGGGCTCGGGGCGAGCGACTTCGAAGTCCTCGACGTGCTGTCCGAGGGCGCCGAGGCCGACGGTGACGGCGACTGCGGCTACCGCGTGCAGGACATCGCGGGCCGAATTCATCTGAGCCAGAGCGCGCTGTCCCGTCTCATCGGCCGCCTGGAGAAGGACGGTCTCGTGGAGCGGGCCATGTGCAACGAGGACCGGCGCGGGGTGCGGGTCGTGCTCACCGACAAGGGGCGCCGACTGCACGCGCAGGTGCGGCCGCTCCAGCGCGCGGTCCTCGAGCGGATGCTCGTGGGGACCGCCGCCGAATAGCTGATCGACTCACACGCCCGACGTCTCGCTCCACAGCGCACTCAGCGCGGTGTCGCCGGTGACGTGCGGGAACGGCCCGCGGTTCCACAGCGCGAGGTAGAGGTGCTCCGCGGGACCCGAAAGCTCGCAGTCGGCCCGCCCGTCGTCGCCCCGCTCCGTGGCGGCCGGCTCCTGCGAGAGGCGTACGGTCCACACGGCGTCGGCGTCGGCGTCGGTCGCCCGCACGCGCAGGACGCGGGGCTCCTGTGTACGCACCCTGCTGCGCGAGCGCGCGTGAAACCCCCGCAGCAGCTCGTCGATCCCGTCCGCCGCGAACTCCGTACCGATCGGGGACGGCGCACCCGCGCGCGCGGACTCGGCGTCCACGCGGTGGATCGCCGTCTCGTTCGCCTGTCGCCGCGCCCAGAACGCGAGCGGGGACGGCGCGGGCAGGAACGCGAAACACCGGACGTCCGGCGCGGCGGCACGAAGCGTGGTGACCAGGTCGCCGTGCGCCTGCCGATACCAGTCGATCAGGGCGGCGCCGTCCAGGTCCGGCGCGTCCCCCGGAGGCCGCGGCGAGGTGTCCCCCTCGGCGACGATCGTCGCGGCCCACAGGTGCACTGCCCCCGTGTGCCGCAGCAGATCGCGGACGGTCCAGTCGGGGCAGGTGGCCACCTTGGCGCCAGAACCGGCCGTTTCGGCGGCGCGGGCAAGCAACTGGCCTTCGGTGTCGAGAACTTCGATGTGCTCGGCAATCTCCATGCGGGGATTGTGCCGTACGGGGTGTGCTCGCCTGCGCGTGGGCCTCGGCCGGGCTGAGCTCGGTGACAGGAGCGCGTCCACGACGCGGCGCAGGCCATCGAGGCACGCGCTCCTCGCTCTTCGCCGCCTCTTGGTCCTCGTCGAAATGACTGACGCTCGACGTGAAAAATCACGCCTGATGGGCATGATGGGACGGTCTGTCGCGCGAACGTGGGGAGAAGCTTGTGACCGAGTGGATTGTGGCATTCGACGCCGACTGCCGGTTCTGCGAAGAAGTCGTGGAGCGGGTTCGCGTGTCCGTCGACGGCACGTTGACCACCGCGGGCCTGACGGAACCCCGTATTCGCGGCCTGCGCGCGCGTGCCCTGGGGGAGGGGGCCGCGTGGGCCCCGACCCTGTTGGCGGTCGACGGCGACCAGGTGCGGGCCTGGACGGGAACCGCGCTCTCCCTCCGCCTGGCGCGGTTGTTGGGGCCGTCGGACTCGCTGCGGGTGGTGCGTGCGCTCCGCGACCTCGATGCGCTGCGGCCCCCGAGCCGTCGAGGAATCCTCAAGGCCGTGCCGGGTCTTGCCCTGGGAACGTTTCTGGTCACCGGCGGCCTGGCGACCTCACCCGCGCAGGCTGTGACCCGCGTCAAGGCCAGTAAGGCGTCGCGATGGGTGAGGGCCAACCTCGACCGGCTGCCCACCGGCTACTCCGAGTTCGTCTCCTACCCCGCGGACTATCGGCGCGCTGTCTACGGCGCGCTGTCCGCCTCGGCCCGGAGCGATCTGTGGGTGGCGCACTTCGCGAACTACCAAAAGACACACCCCGGTCTGTCGGCCGAGCAGTCCCTCGTCCTGGACGACGCCACGCGGCTTGCACCGCGGATCATCGCGGGACGTCGGCAGGAAGCAGCCGTCGACGAGCTGGAGACGGCGGCTGTGGCGGCGTTCGGCGGGAGCGAGGCGCGGGCGATTCTCAGGGACCTTGGCCCTGCCGACACGCAGGGCGCCGCGGCTCGGAGCGATCGGAGCAGCCAGGCCGTGGACTGCAACTCCCAGTGCGCGGGGACCGGAAGCTGCGACACGACGTGCTACGGCGGGTGCAACTGGACCGATTACGGCTGCGGTCCCCTGTGGCTGGGACCGTGCAGCGGGCTTTGCAACTGAGGGCTACGAAGCCCCCGGCCGGGAAGCGCCCGGCGCTAGGGTGACACCCATGCGGAGGTGACACCGATGCGGATAGGTGTGAACGTCCCCAACTTCGGGCCCGGGGCGAACCCCGATCACCTCGCTCGTTGGGCCGGAACCGTGGAGGAGCTCGGCTTCGATCTGCTGATGATGTCCGATCACGTGGCGATCACGCCGGATGTGGCCGAGCAATATCCCGCTCCCTTCTACGAGCCCTTCACCACGCTCGCCTGGATGGCCGGGATCACGACCGGGATAAAACTGGGGACGACCGTTCTCATCACTCCCTACCGGCACCCTCTGCTGGTCGCCCGCATGGCCGCCAACCTGCATCAACTCAGCGGCGGCCGACTGATTCTGGGTGTCGGGGTCGGCTGGGCCCGGGAGGAGTTCGAGGCACTCGGTGTCCCCTTCGAGCGACGTGGGGCGCTGACCGACGACCATCTGCGGACGCTGCGCGCCGCATGGGAGAACGAAGCCGACTATCGATCCGGGCAGATTCCGATCTGGATCGGTGGAAACAGCGACGCGGCCATGCGCCGGGCCGTGCGTTTCGGCGCTCCGTGGCATCCGCTGCGGTTCACGATGCCCTGGTTCAGGGACACGTTGGTGCGACTGAAGGGAATTTCCGCCCGGCTCGATCGGCCCGTGCCCGCTCTGGCGCCGCGGATTCGTCTCGGACTGACGGAGAAGCCGGTCGACCACCCGGATCGCCGCGCCGGAGAAGGCACCGTCGAGCAGCTCTTCGAGGACGTCGAGGAACTGCGCCTGGCCGGTGCGGACACCGTGCTGCTCGACCCGTACCACGGCGATCCGGACGAGACCCTGCGGCCCGAGGCGGCGTGGCAGGCGCTGGCCACCGTGGCCGCCCACCGGACGTAGCCGGGCACCTCTCCGGCACCTCTCCAGAGGCACCTCTACAGAGACGGAGCAGCCAGTGGCACCCCACGACCAGGACCACGACCAGGACCACGACCTTCCCGGGACCGGCGCCGCGCGAAGCGTTCCCGCCGCAGTCAGTGAAGCCGATCTGCCCTACCTGCGCCGCTGCATCGAACTGGCGGCCGAGGCGACCGAAGACGGCGACTGGCCGTTCGGGTCCGTGCTCGTCGACGCGGACGGCAGGATCAGGGCCGAGGACCGCAACCGCGAGTCCACCACGGGGGACCCGACGGCACACCCGGAGTTCGCACTCGCCCGGTGGGCCGCGGCCCATCTGACCCCCGAGGAGAGGGCCACGGCGACCGTGTACACCTCGGGTGAGCACTGCCCGATGTGCGCCGCCGCGCACGGGTGGGTGGGCCTCGGCCGCATCGTGTACGCCAGCTCGTCGCAGCAGGCCAGGGACTGGAAGGCCGAGTGGGGCCTGCCCGCCACCTCGCCCTTGAGTCCGCTGACGGTGCGGGACGTCGTGCCGGATGTGGAGGTGGCCGGTCCCGTGCCCGAACTCGCCGAGCGGGTACGCGAGTTGCAGTGGCGCTTCCGTACCGGGAAGAAGGCGGACGACTGACGGCGGGACCGTGGCGGGGGGGGGGGGGGGGGGGGGGGGGGGGGGTGGCCGCATCCCCCCCCCCCCCCCCTGTCTCCCCCCTTCTCTCTCCCCCCCCGCACCACGACCCGCTACCCGCCCCGCCCCCCCCACTTCTCCCCCCCCCCCCCAACAAACGCT
>NZ_JBVIHP010000015.1:123935-238090 GCF_055570235.1 Streptomyces sp. NPDC031274 | reverse complement strand
CTGAGTGAGGCCACCGGTGTCGCCCTGCCCGCCACGCTGGTCTACGACTACCCCAACGCCGCGGTCCTGGCCGCGTACCTGCGGACCGAACTGTCCGGCGTCGTCCCCACCGCCTCCACGTCCGTGGCCGTGTCCAGCGCGACCGATGAGCCGATCGCGATCGTGGCGATGGCCTGCCGTTTCCCGGGTGGTGTGTCGAGCCCGGAGGAGCTGTGGGACGTAGTCCTGTCGGGTGGGGACGCGGTGTCGGAGTTCCCGACCGATCGTGGTTGGGACCTGGAAGCGTTGTACGACCCCGACCCGGATGGGGTGGGGACCTCGTATTCGCGTTCGGGCGCGTTCCTGGAGGACGTGGGCGCGTTCGACCCGGCGTTCTTCGGGATCTCGCCGCGTGAGGCCCTCGCGATGGACCCCCAGCAGCGACTGCTCCTGGAAACCTCGTGGGAGGCGTTCGAGCGGGCAGGGGTCGACCCGAACTCGCTGCGCGGTGAGCGCGTCGGCGTGTTCGTGGGATCGAACATGCAGGACTACGGCTGGGTGCTCGGCGCGGCTGCCGACGACATGGGCGGCTACGTGGCGACCGGCAACGCGGCCAGCGTGGCCTCCGGTCGCCTGTCCTACACCTTCGGTCTTGAGGGACCCGCGGTGACGGTGGACACGGCGTGCTCGTCGTCCCTGGTGGCTCTGCACCTGGCGGTGCAGGCGCTGCAGAGGGGCGAGTGCGAACTGGCCCTCGCGGGTGGCGTGACGGTGATGTCCACGCCGACCTCGTTCGTCGAGTTCAGCCGCCAGCGCGGTCTCGCTGTGGACGGCCGCTGCAAGGCGTTCGCCGCCGGCGCCGACGGCACCGGCTGGGGTGAGGGCGTCGGCATGCTGTTCGTCGAGCGGCTCTCGGACGCTCAGCGCAACGGCCACCAGGTACTTGCCCTCGTGCGTGGTTCGGCGGTGAACCAGGATGGCGCGTCCAACGGCCTGACCGCGCCGAACGGTCCCTCGCAGCAGCGCGTCATCCGCCAGGCCCTGGCGAGTGCGGGCCTGGAATCGGCCGACGTGGACGTGGTCGAGGCACACGGCACCGGCACCAAGCTCGGCGACCCGATCGAGGCCCAGGCGCTCCTCGCCACCTACGGTCAGGACCGCCCCGCCGACCGGCCGCTGTGGCTCGGCTCGATCAAGTCGAACCTTGGCCACACGCAGGCCGCCGCCGGTGTCGCCGGTGTGATCAAGATGGTCATGGCCATGCGACACGGCGTACTGCCCAAGACCCTGCACGTGGACGAGCCCTCGCCCCACGTCGACTGGTCCGCCGGTGCGGTGGAACTCCTCACCGACGAGCGCGAGTGGCCCGCCGCGGACCGGCCGTGGCGGGCGGGTGTGTCGTCGTTCGGGTTCAGCGGCACCAACGCGCACACCATCATCGAGCAGGCTCCCGTGGTGGAGCAGGCGGAGGCTCCGGCGCCGGTGCCTGACGGCGGTCTTGTGCCGTGGGTGTTGTCGGCGCGGAGTGCCGAGGCGCTGCGGGAGCAGGCGGCGCGACTCAAGTCTTTCGCGGACACGGCTCCTGAGCTGACCGTGGCGGACGTGGGCCGTGCGTTGGTGTCCTCGCGGGCGGTGCTTGAGCACCGCGCCGTGGTGGTCGGTGCGGACCGGTCGGAGCTGCTGGCCGCTCTGGCGGCCGTGGCCGAGGGACGGTCGACCGGCGCGGCGGTCGCAGGGGTCGCCGATGAGCCTGGTCGGTTGGGTTTCCTGTTCTCGGGTCAGGGGTCGCAGCGGCTGGGCATGGGGCGTGAACTAGCCTTCCGCTTCCCGGTGTTCGCTGCGGCTCTGGACGAGGTTCTTGGCGCGTTCGATCCGCAGGTGCGGGAGGTGTTGTTCGGTGAGGATGCCGACGCCCTGAACGAGACGGGGGTGACGCAGCCTGCGTTGTTCGCGGTCGAGGTCGCGTTGTTCCGGCTTCTTGAGTCGTGGGGTGTGCGCCCCGACATGCTGGCGGGCCACTCGATCGGTGAACTGGCCGCCGCGCATGTGGCGGGTGTCTGGTCGCTGACCGACGCCGTCAAGGTGGTGTCGGCGCGTGGTGCGCTGATGCAGGCGCTGCCGTCCGGTGGCGCGATGGTCGCGATCCAGGCGTCCGAGGCCGAGGTCGCCTCCGATCTGCCGGAGACCGTGGGCATAGCAGCTGTGAACGGCCCGACGTCGGTGGTCGTTTCCGGTGTCGCCGCTGACGTAGAAATGATCGCGGAGCGCTGGCGCGAGGCGGGCCGCAAGGTGTCTCGCCTGAAGGTCAGTCACGCCTTCCACTCGCCGCTCATGGAGCCGATGCTCGACGACTTCAGCCGGGTCCTTGAAGGCATTTCGTACGAGACGCCCGTGCTCCCGATCGTGTCGACGCTGACCGGTGTCCGCGCGTCCGCCGAGGAGCTGACGTCTCCGGAGTACTGGGTGCGGCACGTGCGCGAGTCGGTGCGGTTCGCCGACGCGGTCGGCACGCTCGTCGCCGAGGGTGTGGGCACGTTCGTCGAGGTCGGCCCCGGTGGGACGCTGTCCGCGCTGGGCCAGGAGTCCGCGCCGGAAGCAGCTTTCGTACCCACGCTGCGTGGCGATCGCCCGGAGGCGGTGGCAGCCACGACGGCCGCCGGACAGCTGCACGTGCGCGGCGTCCGAGTGGACTGGGACGTGTTCTTCTCCGGTCACAGTGCACGGTGGGCGGACCTGCCGACGTACGCCTTCCAGCGCGAGCGCTACTGGCCCGACGTGCAGCCGATCATCGGAAACGTCGCGGCGGCCGGGCTCGGTGCCGCCGAGCACCCGCTCCTTGGCGCGACCGTCACCCTCGGCGGCACGGACGGTGTGCTGCTGACCGGCCGCCTGTCGGTCCAGACCCACCCGTGGCTGGCCGATCATGAGATTTTGGGCTCGGTGCTGCTGCCCGGTACGGCGTTCCTGGAGCTGGCGGTACGTGCGGGTGACCAGGTCGGGTGCGATCTGGTCGAGGAGTTGACGCTGGAGGCGCCGCTCGTCCTGCCGGAGAACGGTTCCGTGCGGGTGCAGGTGTGGGTCGGTGCCGAGGACTCGTCGGGCAGGCGTGAGCTGAGCTTCCACTCCAGCGTGGGTGACACCGACGACGGCCGTTCGTGGACCCGCCACGCCACCGGCGTGCTGGGGGCGGCAGGTCGCTCCGTCGGGGCCTCGCTGGTCGAGTGGCCGCCCGCAGATGCGGAGGTCGTCGACCTCGACGGCTACTACGACCGTATGGTCGAGGGTGGCTTCGGCTACGGACCGGTGTTCCAGGGGCTGCGGTCGGCTTGGCGCAGCGGGGACGAGATGTTCGCCGAGGTCGCGCTGCCGGACGGTGTGAAGGCTGAGGGCTTCGGCCTGCACCCGGCGCTGTTGGACGCGACGCTGCAAGCCATCGGGCTGATGGGCGAGGCCGACGCTCCCGGGAAGCTGCCGTTCGCATGGTCGGGTGTGCGGCTGCATGCCTCGGGTGCGACGGCGTTGCGGGTGCGGTTGGTGCCCACAGGCGCTGACGGAGTGGCACTGACGGTCGCGGACGGCTCCGGTGCTCCGGTGGCCACGATCGACTCGCTGGTGCTGCGCCCGGCCGCACCGGTCCAGGGCGCCGGTGACGACCGAGACGACGCGCTGTTCGGCGTCGACTGGGTCTCGGTGCCCCTGTCCGACAGCGACGTATCGGCAGACGTACCGGCAGACGTACCGACGGTCGAGTGGACCGACCTGGAGGCACTGGCGGACTCGGCGGAACTGCCTGACTTCGCCGTTCTGCCGTGCCCGGTCACTTCTGGGTCCGACCCGGTCGCCGGTGCGCATGAAGCGGCGTACTGGGCGTTGAACACGGTCCAGTCCTGGCTCAATGACGAGCGGTTCGACGCGTCACGCCTGGTCATCGCGACCAACGGCGCGATCGGCGCCACGGACGATGAAGACGTACGTGACGTCGCGCAGGCGGCGGTGTGGGGTCTGGTGCGCTCCGCCCAGTCGGAGAACCCGGACCGGATCGTCCTGGTGGACCTCGATGAGGAGACCGCCTCGCTGGACGTACTGCCGTCCGCGCTGGCCACCGGTGAGCCGCAGTTGGCGGTGCGAGCAGGCGCTGCCAGGGCACCGCGCCTGGCCAGGGCCCGCCGGTCCGTGGTGGACGACCCGGGCTTCGGTTCGGGGGCGGTGCTGCTGACCGGTGCGACGGGCACGTTGGGTGGCCTTGTCGCCCGGCACCTGGTCGCGGAGCGAGGCGTACGGAATCTGCTCCTGGTGAGCAGGCGCGGCGCCAGCGCCGAGGGTGCGCAGGAACTGCGTGCCGAACTGGTCGCGCAGGGCGCCGAAGTCACGTATGTGGCATGTGACGTGGCTGACCGCGAGGCCCTCAAGGCACTGCTTGCCGAGCACGAGATCTCCGCCGTCGTACACACCGCCGGTGTGCTGGACGACGGCACCATCGGCTCACTGACTCCGGACCGGATCGACACCGTCTTCCGGCCCAAGGTCGACGCGGCCTGGAACCTGCACGACCTGACCCGCGACCTGGACCTGTCCGCGTTCGTACTCTTCTCGTCCGCCGCCGGTGTGTTCGGTGGCGCGGGTCAGGGCAACTACGCGGCCGCCAACGCGTTCCTGGACGCGCTCGCCCAGCACCGCCGCGCGGCCGGTCTTGCCGCGACGTCGCTCGCGTGGGGCCTGTGGGCCTCGGGCGGCGGCATGGCGGGCAGCCTCGACGAGGCCGACGTACGGCGGATCACCAGCGGCGGCGCGATCCCGATCGGCGCGGCCCAGGGCCTGGCGCTGTTCGACGCGGCGACCTCCACAGGGCGTGCGCTCCTCGCGCCGGTTCCCCTGGACCTGTCGGTTCTGCAGAAGCAGGCCCGCTCCCACCCCGTACCGCACCTCTTGCGCGGCCTGGTGCGTGGCACCGCGCGCAGGACCGTCGACCCCGCCGCCGCTCGGACCGCCCTCGCGCAGTCCCTCGCCGGCATGACCGAGGCCGAGCGCGAGAAGGCACTGCTCGACCTCGTCCGTACCACCGCCGCCGCTGTGCTCGGCCACAGCTCGGCGCACGCCGTCGCACCCGGCCGCGCGTTCCAGGAACTGGGCTTCGACTCGCTCAGCTCCGTCGAACTGCGCAACCACCTCAACGCCGCCACCGAGCTGCGCCTGCCCGCCACGCTGGTCTTCGACCACCCGAACCCGGCCGCTCTCGCCGCGTTCATCGGCACCGAAATCGCGGGCGTGCCCGTCGTCGTGGCGCCCACCCGCAAGACCGGCGCCGTGACCGACGAGCCGATCGCGATCGTCGGCATGAGCTGCCGCTACCCCGGCGGCGTGAACTCGCCCGAGGACCTGTGGCGACTCGTCCTGAACGGCGACGACGCCATCAGCGAGTTCCCCGTCAACCGCGGCTGGGACCTGGACGCGCTGTACAACCCGGACCCCGAGCACATCGGCACCTCGTACACCCGCGAGGGCGGCTTCCTGCACGACGCCGACCTGTTCGACCCGACGTTCTTCGGGATCTCGCCCCGCGAGGCCCTCGCGATGGACCCGCAGCAGCGCCTGCTCCTGGAGACCTCCTGGGAGGCCTTCGAGCGGGCCGGTATCGCCCCGGAGACAGCGCGGGGCAGCGCGACCGGCGTGTTCGCGGGCGTGATGTACCACGACTACGTGGCCCGACTGCGTTCCGTCGCGCCGGACGTCGAGGGCTACCTCGGCACCGGCGGGGCGGGCAGCGTCGCCTCCGGGCGCGTCGCCTACGCACTGGGCCTAGAGGGGCCCGCCGTCACCGTCGACACCGCGTGCTCCTCGTCCCTCGTGGCCCTGCACTGGGCGATCCAGGCACTGCGCCAGGGGGAGTGCTCGATGGCGCTCGCCGGTGGTGTCGCCGTGATGGCGAGCCCGGCGACCTTCGTCGACTTCAGCCGCCAGCGCGGCCTGTCCGCCGACGGCCGCTGCAAGTCGTTCTCCGACGACGCCGACGGGACCGGCTGGGGCGAGGGCGTCGGCATGCTCCTCGTGGAGCGGCTCTCGGACGCCCGCCGCAACGGACACCCCGTCCTTGCTGTCATCCGTGGTTCCGCGGTGAACCAGGACGGCGCGTCCAACGGTCTCACCGCGCCCAACGGCCCGTCGCAGCAGCGCGTCATGCGACAGGCGCTCGCGAGCGCGGGCCTCACGCCGTCGGACGTGGACGCGGTCGAGGCACACGGCACCGGCACCACGCTCGGCGACCCCATCGAGGCCCAGGCCCTCCTTGCGACCTACGGTCAGGACCGCACCGGTGAGCCGCTGTGGCTCGGCTCGATCAAGTCGAACATCGGCCACACGCAGGCCGCCGCCGGTGTCGCCGGTGTGATCAAGATGGTCATGGCGATGCGGGAAGGTGTACTGCCGCAGTCCCTGCACGTCGGCGAGCCCTCAACGAACGTGGACTGGTCCGCGGGCGACATCGAGCTCCTGACCGAGGCCAAGGCGTGGCCGGAGACCGGTCGCCTGCGCCGGGCCGCTGTGTCGTCGTTCGGCGTGAGCGGGACGAACGCGCACACCATCATCGAGCACGTACCGAGCGAGGACCGCCGCCCGGCCCCGGTCAGTGGCGCCCCGGTCGGCGGCGCTCCGGCCGACGGCGCCCTGCCGTGGGTACTGTCCGCACGGAGCCCGGAGGCGCTGCGCGAGCAGGCGATCCGGCTGCGCGAGCACGTCACGGGCGAGAGCGCGGGCCGGCCGGGAGCCGGTGCGCTGGACGTCGGCTACTCATTGGCGACGACGCGATCGGCCTTCGACCACAGGGCTGTTGTCGTGGGCGACGACCGCACGACGCTCCTTGACGGGCTCACCGCACTGGCCGAGGGACGGCCGTTCCCCGGACTGGTCGCCGGGTCCGTCGCCGTGGGCGGTGTGGGATTCCTGTTCTCGGGTCAGGGTTCGCAGCGGCTGGGCATGGGGCGTGAACTGTCCGCCCGTTTCCCGGTGTTCGCTGCGGCTCTGGACGAGGTTCTTGGCGCGTTCGATCCGCAGGTGCGGGAGGTGTTGTTCGGTGAGGATGCCGACGCCCTGAACGAGACGGGGGTGACGCAGCCTGCGTTGTTCGCGGTCGAGGTGGCGTTGTTCCGGCTTCTTGAGTCGTGGGGTGTGCGCCCCGACATGCTGGCGGGCCACTCGATCGGTGAACTCGCTGCGGCGCATGTGGCGGGTGTCTGGTCGCTGACCGACGCCGTGAAGGTGGTGTCGGCGCGTGGTGCGCTGATGCAGGCGCTGCCGTCCGGTGGCGCCATGGTCGCGATCCAGGCGACCGAGGACGAGGTCGCCGTGGACCTGCCGGAGACCGTCGGTGTCGCCGCGGTCAACGGCCCCACCTCGGTGGTCGTCTCAGGGATCACCGCCGATGTGGAGACGGTCGCGGAGCGCTGGCGCGAGGCGGGCCGCAAGGTCACCCGCCTTCGCGTGAGCCACGCCTTCCACTCCCCGCTCATGGAGCCGATGCTCGACGAGTTCCGCCAGGTCCTCGATGGCGTGTCGTACGAGACGCCCGTGCTCCCGATCGTGTCGACGCTGACCGGTGTCCGGGCGTCCGCCGAGGAGCTGATGTCTCCGGAGTACTGGGTGCGGCACGTGCGCGAGTCGGTGCGGTTCGCCGACGCCGTCGGCACGCTCGTGGACGAGGGCATGGCGACCTTCGTCGAGATCGGCCCGGGCGGAACGCTCTCCGCGCTTGGCCAGGAGTCGGCTCCGGAGGCCGGGTTCGTCCCGGTGCTGCGCAACGACCGCCCGGAGGAGCCCGCGCTGGTCTCCGCTGTGGCCCAACTGAGCACGTGGGGCGCACGGGTGGACTGGGAAGCCTTCTTCGCCGGTCGTGGCGCGCGCCGCGTCGACCTGCCCACGTACGCGTTCCAGCACCAGAGCTACTGGCTGGACGCCGGGGTGTCGGCAGGCGACCTGGACGCCGCGGGGCTCGGCTCGGCCGGTCACCCGCTGCTCGGCGCGTTCGTCGACACGGCCGACTCGGACGGGCAGTTCTTCACCGGCCGGTTGTCGGTGGCGACCCACCCGTGGCTGGCCGATCACGTGATCCAGGGCTCGATCCTGCTGCCCGGCACGGCGTTCCTCGAACTGGCGGTGCGCGCCGGTGACCAGGTCGGGTGCGACCTGGTGGAGGAGCTGACGCTGGAGGCGCCGTTGGTGGTGCCCGAGCGCGGTGGCGTACGGGTGCAGGTGCAGGTCGGCGTGTTGGACGAGTCCGGTCGGCGTTCGGTGACGGTGCACGCGCGGGACGACGGCGGTGATCTGTGGGTGCGGCATGCGAGCGGTGCGCTCGTGAGCAGCACCGAGGTGCCGTCGGCCGACGTCGGCGCCTGGCCGCCGGCCGGGGCCAAGGCCGTGGACCTCGATGGTCTCTACGACCGCATGGCCGACGGCGGTTTCGGCTACGGGCCGGTGTTCCAGGGACTGCGGGCCGCGTGGCGCAAGGGCGACGAGGTGTTCGCCGAGGTCGCGCTGCCGGACGGCGCGGGAGTGGACGGCTTCGGTCTGCATCCGGCGCTCCTCGACGCCTCGCTGCACGCCATCGGCCTGATGGGCGAGACGGACGGTCCCGGCAAGCTGCCGTTCTCGTGGTCGGGCGTACGACTGCACGCCTCGGGCGCGACGGGACTGCGGGTGCGGTTGACGCCCGCGGGGTCGGACGGGGTGTCATTGGCGGTCGCGGACGGCTCCGGCGCTCCGGTGGCCACGATCGACTCGCTGGTGCTGCGGCCGGTGACGGCGGCGACGCTGTCGCGGCAGGGCCTGGATTCGCTGTTCCGCCTGGACTGGGTGCCCGCCGCCGTGTCGGCCGGGAGTACCGGTCCGGTGGCGGAGTTCGCGGACTGGGCGGCCGTGCGATCGGCGCTCGACGCGGGCGAGTCGCTGCCGGAGAACGTCGTGGTGCGGTGCTCCGAGTCCGGCGACGTGGACGGCGTGCGCTCTCGGACGCTGAGTGCCCTGGAGCTGGTGCGGGCCTGGCTGGCCGATGACCGGTGCGTGGCGTCGCGGCTGGTCCTTGTGACGCGTGGCGCTGTCGCCGTGGGCGCCGAGGACGACGTGGCGGACCTGGCATCGGCCGCGGTGTGGGGACTGGTGCGGTCCGCCCAGTTGGAGGACCCGGATCGCCTCGTCCTTGTGGATGTCGACGACGATGACGGCTGGCGGTCGGCGCTCGCGACGGGCGAACCCCAGGCCGTCGTGCGGGACGGTCGGGTGTTCGTGGCCCGTCTGGCGCGGGTGCGGCCCGAAGTGGCCGACACCGACCCGGCGTTCGGCCCGGACAGCTCGGTCCTTGTGACCGGCGCGTCGGGTGCCCTCGGCGGTCTCGTCGCCCGGCACCTCGTCGGCAGCCACGGCGTCGGACGCCTGGTCCTGGCAAGCAGGCGCGGGGCGACGGCGGAAGGCGCCGAGGAACTGCGTGCGGAACTGCTCGCGCAGGGCGCCGACGTGACGTTCGCGTCGTGCGACGTCGCGGACCGGGACGCGCTGGCCGCGCTCCTCGCCGAGCACCCCGTGACGGCCGTCGTGCACACCGCCGGTGTGCTCGACGACGCCACGATCGGCTCGCTGACCCCGGACCAGGTCGACACCGTGTTCCGGCCCAAGGTCGACGCGGCGAACCACCTGCACGAGCTGACCCGCGACCTGAACCTGGACCTGACGGCGTTCGTGCTGTTCTCCTCGGTGGCGGGCACCCTGGGCGCGACCGGCCAGAGCAACTACTCGGCGGCCAACGCGTTCCTCGACGGCCTTGCCCGGCGCAGGCGCGCCCAGGGCCTGCCCGCGACATCCCTTGCCTGGGGCCTGTGGGCCGACGGCATGGGCGCCAAGGTGGCGGATGCCGCCTCGACCGGCCTGTCCGCCGAGGAGGGCGTCGCGCTGTTCGACGCCGCGGTCTCCGGGACCGACCCGGTCGTCGTACCGATGCGGCTCGACCTGCGGGCCGTACGGGAACTCCCGGTGATACCGCCGGTGTTCAGCGGCCTGGTGCGGACGACGACCCGCAGGGCGGCGGAGAGCGGAGGCGACCCCGCCGCGGCGCTCCGCGACCGCCTCGCGTCGCTGGCCGATGACGAACGCGAGCGGGTGCTCCTCGACCTCGTCCGCACCCAGGCCTCAGCGGTGCTCGGCCATGCCGGTCCCGAGGCGGTCTCGCTCGGCCAGGCATTCACCGAGCTGGGCTTCGACTCGCTGACCGCCGTCGACCTGCGCAACCGGCTCAACCTGGCCACGGGCCTGCGCCTGCCCGCCACGCTGGTCTTCGACTACCCAACCCCCGCGGCACTCGCCGGGTTCATCGGTACGGAGTTCGCGGGCGCCCCCGTCGTCGCGGCACCCACCGCCACGGCCGTGGCCGTGACCGACGAGCCGATCGCGATCGTCGGCATGAGCTGCCGCTACCCCGGTGGCGTCCGCTCGCCGGAGGACCTGTGGCGACTGGTCTTCGACGGAGCCGACGGCATCACCCCGTTCCCGACCGAGCGCGGCTGGGACATGGAGGCCCTCTACGATCCCTCGGGCGAACGCGACGGCAGCTCCTACACCCGCGAGGGCGGCTTCCTGCACGACGCCGACCTGTTCGACCCGACGTTCTTCGGGATCTCGCCCCGCGAGGCCCTTGCCATGGACCCGCAGCAGCGGCTGCTCCTGGAGACCTCCTGGGAGGCCTTCGAGCGGGCGGGCATCGACCCCAGGTCGCTGCGGGGCAGCGCGACCGGCGTGTTCGCGGGCATCATGTACCACGACTACGCCTCCCAGCTGCACGGCGTGTCGAAGAGCAGTGAGGGCTTCCTCGGTACGGGCAACGCGGGCAGCGTGGCGTCCGGCCGCGTGTCCTACACGTTCGGCCTCGAAGGCCCCGCGATGACCGTGGACACGGCGTGCTCGTCGTCGCTCGTCGCGCTGCACCTGGCGGCGCAGGCACTGCGGTCGGGGGAGTGCTCGCTCGCGCTCGCGGGTGGTGCCACCGTCATGGCGACGCCCGGCGCGTTCGTCGACTTCAGCCGCCAGCAGGGTCTTTCCGCCGATGGCCGGTGCAAGTCGTTCTCCGCCGATGCCGACGGCACCGGCTGGGGCGAGGGCGTCGGCATGCTCGTACTGGAACGTCTCTCGGACGCCCGGAGCAACGGACACCCGGTGCTCGCGGTGGTCCGTGGCTCGGCGATCAACCAGGACGGCGCGTCCAACGGGCTCACCGCTCCGAACGGCCCTTCGCAGCAGCGGGTCATCCGCCAGGCGTTGGCGAGCGCGGGCCTGACGCCGTCGGACGTGGACGCGGTCGAGGCGCACGGCACCGGCACCACGCTGGGCGACCCGATCGAGGCGCAGGCGCTGCTCGCCACCTACGGGCGGGACCGTGCGGGTGAGCCGCTGTGGCTGGGCTCGCTGAAGTCCAACATCGGCCACACTCAGGCAGCCGCGGGCGTGGGTGGCGTCATCAAGACGGTGATGTCACTGCGGCACGGCGTACTGCCGAAGACGCTGCACGTAGGCGAGCCCTCGCCGCACATCGACTGGTCGGCGGGCGCCGTGGAACTCCTTACCGAGGCCAAGGCGTGGCCCCAGGCGGACCGGCCCCGACGGGCGGGAGTGTCCTCCTTCGGCTTCAGCGGCACCAACGCGCACGTCATCATCGAGTCCCCGTCGGACATCGACACGCCCCAGGCCTCCGAGACTCCCGACGCGCCTACCGGTCCGTGGCTCCTTTCCGGCCGCACCGAGAGCGCCCTGCGCGACCAGGCGGTGCGACTGCGCGACCACTTGGCCGCGCGGCCCGACGTCGACCCGGCGGAGGTCGCCCGCGCGCTCGCGACCTCGCGGTCCGGGTTCGAGCACCGACTCGCCGTCGTCGGCCGTGACGTGGCCGACCTGACGGCCGGACTCGCCGACGCCGCCGAGGGACGGCCGGGCAGCGGAGTCGTGCTGGGTGTCACGGATGAGCACCGGGTCGGCTTCCTGTTCTCGGGTCAGGGTTCGCAGCGGCTCGGTATGGGCCGCGAACTGGCCTCCCGTTTCCCCGTGTTCGCCGCGGCTCTGGACGAGGTTCTTGGCACGTGCGATCCGCAGGTGCGTGAGGTGTTGTTCGGCGAGGATGCCGACGCCCTGAACGAGACCGGGGTGACGCAGCCCGCGCTGTTCGCCGTCGAGGTCGCGCTGTTCCGACTCCTTGAGTCGTGGAACATCCGGCCGGACGTGCTGGCCGGGCACTCGATCGGCGAGTTGGCCGCCGCGCACGTGGCCGGTGTCTGGTCGCTTGCTGATGCCGTGAAGGTGGTGTCGGCGCGTGGTGCGCTGATGCAGGCGCTCCCCGCGGGCGGGGCCATGGTCGCGATCCAGGCGACCGAGGACGAGGTCGCCGCGGACCTGCCGGAGACCGTCGGTGTCGCCGCGGTCAACGGCCCCACCTCGGTGGTCCTCTCAGGGATCACCGCCGATGTCGAGGCGGTCGCCGAGCGGTGGCGCGCGGCGGGCCGGAAGGTGTCTCGCCTGAAGGTCAGTCACGCCTTCCACTCACCGCTGATGGAGCCGATGCTCGACGACTTCCGCCGGGTACTTGACGAGGTGTCCTACGAGGCACCCACCATCCCGATCGTCTCCACACTGACGGGCAGGTCGGCCTCCGTACAGGAGCTGGGTTCGGCCGAGTACTGGGTGCGGCACGTGCGCGAGTCCGTGCGGTTCGCCGACGCCGTGGCCGACATGGGCGCGGACGTCCTCGTCGAGATCGGCCCCGGTGGCGTGCTGTCGGCGCTCGGGCAGGAGTCCCTGCCGGACGCGGCCTTCGTACCGGTGCTGCGCGGCGACCGGGCGGAGGACGGCGCCCTCATGACGGCGCTCGCCGAACTGCACGTGCGCGGCGTGCACGTCGACTGGGCCGGCTACTTCTCCGGCAGTGGCTACGGCGTGGAACTGCCGACGTACGCCTTCCAGTACCAGCGGTTCTGGCCCGACACGAGCGTGCGACCCGCCACCGACGCGAGCGGGCTCGGTCTCGGATCCGCCGACCACCCGCTGCTCGGCACCGCGGTCGCGCTCGCGGACGAGGACACCGTCCTGCTCACGGGCAGGCTGTCGCTGCGGACGCATCCGTGGCTCGCCGAGCACGAGATCATGGGGTCGGTCCTGCTGCCCGGCACGGCGTTCGTCGAGCTTGCGGTACGCGCCGGTGACCAGGTCGGTTGCGCCTCGGTGGAGGAGCTGACCCTTGAGGCGCCGCTGGTGCTTCCCGAGCACGGCGGTGTGCAGGTCCAGGTACGGGTCGGCGCGCCGGACGAGTCAGGACGGCGTCCGGTCGCGGTCCACGCCAGGGACGAGAGCGGCGACCTGCCGTGGGCCCGGCACGCGAGCGGTTTCCTCGCCGGTGACGGCGCTGCTCCCGCCGACCTCGGTGAGTGGCCGCCGACGGGCGCGGAGACCGTGGACCTCGACGGTTTCTACGACGGAATGGCCGACGGCGGCTTCGCCTACGGCCCGGTGTTCCAGGGCCTGCGGTCGGTGTGGCGCAAGGGCGACGAGGTGTTCGCCGAGGTCGCACTGCCCCAGGACACGGCCGTCGCCGGGTTCGGCGTGCACCCGGCACTCCTCGACGCGGTGCTGCACACGGTGGCGTTCGGCGTGCTGCCCCCGGTCGAGCACGGACGGCTCCCGTTCGCGTGGACGGGGGTCCGCCTGCACGCCGAGGGCGCGACGACGCTGCGGGTGCGGGTGACCGCGGTCGGGCCTGACGCGGTGGCCCTGGCCGTCGCCGACGGCTCCGGAGCCCCGGTCGCGACCGTGGACTCGCTGGTGCTTCGCGCGGTGTCGCCGGGTTCGCTGGAGACGGCACGCGGGCACGAGTCGCTGTTCCGGCTCGACTGGGTGGCCGCTGCGGCGGCGACCGGGAGTGCCGGTTCCGTGGCGGAGTTCGCGGACTGGGGCGCCGTGCGAGCGGCGCTCGACGCGGGCGAGTCGCTGCCGGAGAACGTCGTGGTGCGGTGCGCGCGATCCGGTGAGGTGGACGCGGGCGTGGTGCGTCGGCAGGTGCACACCGCGCTCGAACTGGTGCAGGGCTGGCTGGCCGACGACCGCTGCGAGGCGTCGCGTCTCGTGCTGGTGACCAGCGGCGCCGTGGCGGTGGGTGCCGAGGACGACGTGGCGGACCTGGCATCGGCCGCGGTGTGGGGTCTGCTGCGGACGGCGCAGGCGGAGAACCCGGACCGCTTCGTCCTCGTGGACGTCGACGACGAGGACAGCTGGAAGCCGGCCGTCGTGGGCGCGGAGCCCGAGCTGGCCGTACGCGCCGGTGAGACGTTCGTGCCCAGGCTCGTGCGGACCCGTCCCGCAGTGGAGGAGGGGGCGGGCTTCGGCTCTGGGCCGGTCCTTGTGACCGGTGCGAGCGGGATGCTCGGCGGCCTCGTGGCGCGGCAACTGGTCGTACGGCACGGGGTGCGGCAGCTGGTGCTCGCCAGTAGGCGCGGTCAAGTAGGCGCCCTGCGCGGTGAATTGGAAGCGTTGGGTGCCGAAGTCGCCGCCGTGGCGTGTGACGTGGCGGACCGGGACGCGGTGGCGGCGCTGCTCGCCGAGCACCCCGTGACGGCCGTCGTGCACGTGGCGGGTGTCCTGGACGACGGTGTGATCGGGTCGCAGACTTCCGAGCGCATCGACACGGTGTTCCGGCCCAAGGTCGACGCGGCGTTGAACCTGCACGAGCTCACCCGCGACCTTGACCTCTGCGCGTTCGTGCTGTTCTCGTCCGCGGCGGGCACGCTGGGCAACCCCGGCCAGGCCAACTACTCCGCTGCCAACGCGTTCCTGGACGCGCTCGCCCAGCACCGGCGAGCACAGGGCCTGCCCGCGACGTCGCTCGCGTGGGGCCTGTGGGCCGGAGAGGACGGCATGGGCGCCCGGATGGCCGAGGGTGGCGCCGCGGGCCTGTCCGCCGACGAGGGCATGGAGCTGTTCGACGCGGCGGCACTGGGCGATGACCCCGTCGTCGTACCGATGCGGCTCGACCTGCGGGCCGTACGCGAACTCCCGGTGACACCGCCGGTGTTCAGCGGCCTGGTGCGTACGACGGCTCGCAGGACGGCGGAGATTGGGGTCGACCCCGCGGCAGCACTGCGGGACCGGCTCGCGGCGCTGCCGCCGTCCGAGCGGACGTCCGCCCTGGTGGACGTGGTGTGCACGCACGTCGCGGCCGTACTGGCGCTCCCCGGCGCCGGAGCGGTCGACGAGCGGCGCGCGTTCACCGAGCTGGGCTTCGACTCGCTGACCGCGGTCGAACTGCGCAACCGCCTCGGCGCCGCCACCGGCCTGCGCCTGCCCGCCACCGCGATCTTCGACTACCCGACCGCGCTCGACCTGGTCGGCCACATCGCGGACGCGCTCGTCATCGAAGAGCCCGACGGGGTGGCACCGCTGCTCGCCGAGCTGAGCCGCATCGAGGCGGGCCTCGCCTCGATCAAGCCCGGCGACGACGAAGACGACCGGGTCGGCGCCCGTCTGTCGGCGCTCCTCGCCGTGTGGCGCGACAACCGTGCCGACGCCGCCGCGCAGGAGTCCGACGACCTGGAAGCCGCAACGGACGACGAGGTGTTCGACCTGCTCGGCAAGGAGTTCGGCATCTCCTGACCTGCCCGCTCCCCCCGGCCACCGCACTTGCACGAACACTCCCTGGAGTTGAGAACGATGGACAACGAGGACAAGCTCCGCTATTTCCTGAAGCGGGTCACCGCCGACCTGCGTGACACCCGCAGGCGCCTGCGCGAGGTCGAGGAGGGTGAGCAGGAGCCGGTCGCGATCATCGGTATGAGCTGCCGCTACCCCGGTGACGTACGTTCCCCCGAGGATCTGTGGGAGCTGGTCTCGAACGGCCGCGACGGCGTGACGGCGTTCCCCGCAGACCGTGGCTGGGGCGACGTCGAGCTTTCCGACCCCGAGGACCCCGACCGCGCGTTCCGTACCGAGGGCGGGTTCCTGCACGACGCGGCCGATTTCGACCCCGGCCTGTTCGGGATATCGCCGCGCGAGGCCCTGGCGATGGACCCGCAGCAGCGGTTACTCCTGGAGACCTCCTGGGAGGCGTTCGAGCGGGCCGGGATCGACGCGTCCTCGCTGCGCGGCAGCAGGACGGGCGTGTTCGCCGGGGTGATGTACCACGACTACACGTCACGGCTGCGGTCGGTTCCGGAGGGAGTCGAAGGCTTCCTCGGCACCGGCAGCTTCGGCAGCGTCGCCTCCGGCCGTGTGTCGTACACGTTCGCCCTTGAGGGGCCCGCCGTCACGGTGGACACCGCCTGCTCGTCCTCCCTGGTCACGCTGCACCTGGCGGCCCAGGCGCTGCGCTCCGGCGAGTGCACGCTCGCCCTCGCCGGCGGTGTCACCGTGATGGCGACCCCGGACACGTTCATCGGCTTCAGCAAGCAGCGGGGCCTCGCCGCGGACGGCCGGTGCAAGTCCTTCTCCGAGGACGCCGACGGCACCGGCTGGGGCGAGGGCGCCGGCATGCTGCTCCTCGAGCGGCTCTCCGACGCCCGGCGCAACGGCCACACCGTCCTCGGGGTCGTGCGCGGTTCGGCGGTGAACCAGGACGGCGCCTCGAACGGCCTCACCGCGCCCAACGGACCCTCGCAGCAGCGGGTGATCCGGCAGGCGCTCGACAGTGCCGGACTGACCGCCGACCAGGTCGACGCGGTCGAGGCGCACGGCACCGGCACCACGCTCGGCGACCCGATCGAGGCCCAGGCGCTCCTCGCCACCTACGGCCGGGACCGCCGCGCCGACCGGCCGCTGTGGCTCGGCTCGGTGAAGTCCAACATCGGTCACACACAGGCCGCCGCGGGCGTCGCGGGCGTGATCAAGACGGTCATGGCGATGCGGCACGGCGTGCTTCCGCGGACCCTGCACGTCGGCGAGCGCTCCCGGCACGTCGACTGGTCGGCGGGCGCCGTGGAACTGCTGACCGAGGCGCGACCGTGGCCGGAGACGGGGCAGCCGCGCAGAACGGCGGTGTCGTCCTTCGGCATCAGCGGAACCAACGCCCATGTCGTCCTCGAACAGGCCCCGGCCGAGGACGCCGACGGCGAGCAGGACGGCGAGCAGGACGACCAGTTCGGCGGGCCCGCCGAACTGGCCGACCCCGTCCTCGCCGACGCCGTGCCGTGGGTCCTCTCCGGCAACGACCCCGCCGCCCTGCGCGAGCGGGCCGCCACCCTCATCTCTCACCTGGGCGGCAGGGACGGCCTGGACGAGACGCCGGTGGACATCGGCTACTCGCTCGCCGTGAGCAGGACCGCCCTTGAGCACCGTGCCGCCGTCGTCGGCGCGGACCGCGCGGAACTGCTGGCCGGTCTGCAGGCCCTGGCGGCAGGTGGCGAGGCACCGAACCTGGTCCGCGGCACGGTCGGTTCACGCGGCAAGCTCGCGTTCCTGTTCAGCGGACAGGGCAGCCAGCGGGTGGGCATGGGGCAGGAGTTGTACGGGGAGTTCCCGCTGTTCGCCCAAGCCCTCGACGAGGTCTGCGCGGGCCTGGACCCGCACCTGGACCGGCCGTTGCGTGACGTGCTCTTCGCCGAGCCCGGCACCGAGGCCGCCGCCCTGCTCGACCTGACCACCTACACGCAGCCCGCGCTGTTCGCGATCGAGGTGGCGCTGTTCCGCCTCGTCACCGCGTGGGGCCTCACCCCGCAGTTCCTCGCGGGCCACTCCATCGGGGAACTCGCGGCGGCGCACGTGTCGGGCGTGTTCTCCCTCGCCGACGCGTGCAAGCTTGTCGCCGCCCGCGGCAGGCTGATGGGCGCGCTGCCCGAGGGCGGGGCGATGCTCTCGCTGCGCGCGGACGAGGACACCGTCCGCGGCCTCGTCGCCGAGCACGGCGGCACGGTGGACATCGCGGCGGTCAACGGCCCCGAGTCCACGGTGATCGCGGGCGACGCCGACGCCGTGGCCGCGATCGACGGCGCGTGGCGGGAGCGCGGCGGCAAGACCCGGTACCTGCGGGTCAGCCACGCGTTCCACTCACCGCACGTGGACGCCGTCCTCGACGACTTCCGCGCCGTCGCCAGGACCATCACCTACGGCACCCCGGCGATTCCGATCGTCTCCACCCTGACCGGCGCCCTGCTCACCCCGGAGCAGGCGCGCGACCCGGAGCACTGGGTACGTCATGTCCGCGAGGCCGTCCGGTTCCTCGACGGCGTACGGAGCCTGGGTGCGCAGGGCGTCACCAACTTCCTGGAGCTCGGCCCCGACGCGGTGCTGACCGCCGCGGGCCGCGACTGCGCCGACGAGGGCGCGCTCCTTGTCGCCGGGGCGCGCGCGAACCGGCCCGAGGGGGCCACGCTCACCTCGGCGGTCGCGGCACTGCACGTGCGGGGCGTCGCCCTCGACTGGCAGGCGGTCTTCGCGGGCCGCGGCGCACGGCGGACCGAGCTGCCCACGTACCCGTTCCAGCGCACCAGGTACTGGCTGGACGTCGGCGCGCACGTCGGCGACGTGGCATCGGTGGGCCTGCGCCCCGCCGACCACCCGCTCCTCGGCGCCGCGGTCACCCTGGCCGACGAGGAGGGCGCCCTGCTCACCGGCAGGCTCTCCCTGGTCACGCACCCGTGGCTGGCCGACCACACCGTCGGAGGCGTGGTCCTCGTACCCGGCGCCGCGTTGGTGGAGTTGGCGATCAGGGCGGGCGACCAGGTCGGGCTCGACGACATCGAGGAGCTGACACTGGCGGCGCCGCTGATCCTGCCCGCGGACGGCGCCGTACGACTCCAGGTGTCCGTCGGGGCCCCGGACGAGTCCGGGCGCCGCGCGCTGAGCGTCTACTCACGGGCCGACGACGCGGCCGACGACCAGCCGTGGACACGGCACGCGTTCGGCACGCTGACGGCGGGAGCGGCGGGCGCCGCGGCCCCGACCACTGAGGAGGCGGCGGCCTGGCCGCCCGCCGGAGCCGAGCGCATCGACATCGAGGGCCGCTACGACGACCTCGCCGATTCGGGCCTCGGCTACGGACCGGCGTTCCGCGGGCTGCGTGCGGCATGGCGCCGCGGTGACGAGGTGTTCGTCGACCTTGAGCTGCCCGACCAGGACAGCGCGGGTTCCTTCGGCCTGCACCCCGCGCTGCTCGACTCCGCACTGCACGCCATCGGCCTCGGCGACTTCGTCACCGACACGGAGCGGCTGCACCTGCCGTACTCCTGGCGCGGTGTGCGGCTGCACAGCAGCGGCGCGTCGGCGCTGCGGGGGCGGCTGTCCCCGGCGGGCGCCTCGGGCGTCGCGATCGCCCTGACCGACGGCACCGGCGCCCCCGTCGCCTCGGTCGAGGAACTGTCGCTGCGCCCCCTGACGGCGGACGGCCTCACCGGCGACCGCCTCGACTCACTGTTCCGGGTCGACTGGACGCAGGTGCGGCCCGCCGACTCGCCCTCGTCCCGCTGGGCGGTCCTGGGGGACTGGGACCCGGGTGACGCAGGCCTGGCCGCGCTGGCGGAGAACGGGGTGCCGGACCTCGTGTTCGCCCCCGTGCCCCCGGCCGCCGACCCCGCGCAGGCCACGTACAGGGCGCTGGCCCTGGTGCGTGCCTGGCTCGCCGACGACCGGTTCGGCTCGGCGCGGCTGGTGTTCGTCACCGGCGGCGCGGTGGCGGCAGGACCCGACGAGGACGTCCTCGACCTGGCCAATGCCCCGGTGTGGGGCCTCCTGCGCGCGGCACAGTCCGAGCACCCCGGCCGGTTCGTGCTCATCGACACCGACACCGACACCGACTGGTCGACTGCCACGGCCCAGACCCTGCTGGGCGCCGTCGCGACCGGTGAGCCCCAACTGGCCCTGCGCGCCGGTGAACTGCACGCGCCGAGGCTCGTGCGGGCCCGTCCCGCAGCGGAGGAAGAGGGGGCGGGCTTCGGCTCTGGGCCGGTTCTTGTGACCGGTGCGAGCGGGATGCTCGGCGGGCTTGTGGCACGGCACTTGGTCGTACGTCACGGGGTACGGCAGCTGGTGCTCGCCAGCAGGCGCGGTCAAGTAGGCGCCCTGCGCGGTGAATTGGAAGCACTGGGTGCCGAAGTCGCCGCCGTGGCGTGTGACGTGGCGGACCGGGACGCGGTGGCGGCGCTGCTCGCCGAGCACCCCGTGACGGCCGTCGTGCACGTGGCGGGTGTCCTGGACGACGGTGTGATCGAGTCGCTGACCCCGGAGCGCATCGACACGGTGTTCCGGCCCAAGGTCGACGCGGCGTTGAACCTGCACGAGCTGACCCGCGACCTGAACCTCTCGGCATTCGTCCTCTTCTCCTCCGCCGCGGGCACGTTCGGCAACGCGGGGCAGGCCAACTACTCCGCTGCCAACGCGTTCCTGGACGCGCTCGCCCAGCACCGGCGAGCGCGAGGCCTGCCCGCGACATCGCTCGCCTGGGGCCTGTGGGCGGACGCGAGCGGTATGACCGACGATCTCGCCGAGAGCGACCGGGGACGCCTCGCGCGGGCCGGCGTCACCGCGCTGTCCGCCGAGGAGGGGCTGCGCCTCTTCGACGCCGCCCTCGCGCTGCCCTCCGCCGTGGCCGTGCCCATGCGCCTCGACCTGGCGCCACTGCGGGCCCGCCCCGAGACCGTCCCCCCGCTGCTCCGCTCACTGGTGCGCACGGCGCGCCCCGGGGCCGTCAAGGCCGACGGGGGCCTGGCGGCGCGGATCTCCGCGCTGCCGGAGGACGAGCGCCTCCCCGCACTGCTCGATCTCGTACGCACCTGTGTCGCCGCCGTGCTCGGCCACGATTCCGCCGCGGCGGTGGAAGCGGAGCGGGCCTTCGACGAGCTCGGGTTCGACTCGCTCACCGCGGTCGAGCTGCGCAACCGGCTCGACGCGGCCACCGGCCTGCGCCTGCCCGCCACGCTGGTCTTCGACTATCCGACGCCCCTGGCCCTCGCGAAGCATCTGCGCGCCACGCTCCTCGGCGACGAAGAGACGCGCACGCCGATCATCCGCACGGCCGCCGCCGACGACGAGCCGATCGCCATCGTCGGCATGAGCTGCCGCTACCCCGGCGGAGTGCGCTCGTCGGATGACCTGTGGCGCCTCGTCGCCGAGGGCCGTGACGCGGTGTCCGACTTCCCGGACAACCGGGGCTGGGACGTGGAATCGCTCTACGACCCCGACCCCGAGAACACCGGCACCAGCACCGTCAAGTCGGGTGGCTTCCTCCACGACGCCGCCGAGTTCGACCCGGCGTTCTTCGGCATGTCACCGCGCGAGGCGCTCGCGGTCGACCCGCAGCAGCGACTGCTCCTGGAGACCTCCTGGGAGGCGTTCGAGCGGGCCGGTATCGACCCGAAGTCGCTGCGCGGAAGCGCGACCGGTGTGTTCGCGGGCGTGATGTACAACGACTATGCCGCCAGGCTCGGGCGCTCTCCGGAGGGATTCGAGGGCCAGCTCGGCGTCGGCAGTTCGGGCAGCGTCGCGTCCGGCCGCGTCTCCTACGTGTTCGGCCTCGAAGGCCCCGCGGTGACCGTGGACACGGCGTGCTCGTCGTCGCTGGTGTCGATGCACCTCGCGGCCCAGGCGCTGCGCTCCGGTGAGTGCACGCTGGCCCTCGCGGGTGGCGTGACGGTGATGGCGAGCCCGGCGACCTTCGTGGAGTTCAGCAGGCAGCGTGGCCTGGCCCCGGACGGCCGCTGCAAGGCGTTCTCCGACAGTGCCGACGGCACCGGCTGGGGCGAAGGGGTCGGCATGCTGGTCCTCGAGCGCCTTTCGGACGCCCGACGCAACGGCCACCAGGTCCTCGCGGTCGTACGAGGATCCGCGGTGAACCAGGACGGCGCGTCCAACGGCCTCACCGCCCCGAACGGTCCCTCGCAGCAGCGCGTCATCCGCCAGGCCCTGGCCAGCGCGGGCCTCACGCCGTCCGACGTGGACGCGGTAGAGGCGCACGGCACCGGCACCACCCTCGGCGACCCCATCGAGGCGCAGGCCCTCCTCGCCACCTACGGCCAGGACCGCGCCGGAGAGCCCCTCTGGCTGGGCTCGCTGAAGTCGAACATCGGCCACACCCAGGCCGCCGCCGGTGTCGGTGGCGTGATCAAGATGGTGATGGCGCTGCGGCACGGCGAACTCCCGAAGACGTTGCACATCACCGAACGCTCCCCGCACGTGGACTGGTCGGCGGGCGAGGTCGAGGTGCTGACGGAGACCCGGCCGTGGCCGGACCTCGGCCGACCGCGCAGGGCGGGCGTGTCGTCGTTCGGCGTGAGCGGGACGAACGCACACACCATCCTTGAGCAGGCACCCGACGAGACCCCCGCCGACTTGCCGTCGACGTCCGGGCCGGTGCCATCCGGGTTGGTCCCCCTGGTGTTCTCCGCACGTACGGAGGGCGCTCTGCGGGCCTACGCCGCCCAGCTCGCGTCGGTGAACGATGGATTGACGCCCGTGGACGTGGCGGACGCCTTGCTGTCGCGGTCGGTGTTCGATCATCGGGCTGTGGTGGTGGCGGGTGGTGCTGAGGCGCTGACGGCGGTGGCCGGTGGTGCGGAGTCTGCTCGGGTGGCGGTCGGTGTGGCGCGGCCTGTCGGCAAGGTGGCGTTCGTGTTCCCGGGCCAGGGTTCTCAGTGGCTGGGTATGGGTGCGGAGCTGGCGGAGTCGTCGCCCGCGTTCCGTGCCTCTCTCGACGCGTGTGCTGAGGCGCTTGCTCCGTATGTGGACTGGTCGCTCCATGAAGTGCTGGCTGACGCGGCCGAGTTGGAGCGGGTGGATGTCGTGCAGCCCGCGTTGTTCGCGGTGATGGTGTCCCTTGCCGCGCTCTGGCGTTCGTACGGTGTGGAGCCGGACGCGGTGGTGGGGCACAGCCAGGGTGAGATCGCTGCCGCGCACGTGGCGGGGGCGCTCTCCTTGGGTGATGCCGCCAAGGTGGTGGCGCTTCGCAGTAAGGCGATCCTGGCGTTGTCGGGTCAGGGCGGCATGGTGTCCCTCGCGGTATCCATCGATGCCGCGCGGGAGCGGATCGCGCGGTGGGACGGGCGGATATCGGTCGCCGCGGTCAACGGCCCGCGTTCGGTGGTGGTGGCGGGTGACGCCGACGCACTGGACGAGCTGATCGAGTCGTGCGCGGCCGATGAGGTACGCGCCCGCCGGGTGCCTGTCGACTACGCCTCCCACTCCCCGCATGTGGAGCGCATCCAGGAAGAACTGGCCGTTGTCCTTGCGGGCGTTGAGCCCCTGCGCGCGGGTGTGCCGATGCTGTCCACGGTCACGGGGGAGTGGCTGACCGGTACCGAGGTGGGTGCCGAGTACTGGTATCAGAATCTGCGCAACACCGTGCGGTTCGAGGATGCGACGCGCGGTCTGCTGGAGCACGGCGTCGGCGCGTTCGTGGAGTGCAGCCCCCACCCCGTCCTCACCATCGGCGTGTCCGAGACGGTGGAGGCCACCGGTGGTGACGCCGTCATGGTGGGCACGCTGCGCCGGGACGAGGGCGGCCTCGACCGGTTCCTGCTGTCTGCCGCAGAGGCGTACGTGGAAGGCCTGCCGTTCGAGTGGCGGCAGACGGTGCCCGCCGGACAGCACGTGGACCTGCCCACCTATCCCTTCCAGCGCAAGCACTACTGGCTGGACGCTCCCCGTGATCTGCGTTTCGTCGAAGCGGCCGGCGGTCTCGGCCTGGCGGACGCCGACCACCCGCTGCTCGGCGCCGTCGTCGAACTCGCCGACGAGCAGGGCCTGGTGTGCACCGGCAGGCTGGGCACGGACACCCACCCGTGGCTCGCCGAGCACGCCGTCGCACAGACGACGCTCCTGCCCGGCACCGCCTTCGCGGAGATCGCGCTGGCGGCGGGCGGCAGGCTCGGCCTCGACGAGGTGGAGGAACTGGCGCTCGCCGCGCCCCTGGTGCTGCCCGAACGCGGTGGGGTGCGGCTGCGGGTGACGGTCGGCGGCGACGACGGCTCGGGCCGGCGGGCGCTGAACATCGACTCCTGCCCGGACGACCCGGCCACCGTCGCGGACTGGACCCGGAACGCCACCGGCTTCCTCACCACCGGAGCACCCGCCGAGCCGGCCACCGTCACGCAGTGGCCGCCCGCCGGAGCCGAGCCCGTCGACATCGACGGCCTCTACGACAGCCTGGAAGGAGCCGGGTTCGCCTACGGGCCCGCCTTCCAGGGCCTCAGGGCGGCATGGCGCGACGAGGGCGCCGTGTACGCCGAGATCAGTCTTGACGAGGACCAGCACCGGGACGCCGCGTCGTTCGGGCTCCACCCGGCGCTGCTCGACGCCGCGCTGCACGCCTGCATGCTCGGCGGCCTCGTCGAAGACGCCGGTCGGCCCCGGCTCCCGTTCTCCTGGAGCGGGATCCGGTGGCACGCGACCGGTGCCACGGCGGCGCGGGTACGGCTCACACCTGCCGGACCCGACGCCGTCTCCCTGGAACTGACCGACGTACAGGGGAATCCCCTGGCGACGGTCGCATCCCTGGTACTGCGGCCGATCGCCGCCGACCAATGGGGTGCGCGCCACCGCGATTCACTGTTCCGGCTGGAGTGGGTGGCCGCACCGACCCGTGCGGCCACCCCCGCTCCCGTCCGCGGTTGCGCAGTCGTCGGCCCGGACGACCTGAAGGTCGGCGCGGGCCTGGCCGCCGCCGGTATCGCCGTCGAGGAGCACGAAGACCTCGCTGCCCTCGCCGAGACCGGAGTACCGGGCCTTGTCGTCGTCCCGTGCGTCGAGGACGACGCCGAGCCGGTCGCCGCCGCCCGCACCGCCGCCCTGCGCGCGCTGCGCCTCGCCCAGGAGTGGCTGGCCGACGACCGGTTCCTCGGATCCCGCCTCGTCTTCGTGACCCGCGGGGCCGTCGCGACCGGCCCTGACGAGGACGTGCCCGACATCGCCGACGCGACGGTGTGGGGCCTGATCCGGTCGGCACAGTCCGAGAACCCCGACCGGTTCACGCTGGTCGACGTGGACGGGGACGGCACGTCCTGGCCGGTACTGCCCGCCGCCCTCACCGCGTCCGAGCCGCAACTCGCGGTGCGCACCGGTGACGTCCTGGTGCCGCGCATCGCACGGACCCGGCCGTCCGACACGGACTCCGGAATCGCGTTCGCGCCCGGCGGCACCGTCCTGGTGACCGGCGCCACCGGCATGATCGGCGGCCTCGTCACCCGGCACTTGGTGACCGAGCACGGTGTCCGGCACCTCGTCCTCGCGAGCCGCAGCGGCGCCGCCGCACCCGGAGCCGACGCCCTGCGCGCCGAACTGACCGCCCTCGACGCGCACGTGACGTTCGCCGCCTGCGACGTCACCGACCCCGTCGCGCTGGCGGAGCTCCTCGCCGCGGTGCCATCGAACCACCCGCTGACCGGCGTGGTGCACTCGGCGGGCGTCCTGGACGACGGCACGATCAGCTCGCTGACCCCGGAACAGATCGACAAGGTGTTCCGGCCCAAGGTCGACGCTGCCTGGAACCTGCACGAGCTGACCCGGGACCTGGACCTGTCCGCGTTCGTGCTGTTCTCCTCGGCTGCGGGCATCCTCGGTGGCCCCGGCCAGGGCAACTACGCGGCGGCCAACGCGTTCGTCGACGCGCTCACCCACCACCGCAGGGCCGCCGGACTTCCCGCCACGTCACTGGCGTGGGGCCTGTGGGAGACGGCAAGCGCGATGACCGGCGACATGGGGGAGACCGACGTGGCGCGGCTCTCCCGCTCCGGGGTCGCGGGCCTGACCGAGGAGCAGGGCCTCGCGCTGTTCGACCTCGGATGCGCGGCGGGCGACGCGGTCGTGGTGCCGATGCGGCTCGACCTCGGTGCGTTGCGCGGCGGGCCCGACGAGGTGCCTCCGCTGCTGCGCGGTCTCGTGCGCCCGCGGGCCGCCAAGGCGGCCGCCGTGAGCGAGGAGCCGTTGGCGCAGCGGCTCGCCGGTCTGACTGAGGAGGAGCAGGGGCAGGAACTCCTGCTGCTCGTCCGGGACCAGACGGCGGCCGTGCTCGGCTACGAGCCGGAGGAGCTCGATGTCTCCGGCGCCCTGACCCAGCTCGGCCTCGACTCCTTGACCGCGCTGCAACTGCGCAACCGGCTCGCGGGCGCGACCGGGCTTCGCCTGCCCACCACCGTCGTGTTCGACCAGCCGACAGGACCGGCGCTCGCCGGGTACCTCCGGCGTGAACTCGCTTCGGGTGCCGCGGTCGACACGGGGGGTGACGCCCCCGCCGCGACCGCTGCCCTGGCGGTGGAGGACACGCTCACCGGCCTGTACCGGCAGGCCTGCGACCTCGGCCTGTACGAGGAGGGGTGGCAGATGGTGAACGCCGCCGCGCGGGTGCGGCCGGTGTTCGAGACGCCGGACGAGGTGCCCGCACTGCCGCCGGTCACCCTGGCGACAGGACCCGGAATCCCGTTGCTCTGCCTCCCGCCGACGATGGCGCCCTCAGGGCCGCACTACTTCGGCCGGTTCGCCCCCGTGTTCGCGGGCGAGCGGGACGTGACCGTGTTGCCCAACCCCGGGTTCGCCGCTGGGGAGGCGCTGCCCGCGACCAGGGAGGCGGTCGTACGCTTCCAGGCCGAGGCCGTGATGAGGCAGGCGGGCGACCGCCCGTTCGTGCTCGTCGGCTATTCGTCGGGCGGGTGGCTGGCCAACGCGGTCGCCGCGCTGCTCGAGAAGGAGGGCGGCACACCGATGGCGGTGGTGCTCGTCGACACCTACACCGCGACGACCTCGTTCGAGGGCCGCCTTGAGGAGGCACTGCGGCAGCGCGCGGCCACCAGCGAGGCGTTCGAGCTGATGTCCGGCGCGCAACTCACCGGTCAGGGCGGCTACTTGCGGGTGTTCGGCGACTGGGAGCCCGAACCGATCGACGCGCCGACGCTGTACGTGCACGCCACCTTCCCGCCCGGGGAGTCGCAGGCACTGGACACCGAGGACGACTGGCGGCCGCAGTGGCCCCTGCCGCACGAGGACGCCGACGTCCCCGGCGACCACTTCACGATCATGGACGACCACTCGGAGTCGACGGCGCTCGCCGTACGGACCTGGCTGGCCGACGACCGGCACAACGCCGACACCAACTCCCGCTGAGCGCGACAGAGACAGCGGAACGCCGAGTACGACAACCACCACAGCAGAACGGACGATCAACATGACTGTTACCGACGGCAGCGACCTCTGGCTCCGCCGGTTCCACCCCGCACCGGACGCCCCGGTACGGCTGGTGTGCTTCCCGCACGCGGGTGGCTCGGCGAGTTTCTACTTCCCCGTCTCGGCCGCGCTCGCGAGCGACAGCGATGTGTCGGCCCTCCAGTACCCCGGCCGCCAGGACAGGCGGATGGAACCGAACGTGGACGACATCGGCGCCCTTGCCGACCGCATCGCGCCCGTGGTGGCGCCGCTGTTCGACCGGCCCGTGGTGTTCTTCGGGCACAGCATGGGCGCGATCCTCGCCTTCGAGGTCGCGCGCAGGCTCGAGGAACAGGGCCACACGCCCGCGATGCTGTTCGCCTCCGGCAGGCGTGCACCGTCGACGCGACGCCAGGAGAACGTCCACCAGCGGGACGACGACGGGCTCGTGGCCGAGATGAAGGCCATGAGCGGCACCGACGCCCAAGTACTCGGTGACGAGGAGCTGCTGCGGATGGTGCTGCCCGCGATCCGCAGCGACTACCGGGCCATCGAGACGTACGGTCCGGTGGACGCGACCGTCGGCTGCCCGATCACCGCACTGGTGGGCGACGACGACCCGAAGACGACGGTGGCGGAAGCGGACGTGTGGCGCTCCCACACGACAGCCGCGTTCCGCATCCAGACGTTCCGCGGGGGCCACTTCTACCTCAGCCCGCGCGCGGCGGAAGTGATCGCGCTGACGCGTGAGGCGCTGCGCGGTGCCGTAGCCGTCGGATAGGCACAAGTCGGATAGGCGCAAGGGGGGGAACGGGGGTTGGGCGAGCAGGTGGTCCAGCCCCCGTCGTGCTCGGCTGCGCGGGACTGCGGGCTGCCGTCCGCGTACGGCATCACCGCGTACGGCCTCATCGCGTACGGACATCACCGCGTACGACATCGCCGTGTACGACCTCAGATGTAGCCCGCACGCACCGCGTAGGCCACTACATGGGTGCGGTTGCGCAGTTGGAGACGGGAGGTCAGATTCTGCAGGACGTTCTTCACCGTCCGTTCGGAGTACGCGAGCTTGACCGCTATCTGCCCGGTGTCATGACCTTCGGCCACTAACTGAAGGACTTCGACCTCCCGCGACGTCATTCCCATCGTGGGGAGTCCGGCCGGGCCGGGTGCGCTGCTCTTGAGCTGCCCCATCCGGGTGAGGAATGTGCCAAGGAGATCGGCCGGCAGGTCCCCGTCACCTCGGTGGGCCGCGAGTATGGCCCGAAGCAGCCGAGCCGGTGTCGCGTCTCGTCGCCATACGATCGAGGTGACCCCGCATCCGGCGACGTCGAACAGGTCGGCCTCCCGCATCCGGTCCACCACCAGGACCGCCCGGACGCCCTTGACATGGACGAGCGTGCGCAGTTCCAGCAGAGTCGTCTCGTCCACGGAGCCGACGACCAGCAGGGCGACTTGGCCGCGGTCCTGCCGGGCGGTGTCCACCAACTCGATCTCCGGGTACTGACGGAGCTGGGTGAGCACTCCGGCCCGGGAAATCGGGTCCGATGTGTGAACGGACAGCTGCACCCGTTCAGTCTCAGGGATGCTCTCGACGGTCTGCTGCACGGGCTGGAGCTCCTTCTGCTTCCACGAAGACCAGGGGCTCGAGCGCTGCAGACACGCGTGCGCGGCGCTACCCCCTTGTCGACCAGGTCACCAGATACTGCGTTTGTGCCCTAAGAGGCTCCACGCGATCAACAGGTTGTGTGCTGACGCTCACGTCCTGCTGATGTTCTGCTGACGTCCACTCCCGTGCCATCCGTTCCCGCCGCTCCTCCGAAGCCGCGCACTCCGTGCTTTCAGGCAAGGAAAAGGGGAGTACAGGGGGAGTACTGCACAGGGCTTTCAGCGCCCGAGCTGATCCCGGCACAACGCCAGGGTGGCCGGGTCGACCACGCCGTCCGCCATCCGGCACACCACCTTGCCGTCGTACGTCTGCCGTGGCCGCGCGGGACGCGGTGCCACAGGTGCGGGACGCCGCGGAGGGCGCTGCGCCGTGGACCGGACCGGCGCCGGCGCCCGGTGGACGGGGGGACGCGGAGGGGCAGGCGCCGGACGCCTGTGGTCGACGGTGGCGGGCTCCTCGCGGCGGCGCGTCGCCTCCTTGGCCTCAGTGACCTTCTTGGCCTTCCTGCCCTGGGGCTTGCTCGTACCGCTCTCGACCAACGCGTCCCGGGCCGAGGGCTGCACGGCGGGGGAGCGGGACGCGATCGGCGACGGGACCGTGCCGCCCGTGGGCGCGAGCGACTGGCGAGGCGGTAGCCGATCCGGATCGCCGCCCGGCGTCACGGAGGCGCACCCGGCGGTACTCAGCAGGGCGAGGGCTACGAAGGTGATGATCCGGCGATGCACGCGGCCACTCTCCCTCAGCGCGGAGCCCGGAGAGGGGTGCAGAGCAGCCGGTCCACCGGACCGAGTGATGGCGCGATGCGTGATGACTGGGATCTCCTCCTGCCGAGGAGAGGGTCGGGAGGTGGCCCTGCCCCCAACTACGAAGCCGCCGGTCTCGTCCTACGAAGCCGCCGGTGTCGTCGTCCGTGCCGCGGCCGACGGCGACGGCCCTTGTCTGTCTTCCTCACGTCCTGGTCAGCGCCCTCGAAGGCCGCCGACCGGCGGCGGCACGAATCCTGCGCGGCGGCGGTGTTTCCCGCCCGGCCGGGGCGGCTGTCGCGCACAGTGGTCCGTATGACAACACCCGCAGAGCTGCTCCGTTCCTTCGCCCGCACCCGGGCCTCGCTCGATGGCGATGAGGTCACGTACTGGTGGTCCGGCGACGTGTACTCCTGGGCCCCCGATGAGCCCTACCAGCGCCTCTTCGGCTTCGAAGGGCTCAACGTCGCTCGCCTCGTCCAGGACGCCGAAGGTGGCCCCGACTCCTATCAACTGCTCACCCGCGAGGCTGCCTTCTACCTGGACCCCGTCACCCGCGAGATCCTGGAGACCTGGCAGGACCTGCCGGTGGTGCACATCTGGAACGACCCGGCGAACCAGAAATGGCGCCCTTTCCCGATCCCGACGACCGATCTCGGCGAGCAGGTCTGCTTCAGCCTGGAGATCCCGCTCGCCTACCCCTCGCCGCTGCCGGTGGCCGAGTACCCGGTCCACTCGGCGGGCGACACGTACAAGGCCCTTGAGCTCTTCCAGTTCTTCGCCGACCGCGCTGATCTGGCAGGCCAGGCGCCCAGCGTCCCGGCCACCATGTCGTGGACCCGGATGTCGCCGTGGCTTCCGTGGATGGCCCGCGGCCAGCGCCCCGGCGGCCTCACCTACCACTGCCGGGGTCGCAAGCTCGGCTCGTACACCGAGGTCCCCGAGCGCACCCGCGCCTACATCGCCGACCACCACCCGGAGTTCGCCCAGGCCCCGGAGAAGTGGAGCGAACCGAACGAGACGAGCTGGACGTACTTCCGCAAGCTCCATCCCCCACAGTAGCCGCAGCAGGCGCGGTAGCCGCCGAGCGCCGTCCGGGGTCGCCGTGGCGATCCCGGACGCGGCGGCATGTTCGACGCCGGGCCCATCAGGAACGGTGTAGGTGCCAACCCGGCCCGCAGCGAGCGAAGTTGGCCTGCCGCATATATCAGCGGCCTTGCTGGTGAACGGAGTTGGACAACAAGAGGTGACTTCTGTCACATGGGTCGCTACTTCTGAGTGTCAACGACCGGTGCACGCAAGGGATTTCGTGGGAACAGGCGTGCGCTGCGACGGTGGTGAGCGAGTGGATTTCCGCTGGCCAGGCGTCCGTACGTAGAGTGAGAGTTCGTTACCGATCGTTCACTCTCGAACGCTCGTTTTGCCCTACGGTTACTAGTCAGTCACTTTGCGTCGAAAATTGATTGCCTCTGGCATACGCGTTTGCCCCCTCCGATCCGAAATCCTGCGGTTGAGGACATCGGCGTTCTCCGGCGGCCCGCACCTGATGCGGGATGGACCGCCGCCAGCAGGACAAAGGACAGAAACAGTGCCCTTCACCCTCGACGATGTACTCGCCGCGACCGCGGTCATCACCGCGCTACGGGTCTTCGCCCCAGACGCCCGGCATCTGACGCGCCGCCTGCTGCGCGCCGGTGTGCGCGTGGGCGCCAATGAACTGCTCAAGAGCGGCCACCCTGCCGACGCTGCCCCCTCGTTGACCGCCGCATCCAGTGACGAGGGGTCCCAGCGATGAGCGAACACACGGGATCGCAGCCGTCCGAGGACGCGGACGAGCCGAAAGGAACCCCTGACGCCCTGGCCGGCTACCCCAATCTGGACGACCTCGCCGGCCTGTCCTACGAGATACCGCCGGACCTGGAGGCGCTCTTCGCCGTCTGCGAAAGGCCCCACCTGCGCTATGCCCTCCGGACGCTCGGGGACAAGCAGGCCGCCAAGAGCGTGGTGCGCCGTTGCTTTGGCCACCTGGCCCTGAACTGGCCGCACGTCGCCAAAGAAGAGAGCCCCGAGGCGTATGCGTGGAAGTTGCTCAAGCAGCGGGTGGGGACGCAGCTGCGGCTTGCGGGGCGGCCCGCCGGGTCGCCGTCCGCGCAGGCGGCCGCCCTCCAGGACACCGCGCGCGCCACGCTGGAGGCCGCGCGCTGCAAGTTCGCGGCGATGGAATCCCCTCTGGGGCTCTACTCCGCGATAGCCGGACTTCCGGAGCGCCAGTACGACGTCTTCGTGCTCTCTTACGTTCTGGGCTACACCTCGCCGCACATAGCCAAGATCATGGGCATCAAGCCTGACACCGTCCGATCCCACCGCCGGCTGGCGTATCAGCGCATCGCCATCAAGCTCGGCCTGCCGATCACCAACGAGACGGAGTAGCACTGTGCCAAGCCGAATCGACGACATCCTCGCCCACGTCGCAGTGGAAGAGGACGTGTTCACCGACGCCGACCTGGACGGCCTTCGCCAGGAAGTCGTCCGCGACGTCACCGAGATCCTCATGCTCGGGCCCGTCCCCGCCCCGGTCGGCCGTCTGCCCACCGTCCACGGGCACGCGGCCACCCGACTCGACGTGCTGTCCACCCAGGTCCTGCACCAGCGCGACGCCGCCGGACACCTGGCCCGGTTCGTCGCCGACGGGCCCGATCCGGAGGGGACGCTGCACTTCGCCTGCCTGCTCAGCCTGGCCGGCTGCCACGACGGCGCCCAGTTCTGGTGGCAGTTCTCCGCCGGCGCGGGCAACGCCGTCGCCGCCCAGTGCCTGCACCTCTACCACCTCAGTCGCGGTGAACTCCGCGACGCCGAATTCTGGGAACAGCAGGCGATCACCCTCGCCGGGCCGCCCGCCCCGCGCACTTCCTGTGCGCGGCGTCCGGCCACGGCGGCTCGCGGAACCCGCCTGCCCAAGCAGTTGCATGACGCCGTGCGCCGCCTGAGGGTCGACACCGTGGAGGAGTTCGGCATGGGGCGCGTGCCGCACCCCGACCCCCACCTCGCCGACCAGGTCGAAGAGCTCGCCGATGCCCTGTAGACATCGATGCCCCGTGGGCACGGGAAAGCCCCGGCTGGACGGGGGAGACCAGCCGGGGCCGTAAAGCGTGACACGCGGAGGGCGGTCGCCTCTCGGCGAAAGGCTCCATGGGACTTCAGCCGAACGATCTTCCCCATGGGCTATAGGTGGGCCCGGGGACACTGTCCCCTCCGCAGCCACACCCAGTAGAACGACGACTCGTATCCGAATGTTCCGGACCAGCGCCGTCCGCGCGGTGAACTACGACACATCGGAGAAGTCGCCCTCAGGTCCGGCTGCCGTCGGACGGGCCGAAGAGCTCGACCTCGGCGATGGCCACCTGCTTCTTGGCGGACGCGGCGTGGGACGACTCGATGGTGAAGCGGACGCGGGTGACGTCACCGACGCGGAAGGACCGGCGCTGGGCACCCGGGCCCGGGTCCAAGGAGAGTTCCCGGGTCGTGGTCGTGCCGTCCTTCTTGGTGATCGTGGCCTTGACGCGGTGGGGCAGGGCGGACTTGGAGAGCTGGTCGGCCTGGACCGACACGCCCGGCGTGATGATGACGTCGAGCAGGCGGGTCGGCCGGACGAAACGTACTTCGATCCACTCGCCCTGGCCCGACTCCGCGACACCGGGTCCCCACCAGGTGTTGTTGAGCTTGTCGAAGGCCCGCTTCACCGGATGGCCCTCGTACGACTTCGAGGCGTGGATCTCGTCCGGCTCGACCGGAACGCGCTTGGCGAAATGGTCGCGCGTGGCCTGGATGCCGTCGGGCAGGTACACCGCGGTGAAGATGAGCGCGGTCACGACGAGGGCCGCGGTGATCCAGCCGCCGATGTTGTCGAACACGCGGCGCAGCCGGGGGCGCTCACCGGCCCAGGGCGTCTGGTTGCGGCCGGGACCCATGAGGCGGCGCCACCACGGCAGCGGCGCCTGCGTCTGGTCCGCGGTCTCGGCGAGCGGCATCGCGCAGCGGGCGCAGAAGTGCCGGTCGGGGCGGTTCGGGGTGGCGCACCACTGGCACGGCGGGCCGTTTCCGGTCTGGGGCTGCGCGCTGGGCACGCGCACGTGCGGGCGCTGGGCGTCGGGCCGTCCGGGCAGGACGGGACGCACGCCCGGCGGCGGCGGGGTGCCCTCGGGGTCCGAGACGGGGACCAGGAGGGAACGGACGGTGTCCGGCCCCGGGGTGTACGCGGGCACCGGATCGTTGGGCGCCGTGTCCGTCAAGTCCGGGGACTGGTAGGGAGGTTGGGGTGAGGCGGCGGCCGGGGGCTCCGAAGGCGCCGCCGGGTGGGGGCGGAGGGGAAGGCCGGAGTCGGCGCGCGGATCGGCGGCCGGGGGCGGTACCGGACCGGCCCCGGGGGCGCCCCCGGGGCCGGACGCGGCGGGTGCCGTACGGTCCGAACGCGCGAAGCCGTCCCAGCCGTGGCCGGCGTCGGACTGCGCCCCGGCCCCGGAGTTGGCGTGGGCACCCGAGTCGGCGGCCGAAGCCGCCCCCGAGCGCGCCCCGGCCGGATCCCAGCTGAGGACGGCGCCGCAGGCGTCGCAGAACGACTGGCCCGGTTCCACGCGGGCGTCGCACTCGGTGCAGTTCTGCCTGGTCATGACTCCAGAGTCCTTTCGGCGGCCGTGACGGTGACGGTGTAGGGCATGTGGGCGGGGCGGGCTGCGGCCACGAGCGTGTCCAGGCGGTGGGTGTCCGCCGGGGTCGGCTCTGCCAGCTGGAGCGCCACGTGGAGGTGGGGGCGGGGACTGCCGGGGACCGGACCGCGGGGGCGGGCGCTCCACGCCGCGCCGCCGCTCTCGGTGATCTCCGGTGCGGTGCCGAACGCGAGGCGCACCGCCTCCGACAGGCCCTGTCGCGTGCCCCGTACCCGGTGCAGCGCTGCCGCGGCCGCGACGGCGGCGCGCAGCCGTGCCTCGGACTCGATGCCGTCCGTCTCCGCGCCCACCCAGATGCTGAGCCACTCGGCGAAGTCGACCGGGGTGAGCGCGGGGTCGAAGTACGTGTCCAGGCAGTCGAGGACGTTCAGGATCGGCGCAAGGACATCGTCGAGGCCCGCGACGAACCGCTGGGCCAGGTCGTCGTCGGCGAAGACGGCCGGGAGCATCATCCCGATGGGCGCGGAGGAGCCGAGGCCGTCGACGGAGCCCCTCATGTGGCGTCCCCGATGACCCGTACGCGGTGGTCGAAGGAGAACACCAGGGCGGACGGCTCCAGGTCGATGCGGTCGGTCCGTTCGCCGCGCTTGCCGGTCAGTGGATCGGCCTGGTGCAGGACGACCTCGTCGACCAGTTCCACGCCGGGCACCCGCTGCAGGACCGCGAAGATCTCGCCCGCCTGGACGGGGCGGCCGAAGGGCCAGCCCTTGCCGTCCGCGCCACCGGTGAGCGGGTCGAGGTGGTGGTAGAGGGCGTCGTGGGTGGCGCGCCGCACCCGGTCGGTCTCCACACCGCGGAACGCGTGCACCGTGGCCACCACCGTGATGCCCTGGTAGTACGGCGGGCCGACGGCGAGACGGGTGCCGATGAGACGGCGTTCGTCGAGATGGCGGGTGATGCGGCCGAGCAGCGCGTCGCCGGGGACGAGCTGCTCGAACCGCAGCCGCCCGCCGGGGTCGGGCACCGCCTGCGGCACGACCAGGACGCGCACCGCGTGCGCCCCGTAGTCGTCGCGCTTGCCCTCAAGGCACATGATGCGGGCGGTCTCCGGCGCGGCTCGGCGGGCGAGTTCCTCGTAGTCGCGCAGGGTCACGGCGCGCTCCTGGGCGCGCAGTGTGATGGGGGCGCGGACCTTCGCCTCCTCGACCGTCTCGCCGTCGACCCCGCTGTGCGCGGCCTCCCGGTTGATGACTTCGGTGACGTACGGGATGGAGGTGCGCAGCACGCTCAGGGCGCCGCGGGCCACGTTGCCGGCCCGGCCGCCGCCGGTGCGGTAGCGGCGGGCGCGGATGACGGCGCCCTTGGGGGCGACCCTGCCGTACTGGCGCAGGGAGCCGTCGGCCTCGCGGACGGAGGGGCCGAACGCGATGTCGCCGGTGGCCGCGTCCAGGGTGATGTGCCGGTCGTCGGGGCGGGACTCGGCGAAGTGCCGCACCACCTGCCAGTCCTCCCAGCCGTTGTGCTCGGCGGTCTGAAGAAGCACCGGCGGGTCGTCGCCGACGATGGGCGCGTGGGCGAGACGCAGCCGCTGACCGGGCAGCCCGGTGGCCTCACCGAGCGCCTCGTCGTACACCGTGTCCGCGTGTACGACACCGGTGGTGCCGCCGATCGTGCAGGCGTCGCTGGAGCGCACCGTCGGCGAGGTGGTGTAGAAGGGCTGGTCGGCCAGCGGTTCGGTGACGCGGCAGCGCAGCCAGCCCGCCTCGTGGCCGCCGTTGCGGGACAGGACGTGCCCGCCGGGGACATGCAGGACCACGTCGCCGGGCCGGTTGAGGCCGCCGGTGCCGTCACGGTGCACCTCGCACGGCTGCCAGCCGTCCGCCGTCCACGCCTCCCAGACCAGCGGGGGCTGGCGGGGGTCGACGCCGACGCCGTCGACACGGCTGTCGAGCTCGATGGCGACCGCGCAGTGCGGCACCGCGGCGGTCAGACCGAACAGCAGGCAGTCACCGGCGGCCGGGGCCTCGGCGAAGCACAGCACGTCGGTGCCCTCGGCGAGGTCGGCGGTGCGGTCGGTGACGGGCTCGCCGCGGCGCTGCACCATCAGATGCCGCAGCATGCAAGGGACGATGCGCAGGTCGTGCTCGGCGGCGAAGACGACGGCGTCCTCGGTCTCGGTGCGCAGCGTCGTCACCTCGGTGCCGACCGGCACGGCCACCACCTCGTCGCGAGGCGCGGACAGCCAGAAGGTGACGTCGGTGCGCGCGGCGGACGGCGGGAACAGCGTGATGCCGACCAGGTCGAGGAAGGCCAGGTGGTTCTTCTCCGGGACGCGGTTGAGGCGGTAGACGATCTGGTCCGCCATGTGCGCGACCGTCTCTACCAGGGTGACGCCGGGGTCGGAGACGTTGTGGTCGGTCCACTCCGGGGCGCGCTGCTGTATGTAGCGCTTGGCGTCGTCGACGAACTGCTGGAAGCGGCGGTCGTCGAGGTTGGGGCTCTGCAGGGGCATCAGCGGTCGCTTTCGGGGAAGGCGCCGGGGCCGTCGGACGTCTCCGCGGCTCCCGGCTCCTCGTGGGAGGGAATGACGTAGAAGGGGAAGACGAGGCTGCGTGGGTTGTTGGTGCCGCGGATCCCGTAGCGCACGTCGATGTACAGCACGGACTGGTCATCGCCCGCGGTGACCTCGACCTCGTGCACCTCGATGCGCGGCTCCCAGCGGTCAAGGCTCAGATAGACCTCGTGCTGGATGCGGCCCGCGGTCTGCTCGTTGACCGGCGCGAACACCAGTTCGTGGATGGCGCAGCCGAACTCCGGGCGCATCGGACGCTCGCCGGGTGCGGTGGCGAGGACGAGCCGGATGGCCTCCTCGACCTCGCGCTCCCCACTGACCAGGGCGATGCCCCCGGTGGGGCCGATGCGCAGCGGGAACGCCCAGCCGGAGCCGACGAACTGTTCGGCCATCAGGAAAGCACCTGTCCTCTCTCGGGATGCGGGGTCACAGGGGTCACAGGGGTCATCAGAAGGGCAAGGGCTTCCCCTTGATCAGGACCGTCCCGTTCAGCCCGATCAGGGGCATGTTCGCTGTGAGGTTGCTGGAGGTCAGGGTCATCAGGGCGCCGGAAGTGAGCGCCATCGCCCCAGGGGTGTTCATCGTGACCCCGCCCGTAGCGATGAGGGACGCCATACCGGCCGCCCGCACGTTGAACATCGATGCGTTGACGCTGAACCCGCCGCCGCCCGCGTTCACGTTGACGGCGCTCCCGGCCCGCAGGCTGAGTATCCCGCCGCTCTGGATGGACACATTGCGTTTGGCGCTCAGCGTGAGGTCGGTCCCAGCCCGGACGGACACGGAGCGGCTGCCCTTGATGGTCACCGAGCCCTTGCTGTCCACGGTGATCTCGGTCTTCGCGCGGTCGAGATGGACGGTCAGTTTGTCGTCGCCCGTGCTGACCTTCACGCCTCGGTGGGTGCCCACGCGCTGGCTGAGCAGGTCGACGCGGTTGCCGGTGCGGTCGGAGATGGTGTGGCGGCTCGCCTGGTTGCGCGCCCCGGAGTACAGCGGTGCCTTGTTCCGGGTCGGATTGTCCTTGCCGTTGTAGAGCCCGCCGATCACGAAGGGGTGGTCGAGCGCGCCCCGGTCGAAGCCGACGAGGACCTCGTCGCCCACGTCCATCGGGAAGATGCCACCGCCGCGCTTCCCGCCGAGCTGCACACAGCGCGTCCAGTCGCTGACGTACGTGTCGTCCAGCCACGGGAACTTCAGCTTCACGCGGGCCTGGTCGTCCTTCTTGTCGACGTCCGTGACGACGGCGTTGGCCACTCCGGGCAGCCGCGGCTCGCTCTCCGTACCGCCCGATGTGAGCCCGTACAGGGAGCGCCACTGGCGGCCGCTGACGGTCACCCAGGACTCGTAACGCTGCCCGTTGCCGAACACGTGCCGCACGGAGGTCGTCGTGTACTTGCCCTGGAAGGGCCAGCCGACGTCGGCGAGCGCCACCGGCACGCCAGGACGCAGCTTGGGGTTGCCGTGGACGATCACCTCCAGTTCGGAGAACGAGGAGGACACGTCGTCGAAGAGCGCGTCGGCGGCGTGCTTGACCTCGGGCTGCTTGTCGTAGGGCACCGAGGTCTGTACGAGCTTGGTCTTCTTGAAGGCGGCCGCGGCCTTCTTCGGCGAGCTGCCGATGGAGAAGACCGGATTGTCGGCGCGGCGCGAAGTCTCCACGATCTCCCGCGCGTTGGCGACGTCGTAGCCGCGCACCTCCACCTCGGCCACCTGGTCGGCGGCGGTCACGGAGGTGCGCAGGCGCAGGATGTCGGTCCCGGACTTCAGGACGAGAGGGTTCTTCGCGCTCCGGCCGCCGCTCGGCGACGGCGCGCCCGACGAGGGCTTCGGCGAGACGAAGTTGAACTTGCCCTTGGCGTCGAGGGACATCACCATCTTGTTCTCGTCCGCGAGCCGGGTGATGAAGTCCCAGTCGGAGACGTTGGCCTGGCTGATGAACTCGTAGCTCGCGCGGGTGGATTCGATCTTCCCGACCGGAACGCCCGCGAGCCCCGCCAGCTTCCTGACGATCGAGGACGCGGTCTCGTTCGTGTACGCGACCACGCGGCGCCTGCGCATGAAGCGGTGCCCGAGGTCGTAGCCGCGGATGACGGTGAAGGATCCTGTGCCGTCGTAGTCGGCCTCCAGGGCGGTGACCTCACCGGTGAGGAGCGGGTCGCCGGAGCCCTGCCCGTCGGCCACCGGGGTCAGCACCACCGGGGTGCCGAACTTCACGTTGAGCTCCTTGAGGAGCAGGCGGTGCGGGTCGCGGAAGGTGAGCCGGAACGCGGCGGGCACCCCGGCGCCCTGGTCGACCCAGCCGTCGACGAACATCCGGCTGTACTCGTCGGGGATCTTGGCCCCGCCGAGCTTCACCTTCATGACACTGGAAAAGGCGGTGTTGGCCATCAGCGACCCACCTCCTGCGCCGCGGGCAGCACGAGTTCGGTGCCGGACGCGAGCGCGGCCGGGTCGTCGATCCCGTTGGCTTCGGCGATGGTCCGCCACACCGTGGCGTCGCCGTACTCGCGCCAGGCGAGCGACTGCAGCGAGTCACCGGCGACGACCCGGTGCACTCTCTGCGCGGTGAGCGCACCGGAGGTCGGGTTCTGCGCCAGGGCATCGCTCGGGATCTCGTGCAGCCGCAGCTGGCAGGTGGCCCTGATGGGTATGCCCGAGGTGCCGAAGAGGGTGTACGAGGCGTCGACGGAAGCCACGTAGGCGACGAACCGAGCCGTTTTGAACGACCCCCACTGGAAGATCACCCACGGCGGCGACGGCTGGTCGGCGTTCTTGCTCATGGACGTCACCCCACAGCAGTCGAGGAGCGTCTGCACCTTCTTCAGGACCACGTTGCTCGTCGGCCGGTCGGAGGAGTCGAGGAAGATCTCCACGCTCATCTCACGCTGTTCCGAACCCATGAACTCCGGCATCGCGCCGTCGCGGTTGTCCGCCGTCGGCGTCACCGTCCAGTTGGCCCGGCGGCCGATGGTCAGCTGCGACGGGTTGAAGTCGAATTCGAACGTCTTCATGAGCCCGCCCGGCGAGGTGCTGGTGCCGATGGGGGGCTCGTGAATGGCGAGGCTGGCGCGTACGAGGCTCTTGCCTGCGCCCTTGCTCTGGGGCATGTGGGTGTCTCCCGCTACTCTCTCCGGACTCCCGGGTCACTCGGACCCCGGGCCCCTTGCTCTTTGAGGCCGCTCAGTCCGTGAACCCGTGGTGGGCGATCTCCAGGACCTCCGTGGCGACGGCCGGGCTGCTCGGGTCGAGCCGGGGGCCCTGCCAACTGACGGGAAGCACATCGACAAGACCCCACCGCGCGACCTCCGAACCATCCGCGCGCAGCGCCGCGATCTCGGCCGTGGGCCGCTTGATCCCCGTCTGCACGGAGGAGATCCACTTGGCGACCTTCGTGGTGTCCGGGGTGAGCGGACGGGTGAGCCGGATGGTGGAGAAGGTGACGCGGGACGGCAGTTGCCAGACGAAGCCGTTGTTGCCGCCCTCCTGGCGATGCTCGACCTCCACCTGCGTCGAAAGCCCCTCGCATCCGTTGAAGTAGCCGAGGCTCTGGCCGTCGATGGAGAGGCTGAACCAGATCGTGGAACCCGGGTCCTGGCGGGGCATCGCGGGTGGGCCTTTCTGTCGGTGCTGCTGCTCTTGCTGTTGTCACTGCTGCGCGCGGGTCAGCGGCGGTCGTCGCGGAGCCTGCCGATCCGTTCGCGGTCCATGCGGAGTTCGGTGCGGACGAGGCGCGTGATGCGGCCGATCATGCGGTGCACGAGTTCGTCGATCTGGAAGTCCGTGAGGTCCTTCGGGTCGAACGTCCCCTCGGGCACCCGCGCGTACTCGGGTGGCGGCGGCGCGCTGCTGGTGGCGGAGGTCGCCGAGGCCGTGGTCCTGTCGGGCGGGAAGGGCAGCGGGTCGTCCGCGATGCTGTCGTGCTGCTGCTCCTGCTGGCTCTGGCCGCTCGGCCGGATCCGACCCATGGCGTTTGCGACGGTGGAGGCGGCCGCGGCGGCGAGCGTCTGGGTCGCCGAGCGGAAATCCCGCTGCACAGTGGGGCCGCCGCCAGGTGGCAGGGCAACAGGCCTGGATGAGGGCGGAGTTACGCGGCCCGGCGTCGACGGGGCTACGAGGCGGGCCACGGGGAGGGGTGAAGACGTGGCGGGGGTGGTGCTGGTGCTTGTGTTGGGTGAGGTGAGACGGCGTAGAGGCTTGGCGGGGGTGGCCAGGGTGGCCGGGGTGAACGTGGTTGATTCGAGGGCCCGTTGGATCGGCATGTGCGGCTGGGTGCTCGGCCGGGGGGCTTCCGATGCCTGCGGCGGGGTGCTCGTGTGCGGTGCCGCTTCGCGGGGCGGGGTGGCCAGTTGGACCGGCGGGGGAGTGGCGGCGTCGGAGCGGGAAGTCACGGGAGTCTGCTTCGGGGCAGCCTCGGGAGGCGTCGCCGTGTCCTGCGCCGGTGCGAACGCGGCCGGCGAGTTGGGGGTGATGGCTCGCTGAACAGGCGGCACTTCGGGGGTGCTGGTGCGAGGAGCTCCGGGGGTCTGCTTCGAGGGGGCGACAGGCGAGCTGGGGACAGCCCTCTGCACCGGTGGCGCTACCCGACCGGTGGGCGGACCGGAGGCGGGGGGCGGAGTGGACGGGGTGGTTCGTTGGACCGGCGGCACGGTGGGCGTGGCGGACGCGGTGGGTGCGTTGGGCGTGGCGGCTCGCTGGACCGGTGGCGCCGTCGGACCGGTGGACCCGGGCGACTCGGGAGTCGGCTTCGGAGCGTCTGCGGGCGGCGCGGGATTCGTCGACGGCGCGGATGCGGAGGTCCATTGCGCTGACGTCGGGACGTGAGGGCGTGACGCGTCGGCCGACGCCGAGGGCGAGTCGGCGGAAGCGGCCCGCTGAACCGAGGGCGGAGCTGTGCGGTCGCTGTGGCGCGACGCGGCAGCAGGTCCCCGCTGCCGGGAGTTCGTGAGCGGTACGGCCTCCGGAGGCGGGGCGGTGAGCGGAGCGCCGAGCGGGCTGCGTCCGCGTGGCGCGGGGGTGGTGACGGGAGCGGTGGAGCGCTGGACCTTGTGTGCGGGCTGCGTGGAAGCGGGCGGCGGCTCGGCGGGAGTGGCGTGCGCGTTGGGGGTGGTGGCGGGCGCGCCGAGTGGGTTGTGGCCGCGTGGCGTGGGGTTGGTGGCGGGAGTGGTGGAGCGCTGGACCTCGTGCGAGGGCTGCGTGGAAGCACGCGGCGCGGTGGGAGCGGCGGGTGCAGTGACGGGTGCGCCGAGCGGGTTGTGGCCGCGTGGCGTGGGGTTGGTGACGGGAGCCGTTGAGCGCTGGACCTCGTGCGTGGGCTGCGTGGAGGCCGGGTTCGCGCGCGGTCCGGCAGGAGCGCTGGGGACGTCGGGGGCGGACGTCGGGCTCGGATGCGTCGAGGCGACCGGGGCGCCGAGACCCGCACGGGGTGCCTTGGGGGTGGCGCTGCGCTGCACTGTTGGACGCTGGGGGATCACGGGCGTCTGGGGCGGAGCTGAAATCGGCTTTTGGATAGGGGAGTTGGGCGCATCAGTGCGGGGTGCGCTCGCGGTGGCACGCGAATCCGATGCAGCCAGGGGCGAGTTGCTTGCATCAGTACGCGATACACCGCTGTCCGTACGAGTGTTGTTCACCGCTGTACGAGGCTGAGGTGCTGTAGAAGGTGGGGCGGCCGGGGAGGGGCGTGAGGCGGACGGCGTCGGGCTGTGCGCACTCCGAGTCGCTCGCTGTGCCACTGGCCGCGCATCGGACGGCCCGCTCCGGTCAGTCGGCTTCGCGGCAGCCGGTGTCGCAGCATCGGACAGGGCGGCAGCCGTTGATGCGGCACCCGATGACGCAGCACCCGACGAAGCAGCACCCGACGAGGCAGCGCCCGACGAGGCAATGCCCGACGAGGCAATGCCCGACGAGGCAGCACCCGATGACGCGGTACCCGACGAGGCGGCAGGTGAAGTCGCAGCAACCGACGAAGCAGCACCCGCTGTTGCGGGAGCCGACGAAGCGCCCGGCTCAGGCGTGGACGAGGAGCTCGTGAACGGCCTTGAAGGGGAGGCCGCTTCGCCTCCCCCTCGTTCCCCGTCGCCCCCGCCCGGAGGCGCCCCCCGCGCCCCGTCACTCGCGGCGGCCCGCGCCGGCGCAGGCTCCCGACGGGCCACAGGCAGGACGCGGCGCTGCACGGCCGAAGGCGCGACCGGCGCCCTGGTCAGGGCAGGGGGCCGCGTGGCCGCCAGGGGCACGGCGGCCGGGACGGGCGTCACGCGTACCCCATGGGCCGGGGTCGGCGACGGTGTGGCAGCGCTCGGCACACGGGGCGGCGTGGCTGCCGACGCCCCGTTCCCCTCCTGCGCGGAGTGCGCGCGCTGCACGGTCCGGGAGACGGGACGCTGCCGACCGGAACCCTGCTCTCCAGGAATCCGTGCCAGCGCCTGTGCGACAGGTACAGGCACCCCGGGCCCTCCAGAGCCTCGTGCGCCGGACGCCGCAGCACGCTGCACCGGTACGGGTACGGGTACGGGCGCCGTCACCGGAGTCTGCCCCGCGCCTCCAACGCCCTTTGCGGGCACGGAAGATGCCGTGGGCCCCGGCCGCCTACCGGGACCCACGGGGGCGGTACGCCCGGCGGTCGACCCTGCCGAACCCGCCGATGCCGCCGATCCCACGGTCCCCACCGATCGACGGGATGCGGCAGGCCCCTTCGGGCCGCCGGACGCACCTGATCTGGGCGCCTCCGCTCCGGGGACTTCCGGAGCGGCAGGCAGTGCGGGCGAGACGGGCGTCGACTCCGCCCGCCGCACCTCACGCAGCGGCGCTACCGGCAGGCGGCGCGCCGACGAGGACGGCGACGCGGGTGTCCAGGGCGCCGCGCCGACGGCACCCTCGAGCCCCGTGACCGGCCGTGCCGTCTCGCTCAGTGCCGCGGGCGACGAGGAGAAGGTGGAGGAGAGCAGGCTGCTCGACGACGCCCCGTCCAGGACGCCGATGCGGGACGACGTCGCAGCGAACGACGGGTTCTGCCACGTGGGCAGCCGCATGCCGAACGCGGAATCCGCGACGCCGGACCCGCCGTCGCGCACGGACCGCTGGATCGGCGGCAGCCCGGACCACGCACCCGCGGCACGTCCGGCGCCGTCGGACGCGCCGTCCGATGCGCCGTCCGATGCGCCACCGGACACGGCGTCGCTGACCGACGGAACCGTGACGGCACCGCCGTCACCACCCCCACCCTCGCCACCGACATCGGCAGCGTCAGCGAGCACGCCCCCGTCCCCGTCCCGGCCCCGCAGCCTGTCGAAGAATCCCACCGCTCAGCCCTCCGCCCCGGCGAGCGTCACGAAGGACGCGATCTGGTCCGCGTAGAGGCGGCGGTCATGGTGCTCCAGATCCAGGATCGTCTCCAGGTTCCAGTGGAAGTGATAGGCGACGTACGCGATCTCCTCGTGCAGTCGGTCGGTCGCGTACGTCACGATTCCCCCAGGCGGCTCCCGCCGAGTTCCACTTCGAACGGCTCGGAGCAGTGCGGGCACTCCACGGCGGCGCGGGTGTGCCCCTCGGCATTGATCTGTCGGTAGAAGTCCTGGAGGAACGCCAGGTCGGAGGCGAACAGGTTCTCCACCGTCCCGTCGTGCACCGACGGCAGCGTGCCCAGGCGCGTGATGACCCGGCCCAGAAGCACCACCGACAGGTAGGCCGGGTTCTCCTGGACGCGGACATCTCGCAGCGGGATCAGTTCGTCCCGCGCCGTCGACAGGCGCATCACGCCGTCCCGGTGCACGGTCCCCGCCTCGTCCACGTACCCGCGGGGCAACTGGAAGGGGAACTCCGTGCGCAGGACCCGCGGTGCGGTGTCGGTCTGAGCGGCGGGGGGAGCCTGAGCGGGGGACTCCGCTCCCCCCGCCGCGGTCTGGATGGCCGGGGGCGCCGCGACGACCGTGCCCGTGTCCGGCGCACCAACAGCCTTGCGCCGCATTACTCGATGACCAGTTCTTCGAAGACGATGGTCACGGTCTCGGTGAGCACGGCGGCCTCGCCGGCCTTCAGGCTGCTGGCGTCGATCTTGTTGCACCAGGCGTTGCGCAGGTTGTACCGCTTCACCGGGTTGTCCTGGTAATCCATCATGATGATGGAGGCGTTCTTGCGGGCCGTGCTCATCTGGCCATTGATCGAGTCGTTGATCCACTGGGTGAACGCGGACGACTGGGTCATGCCGCGCACCACGGTGCACTGCCCGTTCTTCTTCACGCCCGGCAGGATGTTGATGTCGATCTTTCCCTGCGCGGTGTTCTGCTGGCTGACGATGATGTCCTGTTCGAGGGTCAGACCGCTGACCTCCTGGAGGTACTCGACCATCACGCCGTCGATCTGCAGACCGAAGTTGTGTGAAGTGAGGGAGTCACCCTGCATGAGACTCATGGAATCGCTGTCCTTCTAAAGCTGGCTTCGTGGCGATGGCGTACGAGGGCGGGGGTGCGGACGGCGGACTACTCGTCCAACTCCCCGCTGCCGCTGGAGAACTGGGACAACCGGAAGATCACGAACTCCGCGGGCTTGACCGGCGCGACGCCGATCTCGCACACGACCCGGCCCAGGTCGACCGACTCCGGAGGGTTGGTCTCCTCGTCGCACTTGACGTAGAACGCGTCCTCGGGCCGCTGGCCGAAGAGCGCGCCGTTGCGCCACTCGGTGATCAGGAACGCCGAGATGTTGCGCCGGATCCGGGCCCACAGCGCGTGGTCGTTCGGCTCGAACACCACCCACTGGGTGCCGATCAGGACCGACTCCTCCAGGTAGTTGAAGTACCGGCGGATGTTCAGGTAGCGCCACTCGGGGTCCGAGGAGAGGGTGCGCGCGCCCCAGACGCGGATGCCGCGGCCGGGGAAGGAGCGGATGCAGTTGACGCCGATGGGGTTGAGCAGGTCCTGCTCACCGCGGGTGATCTGCAGCTCCAGGTCGACGGCGCCGCGTACGACCTCGTTGGCTGGGGCCTTGTGCACGCCGCGCTCGGAGTCGTTGCGGGCCCAGATGCCGGCGATGTGGCCGCTCGGCGGCATCATGCGGGCCTTGCCCGACGCCGGGTCGAAGGTCTTCAGCCAGGGATAGTACAGGGCCGCGTACTTGGAGTCGTAACCGGCCGTCTCCTGGCGCCACACGCGGATCTGACGGGCATTCAGGCTCGGGGGCGGGTCGATGACCGCGACCCGGTCGCCCATCAGCTCGCAGTGGGCGATGAGCCCGAGCTGCACGGCCTTGACGGACTCCAGGTCGATCGCGCCCTGCTGGTAGGCGGCCATGAGGTCGGGGACGGCCACCATGGAGATCTCGTCGATGGCCTCAAGGCCGCCGAAGCCGGTGCGGTCGGCGGAGTCGCCGAGGTACTGGGCCGGACCGGGGTGCGAGGACGTGTGCTGCTCCACGGGCGCGGGCACGGGGGCCGCCGCGGCGGGAGGCGCGGGCAGTGCGACGGTCTGGTTCTCAGGCCGGGTGAGCTGCGCGCCGGACGCGTTCTCCGTCACGGTGATGAGCTTGGAGCGCTCCTTGACCTGGGTGACGACGTACGACCGGTTGCCCTTCTTGGCACTCACGTCGAAGGTCTCGACCGGCTTGTCACCGCTCTTGACGATCAACTTGAAGCGCTCCGCGGGGCCTTCGCCCTCGGGGTCGGCGACCTCCACGGACAGCTGGCCGTTCGCGCCGGGCGCCGTGGCGGCCACGGAGAACGCGCCGAGCTGCTTCGCCTCGGCGGCGGGCAGCGCCGCCGCGGGTGCCCCGCCGGTAACCGCGGCGGGAGCCCTGCCGTCTTCGGACGGGCCGTCCGCGGAGCCGCCCACGCGAATCACGTACGCGGCGGATCCGCCGTTGTTGAAGAAGCCGTAGACGGAGTGCGCGAGGTAGTACCCGTCGGTGAAGTCGCCGAAGGCGGCGACGTACTGGGTCCAGTTGGTCACCAGCGTGGGCTCGTTGAGGGATCCGGTCGGCGCGAGTCCGACGAAGGCCGCCACGGAGGTGCCCACCCCCTCGATCGGACGCGAACCGCTGGCGACCTCCTCGACGTAGACGCCGGGCGACAAGTAGGACGGCATGCTCTGCTCTCCTCGGGGTACGTGACGGAACCTCTTCAGCCTGGCCGGTTCGGGTCGCCGCCGAAATGGCCTCCGGTGCCGGTTGCCGGGCAACGTCGATGCCCGCAAGGGCACTTCGGCGTGAACGGAAGTCGCTGCCCGGACACCCCGCCCGCGTCGGTGCCCGTACGACTGCCCCTGTGGCCCTGTCCGGGCGTGAGGTGGCCGGGTAGGGGTGGTGGGTCAGCTCCTGGTTCCACCAGTGGCGGGGCCGCTTGGGCCACGACGGACGGACACGGCCGACGGTCGTCATGAACTGGGCGTGAAGTTCGCTTCGAGGGAACGGAGTCCGGCGGGCCGGGCAGCACATGCCGCTGCCCCTCCAGGCAACAAGGTCTGCCCGGCGGGCTCCTGACGAGCCGTGCGGTCTCTCCTAGCGTCGTGGCGTGAGCCTTTGGACTTCCCTAGAACCCGCCTCCGCAACCGTCGATCCCGGCAGCAGTACAACGGTGCGGCTGAAAGTGCGCAATACCGGTGACATCGTCGACGAGTACCGCTTCGAACCGGTCGGTGACCTCACCCCCTGGACCAGAGTGGAGCCGCCGTCGCTGCGGCTGTACCCGGGGACGACGGGCACGGTGGAGCTGACGTTCGCGCCACCACGTACGCCGGACGCGACCGCAGGACCCAATCCGTACGCGGTGCGGATCACTCCGACAGAACATCCCGACGCCGTCACCGTCCCCGAGGGCAACCTCACCATCACTCCCTTCACCGAGGTGCGCGCCGATCTTGTGCCGCCGACGGTGAAGGGGCGTTTCCGGGGACGGCCGCGGCTTGCGGTGGACAACCTCGGCAACACCAAGGTCACCGCGTCGCTCAGTGGCAGCGACAGCGGGGACCGGCTGTCGTACGACCTCCAGCCGAGCAACATCCAGATCGAGCCGGGCCGCGCCGCGTTCGTGAAGACGACGCTGCGGCCCCGGCAGATCACCTGGTTCGGTTCCAAGCAGGAGCAGCCCTACTCGCTGGCCGTACGGCGCTCCGGCACCGAGCCGATGGACGTGAACGGCACCTTCGTACAGCGCGGGATCCTGCCGGGCTGGCTGGCCACCACCTTCGCCCTGCTCCTCGCCGTGACGATCGCCTTCGTGGTGATCTGGCTGTCGTACCGGCCGCAGCTGCAGACCGCCGCGAAGGAGAAGCCGGAGGCGGCGGGGAACATCGCGCCGTCCAGTTCACCTCCTCCGATCAGCAGCCCGTCGCCCGAGCCCGAGGACAAGCCGTCCGAGTCCGCCGAGAAGCCCGGTGGCGGCGGCTCGGACGACGAGAAGGGCGGCGGCGGTGGTGGCGGCGGAGACAAGCCCGCGAAACCCAAGAAGGAGACCGCGGCCGACGCGGTGCGCAAGCTCGCCGCGCGCAGCGAGGGCCGCCACATCTGCTACCGCGCCCTGGTCAAGGGAGACGGCTGGCAGGACCCGGTGTGTGACGGCGTCGAAGCCGGCACGGTCGGCAAGGGCAAGCCCATCAAGGCTCTGAACATCGCGGTGAGCGACACTCAGGGCGTCACCGGCACCGGAGCCTGGGTGGGCGAAGGCTGGCGGAAGGAGATCCCGTGGGCGGAAGTGGACGACGGGAAGAACATGTACTTCGGCAGCTCCAAGAGTGAAGACCCCCCGCTGGAGGGCTACACCTTCAAGGTCTTCGACGGCTCCGTGTGCAGTGACGCCTATGTCAAGGACAGGCAGTGGATGGGGCCGGTGTGCACCGACCCCGGCGGGTGGAAGTACCACGGGAGCCCGATCGAGCAGTACCAACAGCTGGAAGCGGTCCGCTTCAAGGTGTGACGGCCCCCGACTTCACCGTCGGCTTCACTGGCGACTTCACCGGGTGACGGTCAGGACCGGCACCCGGTTCACCCGGTTCACCCGGTGAAGTCGGCGGTCACCAGCTCGCTTCGCCCGGGACGAGACGGCCGGCTTTGCGGTACTCGCGGCGGGCGCCCTCCACCAGGTCGCCCGTCGCGACCGGCTCGTCCCGTCCGGCCGCGAGGTAGGCGGCGGTGACCACCGCACTGCGGATGGCGCCACCCGAAAGCTCGAAGTCCCTGGCGAGGCCGTCCACTTCGATGGCATCGGCGCGCGGCACGTGCGACAGGCCGTGCCGCCACAGGGCAAGGCGCTGCCCGGGGTCGGGGAAGGGAAAGTCGACCACCAGGTCGAGGCGCCGGGTGAACGCGTCGTCGATGTTGGCCCGCAGATTGGTCGTCAGCAGGGCGATGCCGTCGAAGGACTCCAGGCGCTGCAGCAGGTAGGCGCTCTCCATGTTGGCGTACCGGTCGTGGGAGTCCTTGACCTCGGAGCGCTTGCCGAAGACGGCATCGGCCTCGTCGAAGAGGAGCACGGCGTCCGTGCGGTCGGCCTCGGTGAAGATCCGCTCTAGGTTCTTCTCGGTCTCGCCGACATACTTGTCCACGATCGAGGAGAGCTGGACCACGTAGAGGTCCACTCCCAGATCGGCGGCGACCACTTCGGCGGACAGCGTCTTCCCGGTGCCGGACTCTCCCGCGAACAGACCGACGACCCCGCGGCCACGGCCGCCGCCCGCGCTGAGCCGCCAGTCGCCGAGGACCCGGTCGCGGTGGCGGGCGCGCAGGGCGAGCTCCCGCAGCTGGGCGAGGGGGGCGCCGGGCAGGACCAGGTCCTGCCAGGTCACCGCGGGCCGGATCCGGCGAGCGTGCTGTTCGAGGCCCGACGCCGACTGCTGCCGGGCGGCGAGACGGACGTGGGCGGCGGTGAGCGCGGTCCCGTCGAAGGCGGCGAGCGTGGCGGCGGCCTGCGCGGCGCGCCCGATGCGCTCGGCACCGAGGTGGTACGGGGCCACGGTGCCTGCCAGGTCGAAGGCGTCGGCGGCCGGACCGAGCGCGGTCCGCCACGCGGCCGTTCCCCCGGCGGGGAGCCGGGGCGCCTGGAGCACCAGAGGGTCGCGCGCGGACCACTGCGGGTCGTAGGGGCGGGGATCGGCCAGGAGCACGGTCACGTCCGTCGCCGCTGCCAACTCGGCCACCAGCGGGCCCGGTTGTTCGGGCAGCCCGGATATGACGACGGCCCGGCCGCTGAGACGTGCCTCGCGCAGCAGTTGAGGGACGTGGTCGGCGGGGCCGGAGAACCGCAGGGCTTCGAGACCGGCCCCGTGCAGGGCGGACGCGAGGACGGCCAGGGCATCGCCCTCGCGGTGTTCGCGCAGATAGGCGGTGATCGGCCCTTCGCCGAGTCGGGCGGTCAGCTGCCGTACGAAGCCCTCGTCGTGCTCCGCGTGGGCCTGCGGGACCGGCATCGGACGCAGAAGTCCCAGGAGCGCGGCGTCCGAGGAGGCGTCACCCAGCAGATGGGCGGTGAGCCGGTCGGGCACGCGCAAGGAGCGGGTGAGAAGCGGCCGTTCGTCCTCCTCGACCGTCAGCAGCCCCAGGGCACGCAGCGGCGCCGCGAGGTGGAAGCGGGCGCGGGCGTCCGGCAGGTGCGCGGGCACCCCGCACAGGTCGAGGGCGAGTCCCACGGTGGCGCGGCGCCGGCTCACATCGTCGTTGAGGTAGCCGTACAGCGGCTCGAAGGTGCGGTCCAGGTCGGGGGCGAGGGCGATGAGCAGGACGGCCGCGTCCAGCTCGGTCAGGTGCAGCCGGGTAGCCGTCCGGGCCAGGCGGTCGTCGGGGTCGCCGGTGTCCTCGGGCCACGGCGCCCACACCTCCGGCGGGACGTCCGCATCCGGCTCCGCACGTGGCCAGGCCCGCAGCAGATGACGTACGGCCTCCTCGGACATGTACAGGCCGCGCAACGGGTCGCTCGCGGTGGGATCCCCGGCGGAGCGGTGTTCGACCAGGGCGCTCGCGGTCTGCCGTAGTCCGGCAAGGCGGTCGAGGAGGCAGCGGGCCGGTCCTGTGGGCACGAGGTCCTGTGGGCGGGCAGCCGTGGGGGAGGGGTCTTGCGGCGACGACGACGGCGATGACGGCAACGACTGCGATGACGGCGACGATTGCGACGACAACGACGAGGTGCTCATGACTGCTCCGTGGGGCGGACCGTCGCCTGTTCGCGGGCGGAGCGCGCGGCCGCCACGTGGTGGGGGCGGTGGGCGCGTTCCGTCGACCGGGGCGGGCCGCCGTCGACAGCGCCGACCCGGACCGTCGCGCCCTCGGTGACCGGCGGCCCCGCGTCGTAGTCGGGGTACGCCGGGAACGGCACGGTCACCGTGACGTCCAATGACGGTTTGAGCTCGCCGCCGAGCGCCGACCAGATGTCGGCGAGGGAGCGGGCCTCCGACTGGTTGGCGGAGACCGTCACAGGCACCGAAAGGCCAAGATCCCCGAGGGCGCCCGGGAGTTCCTGGGCGGGCAGGAGCTCGTGCGGCAGCAGTGTCGCCAACACGGCGGACAGCAGCCGGTGTTCGTCCTGTGGCGTCTTCGTCCAGGAGGTCACCAGGTAGGCGAGCCGGAACCAGCGCGGGGGACGGCGGCGGCGTACGACGATGTCACGGCTGTCGCGCAGCCCGGTGTGGCCGCGCTGCCGCAGGCTCACGTCCTCCCGGATGTCGTACAAGTACGCGTTGACCACGGGTGCGTTGCGCCGGGCCGCCCAGTCACGGGTGGGCACGTCGAAGGACACGTCGATTCCGGACCCGGCCAGTGCCCCGCCGCTGATGAGGCCCTTGAGGACCTCGTCCACCTCATGGATCACTCTCGCGCTCCCACCTGCCGTTGGCTTCCCCGCCGAACGATGTGATGGCGGCCCTGCCGTCGATCGTGCTCCCCGCAGCGGCCGGAGCCCAGGGACGCCAGGGATGACGTCGGGGCAGTGCTCTCTGCCTCAACGGGCTGCCCGGGAGCCCGTCCGGTCAGATTCCGGGGAGCCTCTCCGGTGAGATTCCGGGAGTCGGTCCGGTCAGATGTAGCCCTCACGCAGGGCATGGGCCACCACGTGCGCGCGGTTGCGCAGGTGCAGGCGTGTGGTGAGGCCGTGCATCACGTTCTTGACGGTTCGTTCGGAGTACGACAGCTTCATGGCGATCTCCGAAGTGTCGAACCCCTCCGCCACGAGGCGCACGACGTCCACCTCGCGCTTGGTGAAGCTCAGGAAGGACACCGGCAGATCGGCGCCGCCACGGTGGAGGCGCCGCACCTGGCCGATGAGCTGGCCCAGCAGGTCCGACGGCAGATCGCCGCCACCCCGGGCGGTGGTCAGCACCGCCTGGACCAGGCGCTGGGCGGTCGCTTCGTGGCGCCACACTATGGCCCCCACACCGCACTCGATGACCTCCAGGAGTTCGTGCTCGCGGACCGTGCCCGCGACGAGCACGGCACGCGCGCCCTCGCTGCGCACGACGCGCCTCAGCCGGGTCAGCGCGGCCTCGTCGAGGGTGTCCTCGATGAGCAGCGCGACTGTGGTGGGGCCGGACTCCCCTTCCAGTTCGACCTCGGGGTGCCGGCGTAACTGGCTGAGGACGCCCTCACGGCTGATCGGGTCGGAGGCGGTCACGGCGACCCGCACCCGGTTCGTCATCGGTGGGGCGGTCGAGGGGGCCGGGGGCGAGCTGGACAAGCGAACTTCCTCACTTCTGGGACTGCGGTGATCGGGGCTCGGGCGTGGCATGGAGCCGGACCCGTATCAGGAGCCGGACCTGTATCGGGAGCCGGACCTGTATCGGGAGCAGGACCTGTATCAGGAGCAGGACTTGTAGAAGTGCTTCCAGCCGTCGGTGGGCATGGCAGGCAGTTCGGCCGGGGTCCCGGTCTCGCCGTACTTCTGCTGCAGCTCGTAGTCGAAGGCGCCGGGGCCGCTGCCCGGCTTGGTCAGGCGCACGGATCGCTCGATCACTCCGTCGCCGGCGTTGTTGAGGATCGCGAGGTCCGGGTATGTGTCGCCGCCGTAGTGGGCGATGCGGAGCTGCTTGGCCTCGCCGAGGTCGCCGATGTCGGAGTGCCGGGCGGCGGCGGAGGACAGGTTCGACCGCTTGAGCGGGCCGGGGCGGAATTCGGCGACGCGTGCCTTGTTGGGGTCGTCCCCGCCGGCGGGCGTCACGAGGTTGACGACCATGTCCAGGGTGCCGTCCTTCTGGAAGTCGGCGACCGCGGCGGTGGCGACCTCATCCGTCTTCGCGCCGAGGAGTCCCGCGACCGTCTTCTTGCTGCCGAACGAGCCGTCCGCGGCGCCCCACTGGACCGTCATCTTGGTGCCGGTGTGCCCGGGGTTGACGATCTTGTCCGGACGGCCGTCGCCGTCCAGGTCGCCGACCAGCGTCGTGGCGCCGGACAGACACGGGGCCGTCGCGTCGGCAGCCTTGCCGGACCGTGCCGCGCCGTCCGATTCTGACGAGCCCGCCGCGTTGGCCTGGTACCCGGCGGCGGTCAGGGTCAGGGCGAGCGCCGCCACCGGGGCGGCGATCAGACGTGAGCGCTTGCGAAGCATTCTGTGAACTCCTCATGTCGTGGCTGTTGTGGGTGCCGTGGCTGTCGGGACGTGTCTCTCGGGTCTCTCGGATCTCCCGTAAGGGCACGGCTTGAGCTTGCGGGGTGATCCGCTCCGACCGCCACGAAAGCCGGGCAGTTGGGGACGCTGGAACGAGAAATACGCCTTTGACCAGCTGAAACGTAAGCGGCCTGGAACGCTGAGATGGGACGCGCGGTCCTCATCGGGCAAGCGGAGGGGCAGTGTCTGGGGTCATTTGGGGAAGCACTCGAGGAATCACCGAGCAGGCGCCGCGCTCTTCGTCGCCGCGAACGACGTTAGTGAGGCGGCGGAGTATTTGGCAGTGTCAGATTTTCTTCACACCACGTGACTTCTGAGTGGCCGCGCCATTCCGCGCTGCTGATCCACGGCATTGGATTGCCTGCCCTGCCCTGCCCTGTTCTGCCTGCCTGTCGGCGTCTCCCGCGCGTTCAGGCGCTCCAGCCTCCGCCGACCGCCCTGCTCGACAGGTACGAGTCGCGCAGAGCTCTGCGCAGGCCGGGAACGATCTCGTCGAACCGCGCGGCGAGCGCCTTGAGCGCCTGCTTGTGGGTGCGGAGTTCTCCGCGGCTCCACACGCAGGTCACCTCGACCTCCGCCGCGAACACGGCCATGGCCAGCTCCTCCAGCGGGATCGTCACCGGAGCGAATCCTTTGAGTACGGTGTCGCGCACCCGCTCCTGGAGGGTGCGCACCTCCTCCGGGCGGGCGACGGTGACACGGTCGGCCGGGATGAGGCCCATCACCCTGCCGCGCGAGACGGAGATCTCTCCCGCGGCGGCGAGCTGGTCGCGGACCGGTGTCTCCGCGGTGTGGGCCTTGTTGTGCACGAACTGGAGCCAGCCCTTGGGCTTGCTGTCGGGCAGGTCGCTCCACACCGCGGCATTGAAGGAGTTGTCCGGCGTCTTCCCGAGCATGCGGACCACCTTGCCTCCCTTCGCGTCGAGGAGGCCGTCGCGAGCCAGCTCGGTCAGGGCACCGGCCCGCAGCAACTGGCCGCGGCCCTGCAGGTTGTCGAGCTGGAACTTGCCCTTGTCCACGGAGTAGCAGAGCAGGTAGAGCCGCTGCGGCAGCGTCTGGGTCATGTCGTCTCCCATGCAGAGGATGCGGGGCGCCGGGCCGTGCGGCGGGCACGTTCTGTCACTTAGTGACAATGTCACTAAGTGACAGATGGCGCAAGCGCCCGCCCCCTCCGAAAGTCGGGGGTGGTAGTCGGGGGTAGTCAGACGCATCACTTAGTAACGCGATGTCATCAAGTGATGCGGCACCGGCGCCGCCTCGCCCTCAGGCGAATCGGGAGACGTGACCACCATGGAGCCCCTGACGTGGCGGAGATCCCGCAGCCTCAGGCGACGCGGATCGAGGTGACCTCGTAGTGGACGGCCGAACTCATCGACAACCCGCGGCAGGTCAGCTGACTCGGTGGTGTGCGATGGGAGCGCACCTCGATGTCGAGAGCCGCCGGACCAGGCGGACGGCCGGTGACGCGGATCCGCCAGCGGTCGTCTTCGCGGGACGTCTCGACGATGGCGTAGTCATGCCGGCCGGCCGGGCCGAAGCGCCCGAGTGCGGCGGCGACCGCGGCCTGCTGCGGAGGGAAGAGATCCGTGTATCCGCGCAGGTGCTCCGCGTGGATGCGGCCGGTCAGGTGCCCTTCGACCGCTGCCACGGACGATCTGGCATCGAGATTGCCGTAGTAGACACCGTCGGGCGCGACAACGACGTTGGCGGCGAATCTGTCGCCGCCCACATGGGTGCATTCCCACACCAGACTCGGCCAGCGCTCGCTCAGGACGCGCCCCACAGGGCGGCCGCGCACGGCGCAGCAGGTGTCGTGCTGACCGTGGGCGCAGACGAGGACGACGGGCGGACGGTCGAGCTCTCCGGGGGCGCCGAGGGCATCTACGATCTGCGCCAAGTCCTCGTCGCGGCTCCACGTGCCCCATTGCTGGCGGTGGGCGCCGGAGCTGTCGTAGCGCAGTACGGCCCAGCGCATGGGGCCCTCGGGGCTGCGGCGTCCGTGCCGCCTGATCAGAAGCATCCGTGCCCGCACCGCCTGGGCGGCGGAGAACACCAGGCCTTTGGCCGCAGGATCGAGATCGAGGCCGTCGAAACCGTTGGGCGGCCAGCCGCCCCGGTACTCGATGAGGATCCAGACAGAGCCGTACGGTGCCGTGCCCGCGAGCGAGTCGCCGCGTGCCCGTGCGGCCTCGGCGCAGAAGAAGCGCTCCGTCGCCGTCACCGCGGCCACGTCACTGTTCGGCGGGCACCAGCACACCCGCACGCAACAGCCTCTCGACGAGGTCGACGCCGAGATCACCGGACATGTGGACCTCGCCGTCGAGTACACGCGTGACCGACGGCAGATCGGTCTCCGGGAAGTCGAGCCAGCCCACGCGCGTGGCCAGGCGGCGGCCCTCAAGCCGCACTTCCAGCGCCTCACGGAGCCGCACCGGTGCATCGGGGCCCAGGCTGTCGACGGCCGCGAGCTGGGCCAGCGGCCCCAGGGGTGCGGGGCGCCCCTGGCCTCGCCTTGCGCGGTGGAACAACGGAGCGGAATCGGCCTTCGTGACGGCGGCGACGAGGTGTTCGCGCACGATGTCGATCTCACCCTCCGGCCCGTCCACGCCCAGGGGCAGTGTGCCGCGCATCCGGGGATCGTCGCGCAACGTCGCGAGTGCGGCCTTGGCGAGCTGTTCGGCAAGGCCGTAGCGCGTCCAGCCGTGGATTCCGAGCGTCAGATGGATCGAGACCTCGCCCTGCGCCCGCGCGGCGTGCAACCAGCCCCGCGGGAGGTAGAGGACGTCACCGGGCTCGAGAACGGTGTCGATATGGGCCTCGCCCTTCGCGGCGTCGGCGACGGCATCGCGGCGATCGGTCCAGGGCTGGTCGCGCAGCGGGTCGGGATGGACCGGCTCGTGGATGAGCCAGCGCTTTGTGCCGTCGATCTGAAGAACGAAGACGTCGTGTACGTCGTAGTGGTCGTCGAACCCGCGGTTCTGCGGCGGCGTGACGTAGGCGTTGGCCTGCACCGGATGCCCCAGCTCCGCGCTCAGCCGGGCACTGAAGTCCGCGACAGGCCCCCACGTGCGCTGCAGAGCTTGCAGGACGAGCGTGGCGCCGTCGGCGAACTCGCGCCACAGCGCGGTGTCGTCGAGCTGGTCGGCGATGGTGGCGCCGACACCGCCGGGCGCGGTGAACGACGACTCGGGGAGCGTGGAGCCGTTCTTGGCGACGCGGAGGAAAGGGGTACGCAGCCCGCGACGCGAGATGAGTTCGTCCACGGCGTCGGCGGAGAACAGGTCGGAGAAGTCGCTCGCACGGCGCGTAAGCAGCGCTGTGCGCGCCCAGACGTCGCGGGCGAATTCATCCCGGCTCAGGCCGGTCAGGCGTGTCTCCAGAACGCCGACGCCTGCTGTGGCGCCGACGTCCTGAAGCTCGGTCGGGGGAGCACTCAAACGCCGCTGCCGGACTCGTCGGCTCCGCCGTCGGCGCCTCCGTCGTGGACGCCGGGCGTGCCTGCCGCTCCGCCGTCTGCCGGGCCTTCGGCTCCGCCGTCCGCGCCGCCGTCGTGGACGCCGGGCGTGCCTGCCGCGCCACCGTCCGCCGGGCCCTCGGCTCCGCCGTCCGCACCGCCGTCATGGACGCCGGGCGTGCCCGCGGCGCCACCGTCCGCCGGGCCTTCCTGCTGGTTCGGATCCTGCTCGGGGTTGGACATAGTGCCTCCTGAGAATCGAACGGCTGGGATCGGGCGCCCCCTCAAGACAGGGCCCTCTCTGCTTCCACCAAGCTCGCTCACGCGATGGGGGTCGGCAACCTGAAGGGATCACGGGGTGCCCGGTCGGCTTCCCGGGTCGGCGGTCGTCGGCGAGGCCGCCGTCAGCTCTGAGCGAGTACGACGTCCTGCCGCTGCGCGGCGTGGAAGCGGGGCAGCGGGAGCCCGCTGCGCGAGTCCAGTTCCAGCACGGTGGCTTCGACGTGGCTGACGCCCGGCTTGAGGGCGGCGGGCGAAGGGCGTCCCGTGTTGGTCCAGGCGTGCTGCGCGCCGTCGCAGATCGCACGGGTGCCGCCGATGCCGTACTGGACGGTGCGATTGCCCTGGGTCAGGGAGGAGGACACGAAGACGGGGCCAGTGCCGCCGGTGCACTGGTATGTGCCGGAGAGGGTGACGGTGCCGTCCCGGGTGAGGCGGCCTGTGGGGTCGACGGTCACCGCCTCGTGCGGGTCGGCGAGCGCATCGGCAGCGGGTGCGGTGCACAGCAACAGTGAAGCGGTGAAGACCATGGTGGCCTGGCGCAATGACATGGGGCCTCTTGGGTGAGGGGAGACGGAACTCGAAGTTCCGTCAGCAGCGGACCTGGTGGAACTGCGAGCCCCGGTTGCCGGAGGGGAGTGCCTCCTGGCAACCGGGGCAGCGGCGAGCGGGAGGCACGCGGCCACCGTCATCTCGCCGCCACGTCACTTCATCCGTTGGCTGTGCCGTTGCCGGAGAGCACCGGAACGCCCTCGACGAGGTGCGACAGCGGCTCGTCGCCCTTGGACTGCGTGGAGTTGTCGGCGCACTGCTGGTTCTGGGGCGCCGAAAGGACCGGCACGTCCTGTACGGCGACCGGCACGAGAATGCCGACGAGGGAGCCCACGTTCGCCTTGACCGGCACACCGGCGCAGAGCTTGTTCAACGAGCCCTGGATCGCGGCACCTTGGAGGCTCTGGTCGCCGTGGGTGGCGCTGTTGCCGAAGGCCTCCTTGGCGTTGTTGCCACTGGCGCTGGTGGTGCCGTCGTCGTTGCCGACGGCGGCCGCGCCACCGGCGCTGCCCACCAGGGAGAGGGCGGCAAGGCTGAGAGCCAGCGGGAAGGTACGGGTTCGCATGTCACTCCAGTACGAAACTTTGGTTGAGGACATGAATCAATACAGCTTCAAGGCCTTGGGGCCGGGCATATTCGTCCATTGGCAGAGTGTCGGCGGAGCGGAGCTGACGGCAGGACGGGAAAGCGTATGAGCACACGCGTGTACGCCATGTGGTGCGCCGTGCGCGGAGGAGCTGGGTCATCCGGGGCGCTGGGCGCCGGGCCGCACAGCACCCAGCGCCCCGGGGGTGGGACGGGGCGCGCGCCGCGGCATCCTCACCGGTGGCGGGTCATGATGGCTTTGTGGCGGCAGAGAGCGTGCGGTACACCGAAGACGGCCATTTCGTCATCATCAAGGGGCGACGCTGGCGGGCGACTGACCCCCGCCTGCCCCACGAAGTGGAAGAGCGCCTGACTCACCACCTGATGTCGGCCCGCCGGGCCGTGGCCGCCGCGGGCGACGACGAAGACGCACGGAAAGCGGCCCGAGCCCGCGTACACCTCGCGAAGACAGGACTGGGGGAGCGCGGCACGGCCTGGTGGGAACAGACCCCGGCCGAACGGCGCCGACGCTGGAACGACTGCCTGCACCGACTGGACCAATGAGGGTGCTCCCTGCTCCCTGCTGACTGCTCCTGACGACTCCGATCGGAACCATGGTGCGACACAGGCAGTAGACATGGTGCGACACAGGCAGCAGACCGGATCGCCCTAGGCGGACGCCTCCGCGCACTCCCTCACGTACACGTTGCGCGCCTCGATGAGCCTGGGCATGTACCGGCCGAGCGCCACCGCCTCCACGCCCGTTCCCAGCAGGCCGAACGGCGCCGCGAATTCGATCACGTCGCGCATCACCGTGCCCCCGCGCCCGTCCGGTGCGAAGTGGTGCGTGTGGTGCCACCGCTTGAACGGTCCGGCCACCTGCTCGTCCACGAATCGTGCGGGCCGCTCGTACACGCTGATGCGTGAGGTCATCCGCCACCGCACACCGAAGTGCCGGGCCTGCCACGTCACCGTGTCGCCGAGCGTCATACGTCCGGCACGGACTCCGCCGACGATCCGCTCCCCGGAGTCGGCCATGGACGCGGTGTGCAGGTCCACGTCCAACGACAGGTCGAAGACGACCGCCGGAGACGCGGAGATGTGCGTGACGGTCTCGAAGCGCTTCATGCCGGGATGCTCGCACAAGCACTCGGCCAGAGGATCAACCGCCTGCCACTCTCACCCGGCCGCGGGCTCCAGGTCGGCTCCCGAGTGCCGAACACGGCGGAGGACGACGGCAGGTGATCGTGCGTCAAAGGCCGTTGTCAGTGCCTACCCATAGAGTGAAATCAGTCGGGAAGCCCTCGAAGAAGGAGCAGAATCATGTCCGCCAACAGGATCCAGCACAAGGTGAATCACGTGGCGCTGGTAGTGGACTGTTCGGGTTCCATGCGACCGCACCAGAATCAGCTCGTCCGCGTCGTGGACGAGTTCGTGTCGGGTTTGAAAGCAGAGTCGGACAGCCTCGGCCACGAGACCCGAATCAGCCTTTACTCCTTCGACCACCGGGTGGAGAACCTGGTTTGGGACATGGACGTGAAGCACCTGCCGTCCATGCGGGGTCTTTACCATGTCAACAATGGCGCTACGGCCCTCATCGAGGCTTCGCTGAAGTCTCTGGACGACCTGGAACACATATGGGAGGAATACGGCGAGCACAGCTTCCTCCAGATAGTGGTGACGGACGGCGAGGAGAACGCCTCCGGCGGCAACAGGCGGCACGACGGCGACATGACCATCCTCGGACCCTGGCTGGACAAGATCGCGGCGAAGATGGGTGGGCTTCCGGGCCACTGGACCTCGGCGATCCTCGTTCCGAATTCCCTGGCCAAGCGGACCGCCCAGAACTACGGCTTCCCGGCCGGGAACATAGCCATCTGGGACGCGGATTCCCAGGAGGGCGTCGAGGAGGCGATAGGTACCGTACGCGCGGCCGCCACCAGCTTCCTCCGGGCCCGCGAGCAGGGTGTGCGTGGAACGAAGAATCTGTTCGCCGTCGGCCAGGACATTTCGATTGACGAAGTGCGGGCGAATCTCGAACCGATTGCGGCCGACATGTACCGGCTCCTCAAGGTCGACAAGGAGATCGAGATCCGCCCCTTCGTCGATTCACATCCGGGTGTGACGTACGAACGCGGTGCTTGTTACTACCAATTGGGCGCCCGCGCTCAGGTCCAGCCGAACAAGGAAGTCATCGTGGTCGAGAAGGACACCGATCGCGCCTACACGGGAGACGCGGCGCGCAGCCTGCTGTTCGGTTCGGGTATTCAGGGAACCGTCTCGGTGAAGGCGGGCAACAATCCCAAGCTGGAGGTCTATGTGCAGAGTCGTTCGGTGAACAGGAAGCTCAAGCCGAAGACACGTCTGCTCATCATGCTCTGAGACACCCGACCCCCTTCTGCCCCTCGACCGAGTCCCGCTGCTCGCGGGACGGCGGCACGTCCTGTCGCCCGGAGGGCAGCGGCACGGGGGAGCGCCGGGAGAGCCGCCCTTGCGGCGCGGCGAGGATCGCACCCGCCAAGCGCACCAGAGCCCCCACCGCCTGCACGGCGGCGAGGGACTCCCCGAGGAACAGAGTGCCGCAGACGGTGTTGACCACCCCGGAACGGTGAACATCTTGCCTGCTCAGAGCAGGCGTCACGCCCGGCCTCAGAGCAGGCGTCACGCCCGGCGGCTTTCGACGCGCCTGAGCTCAGTCGCGGGCCAGCACCACGACCGCGTTGTGGCCGCCGAAGCCGAAGGAGTTGCTGACGGCGACGGCCGAGGTGACGGTCCTGGCGCTGTCGGCGACCACGTCGATGTCGAGCGCCGGATCCGGGTCGGTCAGCCCCGCGGTGGGCGGGACGAGGTCCGCGCCCAGCGCCAGTACCGTCAGAGCGGCTTCGATCGCGCCTGCCGCGCCGAGGGTGTGACCAAGAGCCCCCTTGGCGGAGGTGACGGGCGGCCGGTGCGGGAGGAGGCGAGCCAGGACCGCCGCCTCCATCGCGTCGCCACGCGGGGTGGAGGTGCCGTGCGCGTTGACATGGTCGACGTCGCCGGGGGCGACCCCGGCCTCGGCGAGCGCGGCGCGCAGAGCCCGCTCGGCGTGGCGCCCCTCGGGGTGCGGGGCCACCAGATGGTGGGCGTCGCTGCTCGCCCCGTAACCGATGAGCCGGGCGAGCCGGGGTGCCGAGCGGGCGGCCGCGTGCTCGGGCCGTTCCAGGATCAGGGCGCCCGCGCCCTCGGCGATGACGAAGCCGTCGCGGGCCGCGTCGAACGGACGGGAGCACTGGTCGGACAGTGCCCGGAGCTGGGCGAAGCCGGTCACCATGAGCGGAGTGACGGCCGCGTCGGCACCGCAGACCACGGCGATGTCGCACTGGTCCGAGGCGAGCAGGTCACGGGCCGTGCCGAGGGCGGTGGCCCCCGAGGCGCACGCGGTCGCGACGTTCAGGGTCGGCCCCGTCACGCCGAGGTGCAGGGCGATGGCGGCACACGCCATGTTGGGCAGGTAGCCGGTCAGGAAGTACGGGGAGACGCTCTGCGGGCCGTCGGTGGCGAGGCGGGCCCCGGCGGCCCGCTGGGTGTGCATCCCGCCGACGGAGCAGCCGGTGACGACGGCGACGCGGGCCGGATCCCACTCGGCGGGGTCGAGCTTGGCCGTGTCCAGGGCCTGGGTGACGGCGGCCAGGCCCATGCGGGCGCCGGGATCGAGCTGCGCGGCGCCGGGCTGCCGCGGGGGAAGCTCGTCCACGGCGTCGACACGGCAGCTCAGGGAGACCTGCAGGTCCCGCAGTTCCGGGTCGGTCCTCGCGGTCGCGCGTCCTTCGCGGACCGCGGCCCAGGTGCTTTCCGTGTCGGCCCCCGCCGCGGTGACCAGGCCGAGGCCGGTCACCGCGACGGCGGTGTCCCGCGTCATCCGGCGCGGCGCTCGTCGACGCGGGCGGAGAATTCGGCGAAGGTGAGCTCCCGCAGCTCGTCCTCGGTGGCGCTGACGCCCAGGTCGTCCTTGAGCGTGATGGCCATCTCGACGACCATCAGCGAGTCGGCGAGCAGGTCGGTCATGCGGGCGTCGGCCCGGACTGCGGCCGGGTCGACCTCGAACTTGGCGACGAGCAGGCTGGTGATCAGATCCGCGGTCGCAGGTGACGCAGAGGTACTCATGGCTGGCCTTTCCCTGAACGCGTCCGGAATTCGGGCGCTAGTGAGAGAGACCACCTCAATGGCATCTTTAGGCTTGCAACGGCCCATTTTCAGCTGAAAGTGGGATCTTGTGACAGATCTAGCAGATGTGAAGGATGCGGAAGACGCGTCAGAAGCGAGCGCGGGACCTTTGAGCGAAGCCGGCGCCGACCTGGTGGACGGCGTACTGAGCTGGCTCGCCGACGACTACCTCCGCGTGGAGGTGTCGGGCCTGGAGAACGTACCGCTGTCCGGGCCCGCGCTCATGGTCGCCAACCACTCCGGCGCCTGGGGGCTCGACGCTTTCGTCCTGCACAAGCTCCTGCACCGCCGGCTGCGACGGCCGGTGCACTTCTACGCCTCCGCGTCGGTCTTCCGGCTGCCGCCCCTTGCCGCGTACGCCCGTCGGCACGACGTCTTCACCGACGATCCGACCCTGGGCCGGGACCGGCTGGAGGCGGGGCACATCGTCGCTGTGTTCCCCGAGGGACTCGACGGGGTCGGCAAGCCGTTCTCGCAGCGCTACCGACTGCGCCCCTTCGGCCCGGGTTTCGCGGTCACCGCGGTGCAGACCGGCGTGCCGGTGGTGCCCGTGTCGATCGTCGGCGCCGAGGAGACGTATCCGAAGCTCGGTGAGATCCGGGCGCTGGCCCGCCGGTTCGACCTGCCGTACTTCCCTCTCACCACGCCGCTGCCGCTTCCGGCGAAGTGGCGGATCAGCATCGGCGAGCCGGTCCCCGCCCCGGCCCGCGCGGCGTCCTTCGCGGCCCGCTCGGCGGCGGCGCGGCGGCTGTGCGACGAGGTCTGGTTCACCGTCCAGGGCATGGTCGACCGGGACCGGCACCGCCGGGCGACACCGTTCTGGTAGGGAGGCGGGCGTCCGGGCTCAGTTCGTCAGCCAGTCGGCGGCCCGGCGTGCGTCCGCGGCGGCGCGGGCGCAGCGCTCGGCGTGGGCGAGCAACGTCATCCGGCAGGCTTCACCGAACGCGTCGTGGTTCCAGCCGGGCTGGTGTGCGCAGTCGGCGAGTTTCCGGGCGTGCTCGTCCAGGCTGCGGGCGCCCGCCGCGGTGAGCGCGGCGTAGTGGGCGGGGCTCTGTCCGACGCTTGGCGGCACGTACCCGTCGGCCACCGCGCGGGCGTCGGCGCCGTCCGGTGCGTGGCCGACCGGGTGGTCGGCGTCCGCGAGGGCGACGCGGAGCGAAGCGGCGGGCAGGGTGGCAGGCAGCGCGTCGGGGGTGAGGTGCGGGGCCAGGACGATCGGTTCGGCGTGCTGGGTGAGAGCGCGGACCAGTTCCGTGGCGGCGAGGACGGCGAGTTCGGCCGTGGCGCACGGGGCGGGCGCAGCGCACAGGGACACCGACGGGTCGTCGCTGCCGTGGCCCGGTGTTCCGTCCAGGTCGCGCAGCCAGGCGGTCGCGCACAGGATCTCGGTGCCGGTCGCGACGGTCAGGTCGTGCCATGCGAAGGGGGCGCGGATCTCGTGCACGGTGGCGGCCAGCGGCGGGTAGCGGTGCAGGGCCTCGCTGACGGCCCGCTCGGCCCGTTCGGTGCGGTCGGTTGCGGGCATCAGCGGCTGCACCGTCACCAGCGCCAGGGCCTGCGACGCCGTGTCGGTCAGGGCCCGGGTGACGGTCTCGAGGGCGTGCTCGAGCACGGCATCCCTGGTGTCGTCGGTGAGATCGGCGGCGGCGAGTCCGCCCGGGTGCGCGTCATGGACGTACGGGTCGAGACGGCGGCGCAGCGCGGCGGCGCGGGCGGCGTACTCGGTGCTGTCATCGGACCGGGCGGTGGCTTCGAGGATGGCGCTGACGAGGCTGTCGTCGGCGGCTCCGTCCCCGAGGACGATCCGCCGCGCCAGGCGTGCCGTGTGCGCGGACCAGTCGGCGCGGGAGATGCTGCCGTCCGTGCGGCGACCGGCGTAGACGGCGGCGGCCTCTTCGTCGACGGCCGCCCGCACCTGGGCGCGCAGCGCGTCGAGGGGGACGGGCAGCGTCGCATGGGGTGTCAGCCGCAGGCGGCGTCCCTCTGCGGTGAGGGCGGTGACGGTACCTCCGGCGCCGGCCTCGTCGGCCCCGCGGATCAGGCCGGCGGCGTCATCGGCGCTCAGCGGCATCAGGAAGGTGCCGAACGCGGTGCGCAGCCGGGTCGGCCTACCGGACGTGGTGCGCCGCAGCTGGGCGAGGACCTGCCGCGTCAGGTGCTGCCGGGTGAACGGTTTGAGGCCGAGGGCGCGCGCCGGGGCGTCGATCCAGGAGACGCGCTGGGCCGCGAGCGCGGCACTGATCAGAGCGTTCTCCAGGGGCCAGGCCGTCGCGGGCCTGCGGGGAGCTGTCGTGGTGTCACTGGCGTTCATCGCCGGTCTCCCTGTAGGGGGTTGCTGGCTGGCGGCGTCACTTGTCGCGCAGCAGATAGGGCTGGTTGTCGACGATCTCGCCGTCGTAGAGGGTGATGAGCTCGTTCACGCGGGCACGGTGCGGGAGATCGCCGCTGCGCAGGGTGCCCGCGTACGACTGAGGGGCGTGGGAGAGGGGATAGTCGTACGTCTCGTCCAGCCAGGAGAGCTCGACCCAGCTGTCCGGGATGTCGTTCGCGCAGGCAGGACCGCGCCCGTCGAGGCCCGGGATGACGTCGTGCTCGTTGACGAGGCTGACCACCTGGGTTGTGGGGTCGGCGGGGCGCTTGGTGTCGATGGGGGAGCCGACGGTGATCACATGCGTGAGCCGGTAGGTGGACACGAAGTCGAGGTCGCAGGCGAGGTTCATGGCGGTGATCCCGCCGAGGCTGTGTCCGACGATCATCAACTCCGCGCCCTCGGGCACCCCCGCGCGCAGCAGCATCTGCTTCGCGGATCGGCTGTACGTGGTGTCGGTGCGCAGCAGCGCGTCGAACGCACCGACCAGGTCCTGCGGGGTGCTGTTGCTCAGCCGCCCGAAACTGGTGCCCGGCAGCAGCAGGACGTGGCGCGTCGTGCCGTCCGCGCAGGCGACGCGCCGCAGCAGGGCGAGCCCGTGGTTGCCGAGGGCGGAGATGTCGTCGATGTAGCGCACGATGTCGTTGCCGGAACGGGTCAGGACGCGGGTCAGCATCGCGTCGGCCTCGGTGCGCTCGGCGCGCCCCGGGCCCGGGTTGAGGTGCCGGATCAGCCCGGCGGGCAGGCCGAACAGCGGGTCGGTGGTGGGCACGCCGCCGGCCAGGGTGACCCAGGCGAAACTGTCGTTGGTCGGGTTCTCGTCGAGCAGCCCGGCAAGCGCGAGCAGCTCCATGATCACGGGACTGATCGTGGTCAAGGTGCGGGTGACGCCGAGAAGGTCCACCAACTCTCTGGCGGCACGCACCACTTCGATCCTGCGGCCGGCGACCACGGCGTCCGTGAGCCGTTTCGCGAGCGGCGCCGCCAGGTTCGGGTGCTCTCGGGCGGCGGCCTCGATGCGCAGCGCGAAGGCGTCCACGGCCATCGCCACGCAGGCGGGCCGGCGGCGTGTCACGGCACCCAGGGACCGGACGGTCTCTCCGACCAGACCGCCGTTGGCGGCGAGGCCGAGCCCCGCGGGGTTCGACATGGCCCGGGCCGCCGAAAGGGCGGTGCCGAGCGCCCACGCGGGGCGCCGCAGCGCCTGCAGCCCGACCCGCCAGCTGGCGCCGGCCGCGGTCAGTCCCGCGCCGGTCCGCCGTGCCGCGAGTGCGGCGTCCGCGAGCAGCACCGAGGTCGCGACAAGCAGCTCGGCATCGGTCTGCGCCTGCTGTCCCTGCTGCCCTTGCTGTCGCTGGTGTGTCGACTGTTCCTGTCGTACGGCCGTCCGCCCGCCGACGGTGTCGATCGCTCCGGCCGCTTCGGCTGTGTTGGCCGCATCGGCCGCATCGGCTGTCCGGGCTGTCATACCCGCCACCTCATCTCCGGGTGTTCCGGCCGGACCGCGAGGTAACGCGCGACGCCGGGCCTGTCACTCCCAGCAGTAGAACCGCCGCCGTGCCGTTCGGCAGGCCACTGCCACCGCTCGGGTGAATCACCGAGCGTGTACGCGTGCCGGGGTCGACTGCCGGCGGGTGCCCGTGAACATCTTCCAGTGTGATCATCGGGCGAGAGGGTGCGGCAACGGCATGGGCGCGGTGGCTTCTGGTCGGCCTTCTCGTGACCGTGGGCTGCTGGTCGGCTGCCGGACCCTCCGCCGCCGACGGCCCCGGCTCGCACGGCCTTGCCCTCGAGGTCACGGTGAACTCCCGGCCGGGCCTCGGCGCTCGGCACCCCGGCATCCGGACCGGTGCCGTCGTCGTCAAGTCGTACCGTCTCGTCAATCGCGGTGGCGCCGACCTGTACGAGGTGCGGGTGTGGGACCCCGGAATGCCGGGCGCCGCGATCCGCTGCCCCGGCGGACGGGACCGGGTGCCGATGCTGGCAGGGCTGCGTTCGGTGCGGTGCACGGCGACCGGGGCCGCGCGCCCCGGAGACTGGATCGGCGAGGTGTGGGCGGTCGGACAGCAGCCCTATCTGCGCGCGGGTGCCATGCAGGCGACCACGCGTTCCCTGCGTGCCGGCGGCGTGCGGGCGACCGCGCGTTCCGGGTACACCGGGGTCGGCGCGGCCCTGGCCCTGACGGAGACGGCACGGGTCACCGGCCCGCAGCAGGCGGAGATCCGCTACGTCCTGGCCAACCGGGGCAACCGGTCCGTCCACGGCGTCCGGATCACGGACCCGGTCCTTGCCCCGGACCGGATCGCCTGTACGGGCGGGCGGCCGGTCGTCGCTCATCTCGCCGCAGGGGCGCAGGCCGCGTGCACCGCCGTCGTCCGGCGCCCCCCTGGCACGTACGTCAGCGGGGGGCGCGCCGACGGCAGCGACCTGCTCCGCACTCTCGGCCCACGCGGCGAAGCGGTGATACCCCCGCGGTTGACGGCACGGGCCCGGGCGCGCTTCACGCTCCGCGCCCGGGCACCCGCGACTCCCTTGGCGCCACGGCCCCGCACGCCCGTGGCGCATCCCGGACAGCGACCGCGAGCCGGGACACCGGCTTCCGTGCCTCGCCTCGCGTCACAGCTCCCCGCAGTACCCCTGCCCCCAGGCATCGCGGCACCCGGCGGCGGAGCGCCTGGCGTCGGACCGCCGGGAGTCGCACCACCTGGGCCCGCCGCACCCGAGGGGGCAGCACCCGGTGTCGCTCCGCCCGCTGCGCCCGACGGTGCGGGACAAGCTCCGGCAGCGGTTCCGCCCGCGGTGCCACCAGCCGCTGTGCCGAAGGAGGCCGAGCCGCGGCATCCGCTGCTCAGCCGCTTCGTCCGGGCGGACCACACCCCCACCGGCATGGGCATGCTGGCCGCGCTCTTGCTGGTCCTGTTGCCCGCAGCTATCGCGGCCGCCGTGTTCGGCTCCCGCAGACTCTGACCGTGCCGCCACGAATCGGGACCCATCGATGATCGAAAGCCTCGCCATCGTTCTGGGCGTCGCCCTGCTCGCAGCGGCGGTCGTCCTGCTCAAACACCGCTTCTGGCCGCTGGGTCCGGACGAGGAACCCCGCGAGGACGTCGCCGAGTACATCTCCATGATGGTCGGTGTCCTGTACGCCCTGGTCCTCGGCCTCGCCCTGGTGTCGGTCTGGGACACCCACTCCGGTGCCGAGGACCACGCCGCCACCGAGGCCAGTGCCGCGCACCAGATCCATCTGATCTCCGCGGGCCTGCCCCCGGCGCAGGCCGACCGGGTGCGGGGCGAGATCGAGACGTACGTCCGGCACGTCACCGACACGGAGTGGCCCGCGATGGCCGCGCGCGCCCCGCTGGGTCCCGAGGGCTGGCGTCTGCTGGACGAGGTGCGCGTGGCGGGTCAGGTCCCCGAGGGCGCCACACCTGCCCAACTGGCCACGGCCCAGGAGGTATTGGCGCAGCTGAGCACCCTGGACGAGGCGCGTCGCGGCCGTGAGTCCGACTCCACGGAGCGCCTTTCACCGGTGATCTGGTTCGGCCTGATCGTCGGCGGCGTCCTCACCATCGCCTTCATGTTCATGTTCGGTGTCCAGCGCAGCTTCACCCATGTCGTGATGGTGATGGGCCTGTCCGCCCTGATCAGCTTCACCGTGCTTCTCATCTACCAGATGAACAGCCCGTTCCACGGGCTGTTCGCCGTCGACCCGGCCCCGTTCACGCGCTACTTCTGACCACGACCTGGGACCTGACGTCTTGGCGGCTTGCAAAATATATAGACCGGTCTAGTCTTCGTTCATGAGGGAAACCAAGGAAGCCAGGGCCAGGCACGCACTGGTGCTGGGCGCGAGCGGCTTCATCGGACGCCACGTCGTACTCGCACTCGGCCGGACCGGCGTCCGGGTGAGCGCGGCCGGCCGGAGCGAGGAGTCCTACCGGCGGTTGGTCCGGTGGCTGGCCCGGCACGGGTACGACCAGGCCCCGGCCGACCTCCGGGTCGATTTCACCAAGGCGTCGCTGATCGAGGGCGAGCTCGACGGCATCACCGAGATCTACAACTGCGCCGGTGCCTACCGGTTCGGGATGGCGGCGGACGAGGCCCGTCGTGCCAACGTCGACAGCGTCCGCGCGGTCGTCGCGTTCGCGGCGCGACAACCGGGCCTGCGGCGCCTGGTCCAGGTCTCCGGATACCGCGTGGGCGGTCAGGCCGCCGCCCTGTGGAGCGAAGAGCAACGGCGGGACACCTACCGGGCGTTGGGCGCCTACGAGGCATCCCGGGTCGAGGCGGACGTCGTGTTCCAGGTCGAGGCGGCGCGGGCGGGTGTTCCCTGGACCATCGTCAACCCGCCCAGCGTGATCGGAGACAGCGTCACCGGGGAGTCCGACCAGTACCTGGGACTCGCCTCCAACGTGAAAGACCTCTGGCAGGGCTCACTCGCGGCGCTGCCGGGAAACGGTCGGACCTTTGTCCCCGTGGTCGCCGCCGACCACCTCGCCCGGTTCATGACCCTGCTCCCGACGGACGAGGCCACCCGACAGACCGCGTACTGGCCATTGGCCGACGACACCCCCGCACTGCCCGACCTGCTCACACTCATCGCGGAGCACTACGGCGTCAAGGCGCCCCGGCCACGTATCCCGGTACCCCTGCTCAAGCGGTTGCCCCGCCGGCTCACCAAGGCCGATCCGGAGACCCTGACGTTCCTGTCGACCGACCGCTACCCGACCGATCCCGCCCATGCCTTCGCCGCCCGGCACGGGCTGACCATGCCGGACACCGTCACGACGATCCGCCGCTGGGCCGACCATCTGGCAGCCCACCGCTTCGGGGACGTCCCCGCAGGTGACAGGCGGTTCACCGCACCGGGCGGAATACGCACGTTCGAGCTCGGTGACGCGGGTGCCCCCACGGTGGTGCTGCCCGGTCTACCGGTCAACGCCGACACCTGGGCGCCGGCCGTCGCGGCGCTCGGACATGCCCGTGCCGTCGACCTGCCGGGCCTGGGAATGAGTACGGGACGCCACGAGGACTGGCCGACCTGGCTGAGCGCACTGGTGACCAAGACCGGTGCCCGCCATCTGGTGGGCCACTCCATCGGCGGCGCGGCCGCCGTCGAGGCCGCGATCTCCCATCCTGGCGCGGTGGACCAACTCACCCTCGTAGCACCGTTCTTCCTGCAGCAGCCCCCGGCTCGCGTGCTCAAGTGGACGCCCTTGACCCGCCAGTACCTGAGCCGGACGACTCCCGAGGCGCTTGCCGGACGACTGACCGGCACCAGGGGCCATGCGGCCGCGCTCCGACCGGCTGTCGCGGATCTTCGCCGCGGCTCTGTCGCGGCCACCGTCGCCCGCCTCCTGGCCTTCGCCGCGCACCCGCGGCGGCGCGCGGACCTCAGGGCCAAGCTCCAGCGCTACCCAGGGCGCGTCCACATCGTCGTGGGCTCCGACGACCCGCTCACCGCCGAGGGACAGGCTTTGTTGGACACCCTCCCGCACGCCACCGTGACGGTGCTTGCCGACGCGGGCCACCATCCCCAGCTGACGCACCCGGAAGAGGTCGCCCGGGCCATCGGCGAGCAGAGCGCATCGTAGGTCGCCGGGGGGCAGTTCATCCGCCCCGGCCTCCTCGCCCCGGTGACCTCGAACGTCCCGCACAGCTGAAGGCACAGCTGAAGCGGGCGCTGTCCACAACGACCACGGGCCTGTCACGCACAACGACCACGGGCCTGTCACGCACGTGCGCGATCGAAGACCAGCTCACCTTCGATGAACGTCATCTTGACCTCGGTGGTGTGCACTTGGGTGATCTGCGCTTCGAAGGGGTTCTGGTCGACGACGATGACGTCGGCGAGCATGCCCGGTTCGATGCGGCCCAGGCGGTTCGCCATGCCCTCCTGGCGTGCGGAGTTGACCGTGAACAGGTCGAAGGCCTGGTCCAGCGTGATGGCCTGGGACGCGCCGAAGGAGTCGGCGCTGCCCCCCGGCGCCTGCCGGGTGACGAGCGTTTCGATGGCCGACCACGGGTTCACCGACGGCACGACGCACCAGTCGGACCCCGGCACGACCAGTGCGCGGGCTTCGAGCATCTCGCGCACCGGCCAGACGCGTTCGATTGCCTCCGGGCCGACGGCCGCAGCGATGTCCGAGCAGATGGGGGAGGGCTGCCACAAGTAGGGAGAGACTTCGAACGTCGCGCCGATCTGCGACGCGCGCTCGATGTCGGACTTCGCCACGAACGTGCAGTGTCCTACGTTGTGCATGCAGGGGCCGTGGCCGTTTGCCGTGCGGGCGGTCTCGATGGCGTCCAGTGCCGCCCGGACCGCGGCATCACCGGCCGCGTGGAACTTGACCGTGATGCCCATCCGATCGAAGCGGGTCACAGCCTGATCGAGGACCGCCGGCACGATCGCGAGCAGCCCATGCCGGCCGGCCTCGTCGTCCCGCCCCGCCACCGTGTCCGCGTAGGGCTCGATCATCGCCGCCGTGTGGCTGTCGGTCGGTACCCCGTCGAGGAAGATCTTCACGCAGTCGGGCGCGATGTGGGCGCTCGCGTAGAGGTTTCGCGCAGCGATCACGTCTTCGCACGTGGGCTCATGGGGGGACCACACGAGACTGAGACGCACGCGCTGCCCGACGGCGCCACGCGCGGCGAGACGGGTGTAGGCCCGCAGCTCGGCTCGCGGCCCGGCGGTGAACCCGACCGCGGCTTCGGTGAACGACGTGATCCCGTAGGAGAGCATCTCCTTGAGGGACCACTCCAGGGCCGCCTCGACTTCTTCGTCGGCCGGTTTGGGGGCCGAGGCGGCGAGCAGATCGGCGGCGGTCTCGCGCTGTATGCCGCTCGGACTGCCCGTGGCGTCCCGCTCGAAGATGCCGCCCGGCGGGTCAGGTGTGCCGGGGCCGATTCCGGCGGCCCTGAGTGCCGCGCTGTTCGCCCATGAACTGTGTCCGCTGGTGTCCTCCAGGAGGACCGGATGGGCGGGGGAGACAGCGTCGAGCACGGTCCGGTCCGGGAGGGTGCCGAGCGCGGATGTGTCCCACTGTCCGCCCAGGACCCAGGTGCCGGGGGCGGTCCGAGATATGTGCTCGGCCACGATGCGGAGGGTGTGGGCCAGGCTCGAACCCTGCGGGACTTTGCAGCGGCGTTCGCGGATCCCGGCGTAGATCGGATGCACGTGCAGGTCGTGCAGGCCCGGCAGGACGGTGTCGCCGGCCAGGTCGACCACCCGCGTGCCCGGTCCGCGCCGTCGCAGCACATCCTTGGCGCCGCCGACCGTCTCGATGACACCGGCGCGTACGGTGAGCCCCTCGGCCCAGCCCGTTGATGTCTTGACGTGCCCGCCCACCAGAATCGTGTCCGCGTACTGATCGGTCATGGCGCTCCACCTCCAGCTCGGCTCCAGTTCGGCTCCTGCTCGGCTCCTGCTCGGCTCTACCTCGATGGCTCAGCGGCGGTTGATGAATCCGGCGTCGACGGGCAGCGTGACACCGGTGATGTAGCGGGCTTCGTCCGAGGCCAGCCACAAGACGGCATTCGACACGTCGACCGCTTCGACCGTGTCCACGGGAAGGGCGTTGGGCGCCGTCTCGGACAGGATCGGGTCCTGGGCGACGAACTCGGCGATGGCGGGGTCGGTCACCATGGGTGTGGCCACGCCGGTGGGGTGCACCGAGTTCACCCTGATGCTGTGCGGGGCGAGGTTGTTGGCGTACGTACGCATCAACCCGACCACACCGTGTTTCGAGGCGGCGTAGCCGAGGCCGCCGTTGCTGGCCCCGCCGATACCGACAAGGCCGGCGGTGGAGCTGACGATCACGATCGAACCGCCCTGCTCGGCGGCGACCATCGACGGGATGGCCACCTCGACGGTGTGGAAGGTCCCGCTGAGGTTGACATCGATGGCGTCGTGCCACGCCTGCACCCTGTCCTCCACAAGGAGCGGTGCGATCCCGGCGTTGGCGACAACGACGTGGATCCGCCCGAACTCGGCGAGCCCGGCGTCGTACGCCTCTTGGAGGGAGTCTCGATCGCGTACGTCCGCCTGCCGCGCCACGACGCGGCGTCCGAGCGACCGCACTTCCTCGACCGCCTCGGACAGGTCCTCCGGTGTCGACAGCGGGTAGGGCACGGTGTCGAGCGACCGGCATATGTCCACGATGACCAGGTCGGCGCCCTCCTCCGCCATCCGACGAACGTGGGCGCGGCCGAGCCCTCCGGCCGCACCGGTGACGAAGGCCACCTTGCCGTCGAGGCGCCCCTTCGGTCCCTGAGTTTCCTTGGTCCGCCGGTAGCCGTTGTGCGGGGTCATGTTGGTGATGTACCGCGCGGCAGTCGGCTTGGCCAGGGCGGAATCGGAGCGACTGTCGTGCGCCGACCCCTGGGAGCGGAGGTGGGGACAGGTGGGGCCCCTCACGTGCCCCCACACATCAACTGCTCCGCTGCTCCTCGCGGTCTTCGAGGGCGCTGATCGCGGTGGCGGCGGTGGCGGAAATCCAGGCTGTCGACCCCGGGATATGATCTTCATTTCGGAGCTCGGAGTCAGTCATGCAGGGAGTGCTCACCGGATTCGCGGTGATCGCCGTCGTCATCGCGGTCGGCTACTTCCTCGGGCTCCGCGGGCACTTGGGCAAGGACGGCCGGACGGTCCTGACCTCGCTCGCCTTCAACGTGGCCACACCCGCCCTGCTTTTCACCACCCTGGCAGGCGCCGACCTGTCGGTCATCCTCTCCGAGCGCCTCCTCGTGACCGCGGCCAGCACCGCCGCCGTAGCCGCCGTCTTCATCACCGTCGGGGCCCTACGAGGCTGGGGAACGGGGCAGATCACCATCGGCGCCCTGTGCTCCAGCTACGTCAACGCGGGCAACCTCGGTATCCCGATCGCCGTGTACGTGCTGGGAGATGCCTCGCTCGTCGCACCGATCCTGCTCTTCCAGCAGATCATCGTCACCCCGCTGGCCCTCACCGTCCTCGACCTGAACCGGCCCGGCGAGCCGACGCCCCTCTGGCGGCGTCTGACCACACCGCTCCGCAACCCGACGGCGGTCGGTTCCCTGACGGGCCTCGCCGTGGCCTGCACGGGCTGGACCATCCCGCAGCCGGCCCTCGAACCCCTCAACCTCATCGGCAACATGTCCGTCCCCGCGGTTCTGCTGGCCTTCGGGATCTCCCTGCGGGGCAGCGGACTGCCCGCCCGCGGAGACAACCGGCCCGCGATCGTTCTCTCCACCGTCCTCAAGACGGTCGCCCAGCCCCTCGTCGCCTGGGGCCTCGGCGCGGGACTCTTCCACCTGCACGGGACGGAACTGCTGGCCGTCGTCGTGACCGCGGCCCTCCCCGCCGCCCAGAACCTCTACACGTACGCCTCGCAGTACCGCGTGGCCGAACAACTCGCCCGGGAATCCATACTGCTGTCCACACTCGCCTCCGTACCGGTGCTGATCACCATCGCCGCCCTCCTCGGATAGCTGTTCAGGACGGCTCGGCCGGCGCCAGTCGGTACGCGTCCCCCGCACGTCGTACGTGTCCGGCGGTCGGCGGCGGGAAATGGCTGCCGAGCAGCAGAGTGGACGTGCCTGCGAGCGAGTCGAGCACCTGCTCACGAGTCCTGGCGGCGAGTCCGGGGTCGATGTCCACGCAGCTGCAGAGCGCGGGATGCGACATCTGGACCGGGTGGTGGATGCTGTCGCCGGTGACCAGCGCTCGCTCGCCCCTGCTGCTCAACTCGACCGCCACCTGCCCCGGGGTGTGGCCAGGAGTGGGCAGCAGACGGATGCCCGGTGCGACGTCCGTGCCGTCGTCCGCGACGTCGACCAGATCCAGCAGGCCCGCGTCGCGGACGGGGTGGACCGAGTCACGGAACATCTGCCGACGCGCTTCCTCCATGTCGACACCGGCCCAGTAGTCCCATTCGGTGCGCGCGGTGAGGTAGCGCGCGTTGGGGAAGGTGGGCACCCAGTCGTCGCCCTCCGCGCGGGTGTTCCACCCCACGTGATCGGTGTGGAGGTGGGTCATGACGACGAGATCCACGCTCTCCGGCGCGAATCCCGCCGACCGGAGGCGCGTCACGTAGTCGCTGTCCAGGTCGTGCCAAGCGGGATTGGCACGCTGCTTTCCGTTGCCGATGCCGGTGTCGACCAGGACGCGCATTCCGTCGGCCTCGACGGCGAAGCTGTGGCTCGCCAGGCGGATGACGCCTCGGTCGTCGGCGAAGTCGGGGCGCAGCCAGGGCGTACGGGTCACGATGTCGGCCGTCGCTCCGGGCAGGAGCCAGGGACCGGTCTGGGCGGGCAGGGCTATTTCGTCGATACGCCGGACGACGTGGTCGCCGACAGCCCAGGCGGGGAGCGAAGACGTGGACATGGTTGGTCCTTCCCAAGCTAAAAGCAATCGGTTTGCGTTAACTCACCGTAGGTCCTATGGTCGGCTAAAGCAAACGATTCGCTTTAGGTGTTCCGTGCAGACCCGGAAGGACGCAATGACCAGCGAACTCACTCCCCAGGAGGCGGCCGTGTCGGCGCTGCGGGCGGGGTTGCCCCTCGCGGGCGACCGGCATGAAGGGGTGGCCGCGACGGCCAACCACATCCACTCCGTCATCACCACGCTGCGCGAGCTCGACTTCGGCGACACGCCTCCCGCGGCCTCCTACCGAGCCGGATGGGAGAACACCGATGCAGCCGTTTGAGCTTTCGCTCACCGAGGCTTCCCGCGCGGTGCGCGCAAGGGAGCTGTCTCCTGTCGACCTCACTGAATCCGTACTCGCTCGCATCTCCGCGGTCGACGGACGGCTCGGCGCCTACGTCACCGTCGCCGCGGACACGGCCCTGGCAGCGGCCGCCCGGGCCGAACGGGAGATCGCGGAGAAGGGGCAGCGCGGACCGCTGCACGGCATCCCCATGGGCCTGAAGGACCTGATCGACGCCGAGGGAATGCCCACCACGGCGAGCTCGGACGTCCGGTCCGGGCACGTCGCGGACCGTGACAGCCATGTCGCCGCACTCCTCGACGCCGCCGGGACCGTCCTCCTGGGCAAGACGCACACCCATGAATTCGCCTACGGCCTGACCACTCCGCAGACGAAGAACGCATGGGACCACAGCCGTGTCGCCGGAGGGTCGAGCGGTGGCTCGGCGGTGGCGGTCGCTGCCGGTGGGGCGACGTTCGCGCTGGGTACGGACACCGGCGGTTCCATCCGGGTTCCCGCCGCCCTGAACGGAGTCGTGGGCCTCAAGCCGACCTACGGCCTCGTCTCCCGCACCGGCGTGACCTCGCTCTCCTGGTCCCTGGACCACGTGGGCCCCCTCACCCGCACCGTGCGGGACGCGGCTCTGGTCCTCGCCGCGACAGCGGGCCACGACCCTCGCGATCCGGCGAGCGTGCCCGGACCCGCGACGGACTTCCTCGAAGCGGGTGACTTGAGGGGCCTGAAGGTCGGGGTGCCCCGCAATTACTACTTCGACCGAGTCACGCCCGAGGTGGAGGAAGCCGTACGGAGCGCGATCGGGCGCCTTGCCGAGCTCGGGGCGGAACTCGTCGACGTCGACATCCCGATGACGCGCTACATCCACGCCACACACTGGGGTCTGATGGTCCCCGAGGCCACCGCCTATCACGAGCGGTCGCTGCGGACCACGGCCGACCTGTACGCGCCGGACGTCCGCATCCTCCTGGAGGCGGGCGAACTCATCTCGGCGGGCGACTACCTCCGCGCCCAGCGCGCCCGCACCATGATGCGCGACTCCTGGGCGCGCATGTTCGACGGGATCGATGTCCTCGCCGCGCCGACGGTGCCCATGACGGCTGCCGCGACCGGCCAGGACACGGTCGAATGGGCCGATGGCACCGTCGAGTCCGTGTCCGACAGCTACGTCCGTCTCTCCGCACCGGCCAACATCACCGGCGTACCCGCCCTCACCCTTCCGGTCGGCCGCGACCGCGAGGGGCTGCCGATCGGCATGCAGCTGATGGGGCGGCCCTTCCGGGATGCGACGGTGCTGCGAGTGGGCCGGGCCTACGAGGAGGCGGTGGCCGATACGGGGCGACTCGCACCGACAGCGACAGCGGCAGCGGCAGTGGCAGTGGCCTGAGAGCCTCGCGCGGGCAGTCCTAGAAGCAACGGATTCGCATTAAGGTGGTCGGTATGAGTCCCAAGCCCATGGCCCGCCCGGGCGGGCGCAGCGCACGCGTGCAGGAGTCCGTCCACTCCGCTGTCCGTGACCTCGTCGCCGAAGCGGGACGCGATGCGCTGACCGTCCCCCTGGTGGCGGCCCGCGCGGGGGTGACTCCGTCCACCATCTACCGTCGCTGGGGCGATCTGCAGGAACTCCTCTCCGACGTCGCGGTCGAGCGGCTGCGCCCGGAGACGGATCCCGCCGATCTCGGCAGTCTTCGGGCCGATCTCGACGCATGGGCGGAGCAGTTCCTCGACGAGATGGCGTCTCCGTCCGGGCGCGCCTACATCAGGGACGCGCTCCTCGGAGACCCGGAAGGCACCAACGCCGGTCAGTGCTCCGCCTATGCGGCGGAGCAGATCGACGCCGTGCTCGACCGGGCGGCCCGGCGTGGCGAGCCGGTGCCCGACACGGAACTGATGATCGACGACGTCGTGGCGCCGATCATGTACCGCATCCTTTTCCGCCCCGGCCGGCTTGACGCCGCGTACGCGCGCGAGCTCGTGGCGCACGCCCTCGACCGGCTCTGACGCGGCAGTGTCAGGACTCCAGATAGCGCAGCACCGCGAGCACCCGGCGGCTGTAGCCGGTGGTGCGAGAGAGATCGAGCTTGTCGAAGATCATGTTGAGGTTCTTCTCGACCGCGCTCAGTGAGATGTGCAGCTTCTGCGCGATGGCCGCGTTCGTGTGTCCCTGCGCAAGCGCCTCGATGACGGTCCGCTCGCGGGGCGTGAGGCGCGACAGGGGGTCGCTGTGCGTGGTGCGGACGACCAACTGCTGTACGACTTCGGGGTCGATGGCGGCGCCGCCCGCGTGGATCCGCTCCAGCGAGTCGAGGAACTCGTCGACCTGCGCGACGCGGTCCTTGAGGAGGTAGCCGACCCGCTCGACGTTCGAAGTGAACAGCTGCGCCGCGTAGTTGCGCTGCACGTACTGGGAGAGCACGAGCACGCCGACCCCGGGCCAGCGCTCGCGGATCTCCACCGCGGCGCGCAGCCCCTCGTCGGTGTGGGTCGGCGGCATCCGGATGTCGGTGACCACTACGTCCGGCTTCTGCGCCTCCACCTCCCGCAGCAGCGAGACCGCGTCACCCACCCCGGCGAGAACCTCGTGGCCCTCCTCGACGAGCAGCCGGATCAGCCCTTCTCGCAACAGGGTCGAGTCCTCGGCGAGGATTACGCGCACGGCAGCTCCGCGGTGATGGTGGTGGGGCCCCCGGAGGGGCTGTGCACGTTCAGTCTGCCGTCGAGCGCGGCCACCCGGCTGCGCAGCCCGGTCAGACCGCTGCCCCGAGGGTCGGCACCGCCGACGCCGCTGTCGCGTATCAGGATGCCGAGGTACGTGCCGTACGCCCGGACGCTGACGAAGATGTCCCCGGCCGAGGAGTGCTTGGCCGCGTTGGTCACGGCCTCCGACACGACGAAGTAGGCGGCCGTCTCGACGGACGGCGGCAGCGGCCCGGCAACGTCGTACTCGATCCTCAACGGGATGCCGCACCGCTCGGCCACCCCGCCGAGCGCCTCCTGAAGACCGAGGCTGTCGAGCGCCGACGGATAGACCCGCCAGGCCACTTCGCGCAGTTCGGTGACGACTTCCTGGGACTCCTTGTGCGCCTGCTCCAGGAGAGCGTCCGCCTGCTCGGGAGCCTTGCTGCGGCGGGCCCTGCCGAGCAGCATGGCGAGCGCCACGAGGCGCTGTTGCACGCCGTCGTGCAGATCGCGCTCGACGCGGCGCCGCTCGGCGTCCACCGCCTGCACCACCGCGGCGCGGCTTGCGGCCAGTTCGTTGATGCGCCGCTCGAGGAGTTCGCGCTCGGACGGCCCGAAGCACTCGCGGGCCAGGCGGGTGTCCAGGGCAGCGAGCGACAAGAGGCCCTGTACGTCGAGGAAGAGCAGGACGCCGCCGAGCACCACCTGGCCCAGGAGCTCCTGCCAGGTCAGCGTGGACCGGGCGACGCCCGCGGCGAGCAGCCCGGCCAGGACGACGCCGAAGACGAGGAGTCCGACCACGATGCCGCACAGCAGTCCGGCGTACGTACGGGCCGCGAGGTAGCGCAGCACCTGCTGGTCGGAGGCGTGGTGCTCGGGGAACGAGTCGTGGAAGAAGACCGAGCGCCGCCGGCGCTCAAGGGCGGTCAGTCCGCGGGCTCCCGTGGTGAGCAGGGCGTGGGCCCGGCGGCGGGTGCGCGGCCACAGCAGGAAAGCGCCGAGCACGGCACCGGCCAGGAGGAAGTACAACAGGCCGAGCAGGGCGGTCAAGCAGCTGATCAGGACACCGGCGCCCCTGAGCAGAAACGTCGAAGGAAGACGGTCGGTGTCCGTGTCGTTCAGGTCCCCCTCCACGCCGGCTGACACTAGTGCTGCCGCATCGCCGGGACAAGATCGCTCAGCTTGGGCGGGCAGGGGACGGGCAGGGGTCGCGTCGCCGGTCATCGCCGCGGTTCAGGACGTGCGGCGATGCTGGGACTGCGGCTGAGGCCGCTTCATGGACCGGACGCGCACGACCACGTAGACGGCGATCGCGACGAGTACCAGGACGAGGACGGCCTTGGAGAGGAAGCCGACGTAGGTCTCCACCGCGTCCCACTGGTCGCCCAGCCAGTAGCCCGCCATCACGAGCACCGAGTTCCAGACCAGGCTGCCGAGGGTGGTCAGGGAGAGGAAGACCGGCAGCGGCATTCGCTCCACACCGGCCGGGATCGAGATGAGGCTGCGGAAGATCGGCACCATGCGGCCGAGCAGGACGGCCTTCGTGCCGTGTTTGGCGAACCACTGCTCGGTGCGCTCCAGGTCGGAGCCCTTGACCAGGGGCAGCTTGGCCCAGATGGCGTGCATGCGCTCACGGCCGAACAGCACGCCGATCCAGTACAGGACGGCGGCGCCGACCACCGAACCGAGCGTGGTCCAGAACAGCGCGGACGCCAGGCTGAGCACGCCCTGCCCGGCGGCGAAGCCGGTCAGCGGCAGGATCACTTCGCTGGGCAGCGGCGGGAAGAGGTTCTCGAGGGCGATGGCGAGACCGGCTCCCGGGCCGCCCATCACGTCCACGAGGTCGGCCGCCCAGCCCGCTATGCCGCCCGCGGGTTCCTGGGGGAGAGCGAGAGTCACGAGATCCATGCGGTTTCTCCAAGCTGGTGGAACGGCGGCTGCAGCACAGGCGCCGGGATGCACCAGCAACGCTAGAAACCGCGGATCAGCGGCGGTATGTGGGTTGCCTTCGAGCATAGTGGGGTTTTCCGCAGGGCTCCGGGCGCCCCGTGGGGCTTCACTCAGGCAGCGGCGGCAGCCCGTGCCGCCTCGCCCCCCGATGAACTGGCCGAGAGCGGGCAGCGGTCAAGGGCGCTGCCCGGTATCAGGATCACCGCAATCGTCCTGGTCGCACTCAGTACCTTGCTCACGCCCACCCTCATGCGCCGCTGACGGACGAGGGTTCGGAAAAGTGGGGGCTCAGCGTTCGGGGGCGAGGAGTGTGTCCGCGACCGCGCCGTTCAGGACCTGGCGGGCCACGTCGGAGAGCTTGAGCTGCCGGTTGCGGGCGTACGTCCGCATGCGGGTGAATGCCTGATCCGCGGTGCAGCCGCGGGAGTTGGAGAGATATCCCTTGGCCTGCTCGATGACGATCCGGGAGTCCAGGGAGTTGTGCAGGTCCGCGATCTGCGTCAGCTGCGCGTGCACCACTTGCCGCTGCATCACGCAGACAGTGGCGATGTCCGCCAGCGCCTGGGCCAGTCGCAGCTGGGTGTCGTCCAGGCGTCTCGTCCGGTCATGGAGGAGGCTCAGGGCGCCGACCACCGTGCCCTGGCAGCGCAGCGGAACCGTCGCGACCGAGGTGAAGCCGAGGAGCAGGGCGCGCGGTGTGAACCGGGGCCATCGTGGACAGGCGTCATCGACGTCGAGGCGGGTCTCGGAGATGCGCGCCTCGGAGCGGGCGCAGTCCCGGCACGGACCCTCGTCGCATTCGAGGCCGAACAGCTCAAGCGCGTGGGTGTACTCGTCGGAGGCGACCACCTCCACGCCCTGGCCGTGCGGAACGTCAAGGAGGACCCCGGCCGCCGATACGTCAAGCAGCTCCACACAGTGTTCGGTCAGGGTGCGCAGGACATCGGTCACGCTCACATCCCGCACCAGTGGTGCGGTGAGATCCACGAACGCGGACGCCAGTCGCTCCTCGCGCCGCCTCTCGGACATGGCGGTCATGCCGCCACTCCCTTCCACGCCCTGTATCAGCAACGGAACTGTGCGCATGCTTGACTTGAACATTCCGTCGATCCGCTGATCCACGGAATGCTCTTCACATTACCGCGATCGGTCGTCCGGCATCAGACACACGCCGATCGGATGTGGTCGAGAGGTTGCAAGGGCGATAATCAATCGCCCTCTTTTGTTCTGTTGAAATCAGGATTGAATTCCTGTCAACTCAACTTTCTCCTCTCATCGCGGCTTTTCCGCCGCCCGTGGTGGCCTCGGGAAGAATCCGCTGGTGCGCCGCTGGTAGGCGGCGTAGCCCGGCCGGTCCGCCATGTGGCGTTCGAGCAGCGCCTTGCCGCTGCCCCGCGTCAGCAGATACGTCATCACCAGAGGAGCGACGACGGTGGCGGCGGCCGCCACGGGCGCCTCGCACGTGATGAGGAACAGGCCCCACCAGACGCAGAAGTCGCCGAAGTAGTTGGGATGGCGCGTCCAGGACCAGAGCCCGCGGTCCATGAGGCGGCCCTTGTTGGCCGGGTCCGCCTTGAACCGGGCGAGCTGGTGGTCCCCGACCGTCTCGAAGGCCAGACCGACCAGCCACAGCAGCCCTCCGGCGGCAGCGAGCACGCCCATCGGCCCTTCGATGTAGGCGGCGGCCTGCACGGGCAGGGACACCAGCCAGACAAGGCCCCCTTGCAGGAGGTAGACCATGCGCAGGGCGTACGCGGCCCGGTTGCCCGGAGCCTTCGAAAGCAGCCGCTCGTAGCGAGGGTCCTCGCCGTGCCCCCGTCCGCGCCAGGCGATGTGCGCCGCGAGCCGCAGGCCCCACACCACCGTCAGAGCCGTCACGAGCAGCCGCCGCCCCTCGTCACCGTGGCCCGCCGAGAGGACGTACGTGATGAGGGCGACGGCCGCGAAGGCGACACCCCAGGCGATGTCCACGACGCGGTGCATCCCGCGGTTCAGGGCGAGCGCGAAGGTGGCCAGGAGAACGGCCAGGGCGGTGAGCGCGGCGAAGCCGAGATTGACGCCGAACGCGCCCCAGGCGAAGCCGTTCACGACGCACCGTCCCCACGGTGCCCGTCCCTGCGATGCCGGTCCCCGCGGTACCAGTCGGCCGTCGTGGCGGTCATGCCCGACCGGCCCAGATCACTGGTGCGTACGGCGAGAATCTGGTCGACCCCCATGCGCCTCTCCTCGAACGCGAGCGATCCGCCCACCAGATACAACCGCCAGGTCCTGGCCGCCTCCACTCCGACCAGCGAGACGAACTCCTCCCAGCGCTCCTCCAGCGTGGCGCGCCACGCGTCGACGGTGCGCACGTAATGCTCGCGCAGCGACTCGGCCGAACGCACCTCGAAGCCCGCCCCCTCCCACAGACCGACCGTCTCGCCCAGGGGACGCATGTGCATGTCCGGAGCGATGTACGACTCGATGAACGCGCCACCGCCCGGGGCCTTGGCGCCCCGGGACATCTGCTGGACGAGGATCCGGCCCTGCGGCCGCAGCAAGCCGTGCAGTCGGGCCGCGAACCCGGGGTACTCCGCGTCCCCGACGTGCTCTCCCATCTCGATCACACTGATGGCCTCGTACTGTCCGCTCTCGATGGCGCGGTAGTGCCGAAGCTGTACGTCGACCTGGTCGTCGAGGCCGCGTTCGCGCACCCGCGCCCGGACGAAGTCCCGCTGCTCACGGGAGAGAGTCACCGCCGTGACCTGCGCCTTGTAGCGCTCTGCCGCATAGAGGGAAAGCGCTCCCCAGCCGCAGCCGACGTCGAGCAGCCGGGTTCCGGGGATCAATCCCAGCTTCCGGCAGGCCAGTTCCAGCTTGGCGCGCTGGGCGTCCGCGAGGCCGTACCCCGGATCCTCGCTCTCCCAGTACCCGCAGGAGTACGCCATCGAGGGGTCGAGCAGCAGTTCGTAGAAGCGGTGGGAGACGTCGTAGTGGTGGCTGATGGCCGCACGGTCCCGGGCGGTGCTGTGCCGTACACCCCGCATCCTGGCGCGGCCCGCGGGCGCCTTCGGCGGCGGGCCGATGGCGCCGAGCCTGGCCGCGGCCGCCGCGGCGGACGCCAGTTGCCCCACGCCGGGCCTGACCGGGGCGAGCCGCTGCTCACGGGCCCCGGCCCACATGGTCCGCAGCCCGTCGCCGAGGTCGCCCTCGATGTCGAGGTCACCGGTGATGTACGCCTCGGCCAGACCGAGTTCGCCCGGCTGCCACAGCAGGCGGCGCAGCGCCCGGCGGGACCGGACGATCACGACGGGGGCCCGGGTCGGTCCGTACTCGCTGCCGTCCCAGGCGCGCAGCCGAAGCGGCACGGGACCGCCCAGCACATCGGCGAGAAGTCCGTTCAGGCGCTTGGCGATCGAGGTCACTGTCCTGCTCCCTGTCCGGTCAGCTGGATCTGATGTACGTCGAGGTAGCCGGAGCGGAATCCGGCCTCGGAGTAGGCGAGATAGAAGTCCCACATGCGCCGGAAGGTGGCGTCGAAGCCCAAGTCGCCCACCTCGTCGCCCTGTTGGGCGAAGCGCTCGCGCCACAGCTTCAGCGTCTGCGCGTAGTGCGCGCCGAATCCCTCACATGCGGTGACCCGCAGTCCGGTGTGGGCGCGCGCGGTCTCCTCGACGGCCTGGACGGAGGGCAGCTGCCCGCCGGGGAAGATGTACTTCTGCACCCAGGTGTAGGTGTTCCGCCCCGCGAGCATGCGATCGTGCGGCATGGTGATCGCCTGGAGCGCCACCGAGCCGCCCGGCACAAGGAGGGCGTCCAGGGTGCGGAAGAAGGTCGGCCAGTACTCCGCCCCGACCGCCTCGATCATCTCCACGCTCGCGATCGCGTCGTACCTCCCGCGCACCTGGCGGTAGTCGCACAGCTCGATGCGGACGCGGTCCTCGTGCCCTGCGGCCCGCACCCGCTCCAGGGCGAGAGCGCGCTGTTCGGCGGAGAGCGTGACCGAGTGGACGTACGCACCCCGCTCCGCCGCGCGCATGGCCAGAGCGCCCCAGCCCGTGCCGATCTCCAGCAGCCGCGTACCGGACCCCACGCCACACAGGTCGAGCAGCCTGTCGATCTTGCGGTGCTGGCCGTCCTCCAGATCGGGCCAGGCCGCGGGCAGGTGGTCGAACAGCGCCGAGGAGTAGCTCAGGGACTCGTCGAGGAAGAGCGCGAACAGGTCGTTCGACAGGTCGTAGTGGTGCTGGATGTTGGCCTGCGCGCCACTGGGGGTGTTGCGCTGCGCGGCAGGATGCCTGGGCGCCCAGAGGGCGCGCAGGCGCTGCAGCGACTGGGGCACCAGCGTGGCCGCGTGCTGGGCGAGCACGGTGAGCACCGCGACCGGGTCCTGCGCGTCCCACTCGTGCGCCATGTACGACTCGCCGAAGCCGATGAGCCCGTTCGTCGAGATGCGCCGCAGGAAGCTGTCGGGATCGTGTACCTCCAGCAGCGGGCCGCCCTGGCCCCAGCGTTCACCGCCCCTCAGCGCCACCCGGAGCGGCAAGTCGTTCAAGGCGCGGCGCACGACGATCCGGCCCACCGCCTGCCGCGCGGCGGAACAGTGCGGCACGGCCACGACATCGGGCCACCGCTCGGTGTCGATCGTGCCCGGTGGACGGGGCGCTCCGGCTACACCGGACACACCGGAAACGGACGTACTCACTTCATGCCCTCCTGGGGACGGTGTCGGGGTCGTTTCTGCACGGGCAGGCCGCGCAGCCACAACGCGATGCCGTGCCGCCGGATGGCCACCGAAACGGCCAGCGTGGACCAGGGGTGGCGGACAGCGGCCCGCAGCAGCACGCCGGTGGTGGCAGGGCGGCGCTCGCCGCGCACGGTCGCCGTGAACCTGCGCCGGCCGCCCTGTGCGAAGTGCAGGGTGATGCCGAGGCGCTCGCCCGGAACGGGGAGCCGCATGCGGTACTCGCCCTCGACGGGGAAGAACGGCGAGACGTAGAACTCCTTGGGCACGTCCGCGCTGTGGGCGGCATCGGGGCTCAGGAGGTAGCAGTGCCGTTCGCCGTAGGTGTTGTGCACCTCGGCCACGACACAGCGCAGCTCCCCGTCGGGGCCGTGGCACCAGTACAGGGACAGCGGGTTGAAGACGTATCCGAGGACACGGGCGTGGGCGAGCATCAGCACGCGGCCGCCGTCCAGCGTGATCCCGTGGGTGGCGAGAAACTCCAGGAGCCCCGCCTTGATGTCCGTGGTCCGGCCGCCGAAGTGGTCGCCTCCGTCGAACCGGGCCAACGGGCGCAGTGCTAGGGGCAGCCGGGGAGGCTGGTCCAGGTCGATCAGCCACAGGTACGTGCGGTGGGTGAGCTTGTAGTGACGCGGGCTTGTGCGGACGTGGGTGATGACGCTCGGATACAGCGCGGGCACCGGACCGGGGGAGGCGTTCACCAGCGCACCCCCATCGCCAGGGCCGCCTCGACCCCCGAGCGGCAGCCGTCCTCGTGGAAACCCCAGCCGTGATAGGCGCCGGCGAACGCGGTGACAGGGCCGTTCAGCGAGGGCAGCCTGCGTTGCGCGGCGAGCGACTCCGGGGTGTAGACGGGGTGTTCGTACGCCATCCTGGCCAGCACGCGGTCAGGGCCGACCATGCTCTCGCCGCCCAGGGTCACCACGTACGTCTCGGGGGCGTCGAGCCGCTGCAGACGGCTCATGTCGTAGCTGACCCGTACGTTCTCGGTCGTGGCGCCGCACGAGGGGAGCAGATAGTTCCACGAGGCGCGCGCGGAGCGGCTGCGTGGAAGAACCGTGGTGTCGGTGTGCAGAAGGGCGGGATTGGCGGAGTAGCGGAAGGCTCCGAGGATCTCGCGTTCCGCCGTGGACGCGTCCGCGAGAAGACGCAGGGCCTGGTCCGGATGGACAGCGACGACCACGGAGTCGTGGACATCGGTCGTGCCGTCCTCGGTGGTGACTCGCACGCCGCCGTCGCCTCGGCGCACGGACCGCACCGGCGTCGATGTGTGCACGGTCTGGAGCTGCTTGCCGATCCGCTCCACGTACTCCCGTGAACCGCCGGCCACGGTGCGCCAGGCGGGAGAGCCGGTCACCGTGAGCATCCCGTGGTGGTCCAGGAACCGGAACAGATAGCGAGCCGGATACCGCAGCGCCGTCCCCGGCGGACAGGACCACACCGCCGACACGAGGGGCACCGCGAAGTGCCGCACGAAGTAGTGGGAGAAGCGGTGACGGGTGAGGAACGCGCCGAACGTTTCGTCGGGACCGGTGCCGTCCGCGTTGTCCGTGTCATCCGTGCTGTCCGGGCTCTCTGCCAGTGACTCCGAGGCCCTGCGGTGGAAGCGCGGTATCTCGGAGAGCATCCTCAGGTACGGGCCGCGCATCAGATTGCGCGGCTGTGCGAACAGTCCGCTGGGGCCGCGGGCGCCCGCGTATTCGAGACCGCAGCCCTCGCACCGCACGGACATGCTCATCTCCGTCGGCAGCGAGGTGACGGCCAGTTCCCGGAACAGGCGGAGCAGGTTCGGATAGGTGCGGTCGTTGTGCACGATGAAACCGGAGTCCACGCTGCGCGTGCGGCCGTCCGACCCCGAGAGGTCGTGGGTGTGCGCGTGGCCCCCGAGCCGGTCGTCCGCCTCGTAGACGGTCACATCATGTGCGGATCGCAGGATGTACGCGGCGGTGAGCCCCGCCACCCCGGATCCCACCACCGCGGTACGCCGTCGCTGTTCTCTCATGCCGTCCCATCTCCTCGTCCGGATCCGCCGGACGTGCTCTGAAGATGATTCGGAGCGGCAAGCGCCGTGGCTTGGTCAGGAGTGGAACGATCTCTTCGCCACCACAAACGTACTGTCCGTCACCGCGAACGCGCTGTCCGTCACCACGGCGTACTGTCCGTCACCACGAAGTACTGGTGGAGGGAAGCTGATCGGCGATCACGGGTGGCAGCTCGGAGAGGCCCAGAAGCCCGGCCACCGTCCGTCCTGTCAGCGTGTGCCATGCGGGGGCACGTCTCAGCATGGCGTGGTCACTGCCGTCCATCAGCACGCTGGCCGCCTCGGCGCCGGCGGCACGGGCCCGGGCCGCGAAGTCCAGAGAGGCCCTCGGGTCGGTCGTACGATCCCTGTCGCCGTGCAGCAGCACCACACGACGCCCGCGCAGGTGCGCCACCGGCTCCCCGGCGGGGCACCAAGGGGCGAGGGCGACCACCCCGCGCACCAGCGGTTCCCCGCCGACCCGCAGCGCGGCGCGGCCTCCCATCGAGTGCCCCACCAGGACGGTCGGCACCTCACCGGCGAGCAGTTCCAGCTCCCGCAGCGCCCGGCGGGCGTCCTGGGCCGCGTCCTGCCGCTCTCCGTTCCAGCCCCGATGGCGGTAGCGCACCCGCCCGATCAGCACCCCGCCTCCCGACGTGGCCCGGCGGATCGCGCCCTCGAAGAGACGCAGCCGCGCGCCCGGCAGATTCCACGGCGGGGGCGCGGCGGTGCCGTGCTCCCGGCCGCCGTGCAGCAGGAGTACGACGGCACGTGGCTCCTGGACGTGACCTCTCAGCTCCAGCGCCGAGCGGTGGCCATCGCGGAAGGGCACAGAGACTCCTCGACATGTCGGTGACCGGCCGTACGCACCGGACACGACTTATTCGGAGCCGCGCCGGTGTCGGATGGGTCGTACGACGCGATCGCCTCTGCCGTGTCTCCGCAGTGGCCGCTCGTCGGCTCCGTCCGAGGCCGCCTAGTGCCCGGGGCGCGAGCCGACCTCGTCCAGGGTCTCACCGTCCTTCAGATCCGCCCGCACGGTGACGCCGGGGTTCTTGGAAGCCTTGACGGCCAGGGTGCGGCCTCGCTCCTTCACGTCGACGTCGCCGGTCACCTCGATGCCGGTGACCTCGCGGCTGCCCGCGGCGAGGAGGTAGTGCCGCCCGGAGCCCGCAGTCCAGGGGGTGCTTGCCACGATGTGCTGGCCGAACCGGCTGCACGAAGCGGTGGAGCGTGCCTGGCCGACGACCTTCGCCGGCGCGGTCGCGGACGCCGTGGACGTGCGGAACTGCACGAGGACGTCGCCGGGGCCGCGCCAGGTGGAGGCACGGGTGCAGGTCCACACCGCTCGGCCGCCCCGCTCGGGCAGGTCCTGCTCGGCGAAGTCCCATTGGTTGACGGACCGCACGCCGCTGCGCCGCATCTCGGGGAGTTGGCATGCGGTGCGGGCCCAACTCCGCAGCGCCGTACTGCTGGTGGCCTCGCGAGGCTGCCGGGGCGGGGCTCCGGTGCCGGGCAGGGGGGTGTAGCTGAGATGTACGGGAGTGAGGCCTCCAAGGTCGGTGACGAGGAAGGCGTGCTTCTCCACGATCCTGCTCGATGAGCGCAGTTGCAGCACCGGCAGGCTGTCGCACGATCCCTTGGCCGGTAGCTCGGGGACGGCATCGGTGACGCCCTCGTCCGACACGTCGAGCGGACGGCCGGGGGAGTTGGGGGCCAGCAGGTCGCGCGTCCGCGCCTCGGCGATCCAGGGTGCGGTCAGATAGCGGACCTTGCCCGCCCTGCGGCTGACGGCGAGCGCGGCCGCCGTGGTGACGTCGGCCTCGTCGGATCGGGAGATGTCCAGGGAGGCGGCGTCCTGCGCGGAGGGCGGTTCGCCGTAGCGCACGACGCGTCGACCGTCGTAGAACAGCACGACCGCCTCCTTGCCGACGTCACCCGCGTACAGCAACTGGGTGTTGCCGGGCGGTGGTTCGGCGCTGGTGGCCTTGGCGACACTCACCCGGGTGCCGCTTGGTGGATCGGTCCACGTGGCGAGCGCGCGCGTGATGAGCGCGTCGTCTTTGACGCGTGTGCCTCGGGCCGGCCATGCGGTGAAGTCCACGCGGGAGGTGTCGGCCCAGACGTCAGGTGGGGTGTGGACCAACTGGGCCGGGCCGATCGGGGGGCGGGCGTCGACGGTCCGGGAGGGCTCGGCCGATGGCGTGCTCCCGACGGTGGCCATCAGTACCGCGCAACAGAGGGCTACGACGCCCGCGGTGAACCAGGCGAGCTGGAACCGGCGTCTGCGGCGCAGCAGATCGGTCGGACGGGTCTGTACGGAACAGGCGTCGAACTCCCGCGAACGCAGGAGCGCTTCCGCCGCCACGCCCGCGGTCGCCTCCACGCCGCGGGCGCCGCGCAGCACCTGCCTCGGCTGCGGCACACCGGCGGTGGTGAGCTGCTCGACGACCTCGGAGGGGGACAGGCCCTCCAGCTTGAGCAGCACGAATGCCGCACGCGTGGCTGCGGGTACTTCGGAGAGTGCCTGCCCCAGCGCGATCTCCTCGCCGCCGCCCGCGCGAGGGAACAGGCGCAGTCCCCAGACCACCGGGAGCATGGGGCGCAGTGTGCGGGGCGGCGGGAGGAAGCCCGGCCAGCCGCGCGGACGGTGGTCGTGGGCGAGCGCCGAGCGCAGGACGCGCGCCCGCGTGCTCGCCAACGCGGGGTCGGCCTTCTGCGTGCCCCTCCGCTGCTCAGGCACACGGGATATTGATCGCCCGACACGGAAACCGGGCAGAGCGCGCTGTACCAGAGCGTGGGCGACGAGGACTCGCCTGTGTCTGCTGAGGGTGTGGGGGAGTGTGAGGTAGGCGAGGCGTGCGAGTCGGGTGTACTGGTCGACGATGACGGCTTCGACCTGGTCAAGGGCGACCCGCCCCGACTTCTTCGCCGGGCGCCGTTGCGATGTGCTCATCGATCAAGGAGCCTTCCAAAGGCTGACGACATTGCGTCCTGACCCGATTCAAACGAGTGAATCGTGCGATGGTCACAGCCGTCGCGTCACGGCGGTGGCAGTTGCCTTGAACAGACGGCCGGGGGCTGAGGGGCGAGGGCTGAGAGGCGAGGGCGGAGGTGGCGGCGGCGGCGTCCGGGCGGAGGAGGCCGACGCCTCGCACTCCACCGGGATCGGCTGCACCGGTCGCCACCTCCGCGCGTCCGAGCGGGGTCCCTCACACCCCTGTCGGACACCCGTGATTCGTCGGCGGCGGCGTGATGGATTGGCATGGATCGGCATGGATTGGCTCGGAGTGAGCGGGCGGGCGGCCCGGAGCGCCTGATTCCGGGGGAAGCCGCGTAACCGATGATCATGCCCCGCGTTGGTCTGCCGGGGCCCGGCATGTCAGGCCGGGCCATGACGAAGGCTTGAGGGTCACTCATCATGCACGACATCACCAGGAAGATCGCCGCGTGGATCGGCGCCGTCGCCGCGGCGCTCGGCTGTGTCATCGTCGCCGGGCCGCCGGCTGCGGCCGACGGCAAGTGGTGCAACAACGCGGTCTGCATCGAGACCTACGACAGCGGCACTTATCTGGGCAGGGTCGAGGTCTCGGTCATCAACACCAACCAGCCGCACCGCATCAGCGCCCGCGTCTGGACCACCAACGGCTGGAGCGCCAACACGAAGGTGGAGGACGTCGACGCGTTCAGGACCTACCGGGACCAGGCCTACCCGCAGCGCCACTTCCCCGCGGGCACCCGGCTCTGCGCGGAGGGCTTCCGGGGTGGCGACAGCGTGGGCCTTCCCTGCGTCACCCTGACTGACTGACCTCGCCGCGGCTCAGCCGTACTGGCGACAGCGGCCGGAGGTTCGGTGGTTCGGCCCGCCGCTCGACGGTCTCCGGCGCTGGGTCGCCGGGGCGACGTACGACATCCCGTGACGTCCCGGCCGGACCCCGTCCGCGGAGCGATTCAGGAGAGGTGCTTTGCGATTCTTTTACAGTGGGTGTAGAAGTTAGCCATACTTCTCCACCCACTGTCGCTGTACGGCCGGGGCGCCACCTCCGGCGTGGCGGGATGCCCCGGCCACGTCGAGAATGACCGGCACGCCCCTTCATCGGAACGGAGCCACTGTTGCTGTCCGCCGTACTCGGTCTGCTCGCCGTTCTCCTCCTGACCGCGGGCACCGGCTACTTCGTCGCGCAGGAGTTCGCGTACGTGGCCGCGGACCGCCTCGCGCTCGCGCGTGAGGCGCAGGCGGGCGACCGGCGGGCGGCCCGGGCCGTGCAGGTCCTCGAGCGGCTCTCGTTCATGCTGTCGGGCGCCCAGCTGGGAATCACCGTCACCGGGCTGGTCGTCGGCTTCCTCGCCGAGCCGTCCGTGTCCGGGCTCCTGAAGCCCGCCCTGGACGGCACCGGCCTCTCGGACGGCGTCGTCTCCGCCCTCTCCGTGGTCCTCGGCTTCGTCGTTGCCACCGTGCTCCAGATGGTCCTCGGCGAGCTCGCCCCCAAGAATCTCGCGCTCGCCGTCCCCGAGCGGCTCGCGAAGTCCCTGGCCGCCTCCACACTGGCGTATCTGAAGGTCGTCGGACCGATCGTCCGTGTCTTCGACAGCGCCGCCAACCGGCTGTTGCGCCGTATCGGCATCGAGCCCGTCGAGGAGCTGCACCACGGCGCCACGCTCGAAGAGCTCAGCCACCTCATCGGCGAGTCCCACGAGCACGGCCAGCTGCCGCGCGAGAGCGCCGAGCTCCTCGACCATGCCCTGGAGTTCTCCGAGCGCACACTGGCCGAGGTGATGGTGCCGCGGGCGGACGTCACCTTCGTGCGCAAGGACGCCACGGCGGACGAGGCGGTGCGGCTCATCGCCCGGCACGGGCACTCGAACCACCCCGTCATGGGTGACCACCCGGACGACGTCGCGGGCGTCCTCGGGGTCCGCGAGCTGATGCGGCTGCCCGCGGGGCAGTTCGACCGCACCACGGCGGGCGAACAGGCCCGCCGCCCCCTGCTCCTTCCCGACACCCTGCCGCTGCCGGGCGCGGTGGCGCAGATGCGCGAGCGGGACGACGAGTTCGCGGTCGTCCTCGACGAGCACGGGGGCGTGGCGGGCATCGTGACGTACGAGGACATCGCCGAGGAACTCGTCGGTGACATCGCCGACGAGACCGACACCGTCGTCGCGCTCGCGGTCGCCGACGGTGACGGCTGGTTCGTCGACGCGGGCCGCCGCCTGGACGAGGTGGCCGACGCGACCGGCATCGACCTGCCCGAGGAGGACGACTACGACACCGTGGCCGGGCTCATCGTGGACCGGCTCGGCCGCTTCCCGGCCATCGGCGACCGCCTGACCGTGGAACTGTCCGACGGCAGCCGCGTCGCCGTCGCCGTACTCGGCCTTGACCGCCACGTACCGGAGCGCGTACGGATCGAGCGCCTGCCGGGTGCGCAGGTGCCGACCGCCGAGGAGACCACCGCATGAGCTTCCCGCTGGCCCTCTTCGTCACCGTCCTGCTGCTGATCGCGAGCGGCTTCTTCGTCGCCGCGGAGTTCGCCCTTGTGGCCGCCAAGCGGCACCGCATGGAGCGCGCGGTCGCCGCAGGGCAGCGCGGCGCCAAGTCCGCGCTCGCGGGCATGCGGGAACTGTCCCTGATGCTCGCCGGGGCCCAACTCGGCATCACCGTCTGCACCTTGGGCCTCGGCTCGGTCTCCAAGCCCGCCATCTCCCACGAACTCGACCCGCTCCTGGCGAAGCTGGGCCTGCCCGCGGGGCTCAGCTACGGCATCGCCTTCGCGCTCGCCATGGTCGTCGTGGTGTTCCTGCACATGGTCGTCGGCGAGATGGCCCCCAAGTCCTGGGCCATCGCCCACCCCGAGCGCTCCGCGATGCTGCTCACCCCGCCCTTCCGGGCCGTGGTCAAGGTCGTGCGCCCGCTGCTCACCGTCCTGAACAAGGTCAGCAACGCGCTCGTCCGCCTGTGCAAGGTCACCCCGCGCGACGAGCTCACCTCGGTGCACAACCGCGAGCAACTCACGCACCTGGTCCAGGAGTCGTGGCGGCTCGGCCTGATCAGCGAGGCCGACTCCGGCCTCATCACCACCTCGCTCACCGCACCCCTGACCGCGGTCGGCGACCTCCAGACCGCGGCCGCGCAGATCACGTCCGTCCCGGCCGACGCGAGCATCGACGAGGTCCTTGAGGTGGCCGCGGCGAGCGACCGCACCCGGCTGCTCGTCAGGGACGGCGCCGCCGTCCTCGGCTCGGTGCACGCCCGTGACGCCCTGGTGGCCCGCGCCCGCGGCCGCGCCCTGACCGCTCGCGAGCTGGCCCGGCCCGTCCCGGAACTCGCCGCCGACGACACGCTCGCGCACGCCGTCGAGGAACTGCGCCGCCGTCGTGCCTCGCTCGCCGTGCTCTGCGACGAATCGGGCCGTCTCACCGGCCTGGTCAGTCTGGACGACCTGCTCGCCCGCCTCATGGAACCGCGACAGGCGGCCTGATGACCATCCGATGCCGCCCTTCCGGGCGGCGAAAAGCCACTCGGAACGGGGATGTACGCCTGTCGTGTCCTGTGGCTACATTGCTCGCAATGTCCCGTGCCGACGCAGTCACGCACCGTCACCCGGCACCCCGCACGAGCGCGGCGCCGCGATGAAGTTCCGAAGACCGCCTCCTCCCTGCCCGCAGGCGGTCACCTACCGGTGGGCCCCGGCGACGGTGGCGGCGGGCTGCCAGGTCATCACGCTCCTGGACGGCAAGGGCCACGACATCGGGCACCTCGACTACCAGGTGTGCCATCTGTGCGGTGCCGCGCACGTCAACACGATCGCCATCGCCGGGCCCTGGCAGGGCATGGGCCTGGGACGCGAGGCACTCCACCGCGCCACCGACCCCTGGTCCGCGTACGCGTGGAGCACATCCAGACAGTCCGCCGGCGGCCGGAAGTTCTTCGCCGCGATGGCGGAGGAGACAGGCATGGACTTCGTGCCGGGAGCCGTGGGGTGCCGTCACATCACCGCGTCGCCACCGGGATCCAGGTCCGGCGGGGTCCTGGGGCGTCAGGAGTGAACGGCCCGCTGGGGCGTCAGGAGTGAACGGCCGCTGACCGGGGCACTCGGAGACCGGGCGCGTATCAACGCGCCCACGTTTCTGGGAGGACACGATGACGCTGTCTCGGGTGTACTCGCGCGGCAGGACCAAGAAGGCCGCGGTCCGTCGCTCGGCGGAGGAGGAATCGCTGACAGCGGCGGGCAGGGCGGGCTTCGTCGCCCGTGGCGTCGTCTACGTCCTCATCGGCGCCCTTGCCCTGCGGATCGCCCTCGGCGGCAGCGGTGAACAGGCCGACAGACAGGGCGCGTTGGCCCAGGTCGCCGAGCAGCCCTTCGGCGAGGTGATGCTGTGGGCACTGGCCGTCGGGTTCGGCTGCATGGCGCTGTGGCGGGGCTCCCGCGCGGTGGGGAGGCGGGGGCCCCGTCGCAAGGCCGCATCGCGGGCCCTCGACGGCGGCAGGGCGGTCTTCTACGCCTTCGTCTGCTGGGCGACCGCCGTCTACGCGGCCGGGGGCAGCCAGGGTTCGAGCGGCGACGCCAAGTCGCAGGGCTGGACGGCCTCGACGCTGGAACTCCCCTACGGACGCCACCTGGTGGGCGCCGCGGGCTGTGTGCTGACCGGCGTCGGCGTGGTGCTCGCCGTCCGGGCGATGATGCGCCGCTTCCTGCGGCAGTTGGACCTCGGTTCCCTCAAGGGCCGCACACGGCAGGTCGTCACCGCTCTCGGCGTGACCGGTGGTGTCGCACGCGGCGCGGTGTTCGCCGCCGCGGGCGTCTTCATCCTGACGGCGGCAGTGCAGGCCGACCCCGACGAGGCCAAGGGCGTGGACGCGACGCTCCGCAGCTTCTCGCACACCCCCGTCGGCCCCTGGCTGTTGGCCGCCGTCGCGGCCGGGCTCGTCCTCTTCGGGGTGTTCTCCTTCGCCTCCGCGCGCTGGCGGCGCTTGTGAATCCGCGCCCCCGCTCCCTGATCCGGCCTGATCCAAACGAGAGGCCCTAGGCGAACGACGGCATCTCGCCCTCCGTGGTCGTCAGATCGACGACGCTGAAGGTGGCACCCTGCTGGTCGGCGACCGTGGCGAAGCGGCCGAAGGGGCTGTCCATCGGGCCGAAGAGCAGCCGGCCGCCGAGCTTGGTGACGGTGACGATCGCGGCATCGCAGTTGTCCACGGCGAAGTGCACGTTGATGAACGGCGGCACGTCCGGCGGGAAGTCCTCGGTCATCCTGAGCCGGCCGAGCACCGGCCGGTCACCGACCTTGAAGACGCCGTAGTCCACGTCGTCGACGTCCATCGTCTCCACCTCGAAGGGGAAGACGGCGGGCAGGAACGCGTCCGCGGCCGCCGGGTCTCGCGTGGTGAGCTCCGCCCAGCAGTACGCTCCTGCCTCGCCGGTCTTCTCGAAGCCCTCGTGGGCGCCCGGCTGCCAGACACTGAAGTACGCGCCGCTCGGCTCCTGGGCCGTCACCATGGTGCCGAAATCGCCCACCCGCATCGGCTCCATGGTGAGCGTTCCGCCGTGGTCGCGGATCTTCGCGGCCGTCGCTGCGGCGTCGGGCGAGGCGAAGTAGAGGTTCCAGGCGGCCGGTCCTTCCACGCCCTGCATCCGCGGGACGACGGCGGCCACAGCCTTGCCGTCCGAGCGTGCCTGCGTATAGCCGCCGAACTCCTCGGAGCCGGAGTCGAACGTCCAGCCGAGCAGTTCGCCGTAGAAGCTCTTCGCGGCCGCCACGTCGGGGAACATCGCGTCCGCCCAGCAGGGCGTGCCTTCCGGGTGCGCGGCCATCGCGAGGCCTCCTTCTGCCGAACTTCTGCGGGACTTCCGAGGGACTTCCGAGGGACTTCCGGGCGATACCTGACGGTTTCACGCTATTCGAACGGAGGCCCCCGCGCTCGTCGGCCCCCGAGCCCGCCGCCCCGGATGATCCGTGATCACTGCGCGCCGAAGTTCTGCGTCCACCAGGGGCCACCGCTGCCCTGCCGGTAGCCGATGCCGATCTCCTTGAAGGAGCAGTTGAGGATGTTGGCCTTGTGGCCGGAGCTGTTCATCCAGGAGTCCATCACGGCGGCCGGGGTGCGCTGGCCCGCGGCGATGTTCTCGCCGTAGGTGGTCCACTTGTAGCCCGCTGCCGTGACCCGGTCGCCGGGGTCCTTGCCGTCGGGGTTGGTGTGGTCGAAGAAGTCGCGCTCCGCCATGTCGTCGGAGTGGCCCTGCGCCGCCTTGCCCAGCTTGCCGTTGAGGGTCACCGGGTCGCAGCCGCTCTTGGAGCGCTCGGCGTTGACGAGCCGGGTGACCTCCGCGCTGTACGAGTTGCCCGCCGGGGCCTGTGGAGCCTGGGGTGCGCTGCTCGTGCGGGTGGGCTTCAAAGTCGCCTTGGGCTCCGGCGCCTGGGTCTTCGTCTTCGACGGCGTGGGCTTGGGGGACGGCTTCCGCGTCCGGCTGGGGGAGGCGGAGGGGGACTTGCTGTGCTTGGGGGCCGTGGTGGTCGGAGCCGCCGACGAGGGCGGCTGCGACGCGGTGAGCGGCTGTGCTTCCGTCTGTTCGTCGTCCGCGGGGCGTGTGGCCGAGTAGATGACCCCGGTCGCGACGACGAGCACGGCGACTCCCGCGGCGACCGTACGGCCCTTGCGCGGCATCCGGTGGTCGCGCTGTGCGGCGTGTCTCGCCGGGGCGCTCCGGGCGGCGGATATCTCGTACGTGTTCGCCGCCGTGGCGTGCGCGTCGGTCGCCGTGTGCGGAGAGTCGTACGCCAGGTGGTGCGCGTCGGCCGCGCTCACCGCGCGTATCGCACCGGGCGCGGCCAGCGCGGCGGTCGGCGGCACCAGGGCGACACCCACAAGGAGTCGCTCGGCGAGCACCAGGCCCGCGCCGTGACCCGAGCACAGCGCGCAGTCACGGACGTGCCGGGCCAGGCGCTTGCGCCAGAGGGAGGAAGGAGTGCCGTCCCACGGGGCCACCACGTCGCTCAGGTAAGGGCACCGGGGGGACGCGGCCAGCGCGCGGACCACGATCCGGGCCGTCTCCAGCTGGGTCTTCATCCGCTGCACCCGGACCGTGGCGTGCTGCGTCGGCAGCTCCAGGGCGGAGGCGACCTCCGCACGGGTGAGCTCGCCGGAGACCTCGAGCCACCACAGCGACAGAAGCGCGCGGTCGTCGGTGTCCAGCCAGCGAGTGGCCTCTGCCACCTCCCGGCGCTGCCCCACCAGGCCGAGCCGGATGATGGTCAGGTCGACGAAGTCCGCCCCGGGGTCCACGACGTCGTGCGCCTCATGGAGCGGGCTCGGGCTCTTCTGCCCGGACGCACGCTGCTGCCAGTGCCTGCGGATCTCGTTCATGGCGATGGCCACGAGCCAGGACCGGAAGCTCGCCGGGTCGCGGAGCGACGACAGGCCGGCGAGCGCCCGCAGCATGGTCTCCTGCACCACGTCGTCGACGTCGGCGTGGCCGTCGAGCGCCCGCCCGACGATGTTGTAGACCAGCGGCAGGTATCCGGCCACCAGGTCGTCCTGCGCCCGCTGGTCCCCGGTCTGCGCCGCCGTCACCAGAGGATCGTGTTCACCGATCATGGACTGCCTCACTCGCTTTCTTCGTCGGCACGTGTGGCCTTACACCTGGGAGATCGCGTGAGCGCACGGAGATAACAGAAATCCGCGAACAGAAATCTGCGGCGAGCATACGCACCTGGTCATCAGCGCAAGCGATCCAGGAATACGTAAATCCATATATACGGCTTACCGGACATCAACTGGTTCCGCACGATCGACGACGCCGCGCATCTACGCGGAGGGGGACCACGGAGTGCCTCAGCGGGCGAGCAGGTCCCGCAGCGCCTTCGCCATCTCGGCGGGGGCTTCCTCGGCCATGAAGTGGCCGCAGGTGACGGGCGTGTGCCGCAGGTCCGGCGCCCACGCGCTCCACAGGGCCGCCGCGTCGAAGCCGAGCGCGGAGCCCCAGTCCTGCTGGAGCACGGCCACCGGCATCTTCAGCCGGTTTCCGGTGTCCAGGTCGGCGCGGTCGTGGTCGACGTCGATACCGGCGGAGGCACGGTAGTCGGCCACGATCGAGGGCACCGCGGAGCGACAGGCGTCCAGATAGGCGGCGCGTACGTCGGCGGGGATCGCCTGCGGGTCGTTCGTCCAGATGTCGAGGAAGTAGCCGAAGAACGCGTCAGGGGCGCCGGCGATCAACTCCTCGGGCAGGCCGGTCGGTTGAGCCATCAGGTAGAGGTGGAATCCGACGGCGGCGGTGACGCCGTGCATCACGTCCCACATGTCCAGTGTGGGCAGCACGTCGAGGCAGGCCAGGTGCGTGATCGTGCCGGGGTGGTCGAGTCCGGCCCGGAACGCGACCAGGGCGCCGCGATCGTGTCCGGCGAGGGCGAAGCGGTCGTGGCCGAGCGCACGCGCCACTTCGACGACATCGGCGGCCATGGTGCGCTTGGAGTACGTGCCGCCGTCGGTCTCCGCGGGCTTGTCGCTCGCTCCGTAGCCGCGCAGGTCGGGGCAGATCACCGTGTGGTCAGCGGCGAGGTCGGCCGCGACATGCCGCCACATGAGATGGGTCTGCGGGAAGCCGTGCAGCAGCACGATCGGCGGGCCCGAGCCGCCGATGGCCACGCTCAGGCGCACGCCGTCCGCGACGGGCACGCGCCGGTAGGTGAAGTCCTCGATGACAGGAGTCGTGGCAGGGGGTGTGGCAGGGGTCGTGCCAGAGGGCGTGTCAGGGGTCATGGCCGCGTCCTTCGCGTTGGCGGAACAAGTGACTCCGAGCCTGCCGGGCGGCAATGAGCATCCGATGAGCGCGCTACCGTGACCAGCGTCGATGCCCATGGAAAAGGTGGTCAAGCGTGCGGGTCGCGTTCGGGGTCCTCGGTCCTGTGGTGGCCTGGGACGGCGCCGAGGCCGCCGTCGGGCTGAAGGGCCCGCGGCACCGCGCGGTGCTCGCCCGGCTGATCGTCGCCCGCCGCCGCGTCGTCCCCGTGGCCCGTCTGGTCGAAGACCTGTGGGCGGACCCGCCCCAGGACGCGATCGGAGCGGTACGCACCTTCGTGGCCGCACTGCGCCGAGCCCTTGAACCGGAGCGACCGCCCCGCACCCCGGCCCGGCTGCTCGTCACCGAAGGCCCGGGGTACGCCCTGCGCGCCGATCCCGGCACCGTGGACGCCTGGCGCTTCGAGCAGGCGGTGACCGACGCCGCGACCCTGTCGCCGCAGGGCGCCCTCGATTGCCTGGAGGAGGCTCTTGGTTGGTGGCGCGGCCCCGCCTACGCCGATTTCACCGAAGAGGCCTGGGCCCGCGCCGAGCGCTCCCGCCTGGGTGAACTGCGCCTGCACGCGGTCGAGCGCCGGGCCGAGGCACGCCTCGGCCTGGGACGCGCCGCCGACGCGGTACCGGACCTGGACGCACACGTCGCCGAACACCCCTGGCGCGAGGACGCCTGGCGGCTCCTCGCCCTCGCGCTCTACCGCGCCGGCCGTCAGGGCGACGCGCTCGCGGTCCTGCGCCGGGCCCGTACGCTCCTGGTCGAGGAGCTCGGCGTGGATCCAGGACCGGGCCTTCGCCGCCTGGAGACGGACATCCTCGCCCAGGCCCACCACCTGGACCTCCCGACGCCCCCGGCCGGTGGCGCGGCGGAACGGGTGTGGGCCCGGGCCACCACCGCCTACCAACGGACCGTGGCATCCGGAGCCCGTGCCCGGCTCGACTCCACGGTGAGCCTGCTGCGCAACCTCGCGGTGACCGGAGGCGGCGGCCTCGAAGCGGCCCGCGAGCACCGGGTGGCGGCCATCGAGGCGGCGGAGGAACTGGGCGACGCGGAACTCACCGCCCGCGTGATCGGTGCGTACGACGTCCCGGCGAACTGGACCCGCGTCGACGACCCACGACAGGCCGCGCAGGTCGTGGCGGCGGCCGAACGCACGCTGGCCGCGCTCCGTCCCGACGTGCACCCGGCGGCACGGGCCCGCCTGCTGACCACGATCGCCCTGGAGTCGCGCGGCACCACATCGGCGCGCGGGCCCCAGGCCGCCCGGCAGGCCGAGGAGATCGCCCGCCGCCTCGACGACCCGGCGCTCCTCGCGTTCGCCCTCAACGGGCTGTACATGCAGACCTTCCACCGTGCGGGCCTTGCCGCACACCGGGACGCGATCGGCGCCGAGCTCGTCGCCCTCTCCGCCCGGCACGGCCTGGCCACCTACGAGGTCCTCGGCCACCTCATCCGCCTCCAGGCCCGCGGCGCGCTCGCGGACTTCCTGGGAGCCGACGGCCACGCGGCAGCCGCGAACCTCCTGGCGGAACGTCATGAGCTGCCGCTGGTGGGCGTGTTCACCCAGTGGTACGCGGCGCTGCGGCTCGCCGCGACAGGGCAGGCACCGGCTGCCGAGGCCGCTTACCAGGAGGCTGCCTCGGGGCTGGACGGCGCGGGCATGCCCGGCCTGGAACGCGGACTGCTCCCGCTCGCTCTGCTGTGCCTGCGCCTACGGAGCGATTCCCCCGCCTCGGCCGACGTACAAATCGGCCAGGGACTGGATGACAGTACGGAATGGGGGCCTTACGAGCCCTGGACCCGCCCTCTGGTGCTGCTGTCCCAGGGCCGCCGCGACGAGGCGGCGCAGGCACTGCGCCGCCTCCCGGAACCGCCCCGCGACCTACTGCTCGAAGCTCTGTGGTGCCTGGCGGGGCGAGCGGCGATCGCCGTCGACGACCGGGAGGTGATGGAACGCGTCCACGCGGAACTGGCCCCCGCCGCAGGAGAGTTGGCGGGGGCGGGCAGTGGCCTGCTCACGCTGGGCCCGGTCGCACAGCACCTGGACGACCTTGCCTCAGCCCTCCGCCGCTCTCGGTGAGCGGTCGTCGAAAGTCGGACAGACCGCGCTCAGCCCTTGCGGGTGTTGACCTCTTCGGTGAGGGCGGGGACGACGTCGAAGAGGTCGCCGACCACGCCGTAGTCGACGAGCTCGAAGATCGGGGCCTCGGCGTCCTTGTTGATCGCCACGATGGTCTTGGAGGTCTGCATGCCCGCCCGGTGCTGGATCGCGCCGGAGATGCCCGAGGCGATGTACAGCTGCGGCGAGACACTCTTGCCGGTCTGGCCGACCTGGTTGGAGTGCGGGTACCAGCCCGCGTCCACCGCGGCGCGCGAGGCACCCACGGCCGCACCCAGGGAGTCGGCGAGCGACTCGATGAGGTGGAAGTTCTCCGACCCGTTCACACCACGGCCGCCGGAGACCACGATGGCCGCCTCGGTCAGCTCCGGACGCCCGGTGGACTCCCGCGGGGTGCGCGCGGTCACCTTGGTGCCGGTGGCCTGCTCCGAGAAGGAGACGGCCAGCGCCTCGACGGCGCCGGCGGCCGGGGCGGCCTCCACGGCGACCGAGTTCGGCTTGACCGTGATGACCGGAGTACCGCTGGTGATACGGGACTTGGTGGTGTACGAGGCGGCGAACGCGGACTGCGTGGCGAGCGGGCCCTCGTCGGAGGCCTCCAGGTCGACGGCGTCGGTGATGATGCCGGACTTGATGCGCACCGCGAGACGGGCGGCGATCTCCTTGCCCTCCGCGGAGGAGGGCACCAGCACGGCGGCCGGGGACACCGCGTCGTAGGCGGCCTGCAGCGCGTCCACCTTCGGCACGACCAGATAGTCGGCGAACTCCGGGGCATCGGCGGTCAGCACCTTGACCGCGCCGTGCTCGGCCAGCGCGGCCGCGGTGTCGGCGGCGCCGGCACCCAGCGCCACGGCGACGGGCTCGCCCAGACGGCGGGCCAGCGTCAGCAGCTCCAGGGTGGGCTTGCGGACGGCACCGTCCACGTGGTCGACGTAGACAAGAACTTCAGCCATGGCTCTTCCAATTTCCTCGACGTGTCAGCGAATCAGCGAATCAGGGACTAGATGAACTTCTGGCCCGCGAGGAACTCGGCGAGCTGCTTGCCGCCCTCGCCCTCGTCCTTGACGATCGTGCCCGCGGTGCGCGCGGGCCGCTCGGTGGCCGACTCGACCTTCGTCCAGGCACCCTCCAGGCCCACCTGCCCGGCCTCCAGATCCAGGTCCGAGAGGTCCCAGGCCTGCACCGGCTTCTTCTTGGCGGCCATGATGCCCTTGAAGGACGGGTAACGGGCCTCGCCCGACTGGTCGGTCACCGACACCACGGCCGGCAGCGAGGCCTCCAGCTGCTCGGAGGCGGCATCACCGTCACGGCGGCCCTTGACGACACCGCCCTCGACGGACACCTCGGAGAGCAGCGTGACCTGCGGGACACCCAGCCGCTCGGCGAGCAGCGCCGGAACCACACCCGCGGTGCCGTCCGTGGACGCCATCCCGGAGATCACCAGGTCGTAACCGGCCTTCTCGATCGCCTTGGCCAGCACCAGCGAGGTCCCGATGATGTCACTGCCGTGCAGATCCTCGTCCTCCACATGGATAGCCTTGTCCGCACCCATCGACAGTGCCTTGCGCAACGCGTCCTTGGCGTCCTCGGGACCCACCGTCAACACGGTGATCTCCGCGTCGTCGGCCCCGTCCGCGATCTGCAACGCCTGCTCCACCGCGTACTCGTCCAGCTCCGACAGCAGGCCATCGACGTCATCCCGGTCGACGGTCAGGTCATCGGCGAAGTGCCGGTCGCCGGTGGCGTCGGGCACGTACTTCACGGTGACAACGATCCTCAAGCTCACGCCGGCTCTCCTACCTGGTGTTGTTCGTTATGGCGACCGTATGGCACTCAGTACCCCCTGTAAAGGTACGTAGTGCCAGATAGGCCTTCACGATGCTACGTTCCCCGCATGACTGAGGCGCGCGGACCAGCGAAGAAGGCCCCCATGCGGGAGGTGCTCGCCAAGGCGGCGTTCCAGTTGTTTCTGGAGCGGGGCTTCGAGCAGACCACGGTGGACGACATCGTGGCGCGGGCCGGGGTCGGGCGGCGCTCCTTCTTCCGGTACTTCCCCTCCAAAGAGGACGCGGTCTTCCCCGACCACGAGAGCTGCCTGGCCGACATGACGGCGTTCCTCGACGCGGCCGACGGCCACGATCCCGTGGACGCCGTGTGCGACGCGGCCCGGATCGTGCTGCGCATGTACGCCACGAACCCGGAGTTCTCCGTCCAGCGTTACCGCCTCACGCAGGAGGTGCCCGGCCTGCGCACGTACGAACTCTCCGTGGTGCGCCGCTACGAACGCACCATGGCCGGCTACCTCCGCCGCCGCTACGCCGAGGACGCGGACGGCTCCCTGCGCGCCGAGGTGGTCGCCGCCGCCGTGGTCGCCGCGCACAACAACGCCCTGCGCTCCTGGCTGCGTTCGGGCGGTGACGGTGACGCCGAGACCGCGGTGGACCACGCGCTCGAGCTCGTGCGGAACGGATGGGGGAGTGCCGTCACCGGCGGGGAAGCCGCCGCTGACGCCGATGACGAGGTCGTCGTCATGGTCGTCTCCAAGCGCGCGCCCATGTGGCGCGTGGTGCAGCGCGTCGAGTCGGCCCTCGGCCAGGACTGAGTGCTGAGTGAGGCCAGGGCCGAGTACGGCCGGGACTGAAGTGCCGCCAGGACTGAGTATGTAGCACTCAGTACCTTTACCTTCTGGCACTCAGTGCCATATGGTGCGGATGCGTCGACGCCGACGGCGGCGCATCCGAGCCGAATGCAGGGGGTCGAGACGTGTCCCAGCAGGAATTGAGCGTCGCGCCGACAGACGACGAGCAGCGAACCGGCCTGATCTACCACCGCTGCCGATGGTGCGGCACCGCGTCCTTCCGGCGCATGCTGTGTCCGGTGTGCGCCTCCAGCGACCTGGTGGCCGAACAGAGCGACGGCGAGGGCGTCGTCGTACAGTCGAGCGTGGTCAACCGTTACACGGGGACCGCACGCAACGAGTCCCTCGTCCGTTTCCCCGAAGGGTTCGTGTTCCGCTGCCGTGTCGTGGGTGCCTCGCCGCATCTCGTGTGGGTCGGCGCGCGTGTACGGCCCGTGGCCGGGTCCGATCCGGAGACCGGGGAGGCCGTCTTCGAGCTCTGCGAGACGCACACGAGCGCCGACTGGTAGTGCTTCCGGCGGTGCTGCGGACGGGTCAACCGGTAGCACTCCGGACGGATCAACCGGTAGGACTCCGGATCAGTTGACGCCCCGCTCGCGCCCCTCCCAGTAGGGGTCGCGCAGCTTGTACTTCTGGAGTTTCCCGGTGGCCGTGCGAGCCAGTTCGTCGCGGAACTCCACCGAGGTCGGCGCCTTGAAGCCGGCGAGGTGCTCCTTGCAGTGCCGGATGAGCTCCTCTTCCGTGGCGTGGGCGCCGGAGGCGAGGACGACCAGGGCCTTGATGGTCTCGCCCCACTTCTGGTCCGGCACCCCGATGACCGCGACCTCGGCGACCGCGGCATGGCTGAACAGCACGTCCTCCACCTCGATCGACGACACGTTCTCACCGCCGGTGATGATGACGTCCTTCTTGCGGTCGCTGATCGTCAGATGGCCGTCCGTGCCGATCGAACCGCCGTCTCCTGTGTGGAACCAGCCGCCTTCCAGCGCCTGAGCGCTCTCCTGAGGCTGCTCCCAGTACCCCTCGAGGATCACGTTCGAGCGGGCCAGGACCTCGCCCTCGTCCGACGTGCGCAGCGTCACGCCCAGGGCGGGGGCACCGGCCTGGACCAGTTTCTCCGCGCGCTGCTGCGAGGTGAGGTCGTCCCACTCGCCGCGGGTGCGGTTGATGGTGAGCAGGGGAGAGGTCTCGGTGAGTCCGTAGATCTGGATGAACTCCCAGCCCAGCTCGGTCTCGACCTGTTCGACCGTCCTGGTGGGCGGCGGAGCTCCCGCGACGATGATGCGCACCCGATCCCGGCCCGGGATCTCCCCGTCCCATGAACGTGCGGCGGCAAGCACCGAGTTGACCACCGCGGGCGCCGCGCACATCACCGTGACCCCGTGCTCGGCGACGCGGCGCAGGATCTCCGCACCGTCCACCTTGCGCAGCACGATCTGGCGCGCGCCCATGCCGGACATCGCGAACGGCATGCCCCAGCCGTTCGCGTGGAACATCGGCAGGGTGTGCAGATAGACGTCCCGGTCCGTGACCCCGGCGTGCAGCGCGAACGTCAGGGCGTTCACCCAGATGTTGCGGTGCGTGATCTGTACGCCCTTGGGGCGCGCGGTCGTTCCGCTGGTGAAGTTGATGGTCGCGGTGGCGTTCTCGTCGTGCTCCCAGGGCTCGGGCTCGGTGTCGAACCGGTACAACTCCGAGTCGGCCTCCGCCCCGAGCGTGAAGCGGTGCTTGCAGACCACCCCCGAGAGGCGGTCCTCGAGCTCGGGGTCGACCAGCAGGACGCTCGCGCCCGACTGGCCGACGATGTAGCTCACTTCTTCGGCCGAGAGGCGGAAGTTGACCGGGACGAGGACCCGGCCGTGGCCGCTGACGCCGAAGAACGACGTGAGGAGCCGTGCGCTGTTGGGCGAGACCACCGCGACGCGTGCGCCGTGCGGCACCCCGAGCGCGTCGAGCCCGGCGGCCTGGGCCCGGGCCAGCTCACCCACGCGCCGGTAGGTGAGCCCCTGCCAGGGCTCGGCCGGCTGATCGGGCTCGTCGACGATGCCGACCCGGTCCCCGTACACGGTCGTGGCGCGGTCCAGAAAATCAAGGGCCCCGAACGGGACGAACATCCTGGCCTCCCGAAGCTCAGTCGATGTACGTCGCCTATCCGACCATGCCCCACGGGAAACCGGGCCCCCGGCGCCGTCCCCTTACCCGACCTCCTCCGGCGCTTCCTGAAGCCGCCGCAAAGACGTCACCAGCTGATCCACCTCCTCGGACGTGTTGTAGAGCGCCAGTGACGCGCGGGCGGCCGACTCCAGGCCGTAGTGGGCGAGCGCGGGCTGGGCGCAGTGGTGGCCCGCACGGATGGCGATGCCGTCGCGGTCGAGCCAGTCCGCGACACCGGCCGGGTCCTGGCCCGCGAGGGTGAACGTGAGGACGGCGATCCGCTCGGGCGCCGAACCGAGGACCTCCAGGCCCGGCACGGTGGACAGCGCCTGCTGCGCGTACGTCATGAGCGCACTCTCGTACGCGGCGACGGCCTCCCGGTCGAAGGACGTGAACCAGTTCAGTGCGGCGAGCAGGCCGATCACGCCGGAGATGTGGCCCGTGCCCGCTTCCAGGCGGTGCGGGACCGGCGCGAACGTGGTCCGTGTGAAGTCGACCGACTCGATCATGTTGCCGCCGCCCTGCCACGGCAGCATGGACTGGAGGATCTCCGGCTTCGCGTAGAGCGCGCCGATGCCGGTCGGCGCGAAGAGCTTGTGCCCCGAGAAGGCGTAGAAGTCGGCGTCCAGGTCCTGCACGTCGACCGGGAAGTGCGCGACGGCCTGCGCCCCGTCCACCAGGACCTTGGCGCCGTAGCGGTGGGCGAGGGCGGTCATCTCCTTCACGGGCGGCACGGTGCCGAGCACGTTCGACGCGTGGCTGACGGCGACGAGCTGCGTGCGGGACGAGAGGAGATCGGCGTAGGCGGCCTGGTCGATCGCCCCCTCGGGAGTGAGAGGGATCGGGACGACCCTGGCCCGGGTCTCCTTCGCGATCAGCTGCCAGGGCACGATGTCGGAGTGGTGTTCTAGGACGGCCACCAGAATGTCGTCCCCGGGGCCGAGGTTGGCCCGTCCCCAGCTCTGGGCGACCAGGTTGACGGCCTCGGTCGTGCCGCGTACGAAGACGATGTCGTCCGGCGACCCGGCCCCCAGGAACTGAGCGACCGCGGACCGCCCCGCCTCGTACATCTCAGTCGCCTCGCGCGCCATGGTGTGCGCGCCCCGGTGGATGTTGGAGTTCGCGGTGCCGTAGTAGGCGCCGAGTGCCTCGATGACCTGGCGCGGCTTCTGCGTGGTGGCACCGTTGTCGAGCCAGACGAGTGGGTGGCCGTTGACGGTGCGGTGCAGGATCGGGATGTCCCGGCGCGCCGACTCGGGGGAGAACCCGGGTGGTTGGAGCTGCGGGAGCGCGCCCGCGCCGGGGGTGGCGGCCGGGGGAGCCGAGTCCGCGGGGGCCGGGTCCGTTAGGGCCGTCGGCATCACCGCCGTCGAGCCCGGCACTTCCGGCATACCCGCACCGGGCAGGCCTGGCACACCGGGTAAGCCTGGCACACCCGCACCGGGCAGGCCCGGCACACCTGGAATGCCCGGCCCGCGCGCCGTGACGTCAGGAGTAGTCATGGTAGTTCGACACCTCGACGTTCTGCAGGACCGCGATGGCGTCCTCGACCAGGACCGCCGTGTTGAAGTACGCCGTCATCAGGTACGACGTGATGCCCTTCTGGTCGACACCCATGTTCCGCATGGACAGGCCCGGTTCGACCTCGTCCGCGACACCGGCGGGACGAAGGCCCACCACACCCTGCTCGGCCTCGCCCGTCCGCATCAGCAGGATCTCGGTGGTGCCCATGCCGGCGCCCGTGCTGCCCGAGAAAGGCACCTTGTCCGACGGGAGCAGCGGGACGCCGCGCCACGTCAGGAGCGGGCTGCCGAAGCGGTTGTCCGTCACCGGGGGCACGCCACGCCGCGTACATTCACGGCCGAAGGCGGCGATCGCCCTGGGGTGGGCCAGGAAGAAGCCGGGCTGCTTCCAGACCCGCGTGAGGAGCTCGTCCAGATCGTCGGGGGTGGGCGCACCGGTGCGTGCCTGGACCCGCTGACCGGCGGAGACGTTGTGGAACAGGCCGTGCTCGGGGTGGTTCAGGAGTGAGGACTCCTGGCGTTCCCGCAGTGCCGCGACGGTGAGGTTGGACTGTGCGCGGGTCTGGTCGATCGGCCCGTTGTAGAGGTCGGCGACCCGTGTGTGCACGCGGAGCACCGTCTGCGCCAGCGTCATGTGGTACTCACGCGGCGCGTCCTCGTAGTCGACGAACGTCCCCGGCAGGTCCGGCTCCCCGACGTGCCCCGCGCTCAGGTCCACCGGCACCTCGGCGCCGGGCGTCATGGTGCTTCCGGCGCAGTACGCGGTGATCGCGCCGCCCAACGCCTCGTCCCGGTCGGCGAGCCCCGCGAGCGCGCTGCGGTCCGCGCAGAGAGCCACACCAGGGGTGAGCGCCTTGACGCGGTACGGCATCGCATCGGCCCGGGTCCACGCGCCGAGGTCGAAGAACTGCCCGTCGCCTATGACTTCGAGCAGCGCGTCCTCGCCGTACCGCCCGGTCACCCGCTTCTCCGCCTTGCCCCGCACGACCACCCACAGCCGGTCGGCGGCGTCGCCCTCCTGCGCGAGCACCTGTCCGGCCTCGAAGGTGACCTCGGTGAAGGCGCCGGCCAGCTCCGCGAGCAGCGCGTCGTCGGCGTCACGGAGGTAGGAGACCTCGCGCAGGTCGCCCGGCACGACGTGGTGACAGCCGCTCTCCTCGTACGTGGTGATCCGGTCGTCTCCGAGCACGAACGTCCGGCGGCGGTTCACCCGGTAGGTGCCCGACTCGACGTCCACCCAGGGCAGGGCGCGCAGCAGATAGCGCGGGGTGATGCCGCGCATCTGCGGGGTGGTCTTGGTGGTCGTGGCCAGTTGCCGTGCGGCATCCGGGCCGAGTGCGAGCCGGTCGTTCACTGGAACCTCCTGGAGGAACGGTCTTTGCTGGCCGCCGTGATGGCGTTCGGCGCCGATCGTCTTCGCGTTGTTCCATGGCCGCAAGTGGCCTTTTTTCAGAGATGATGCAGAAAGGGCCGGAAATGGACTGACAGCCGTCCTCCGACCCCGCAGCCCACCCTCCCAGGCCGCTGCCGGGGAGTCCCCGCACCGCGGATATCGGGCTCGAATCAGCTCAATACCGGACCTGAGCGCGCCTGAAAGCAGCGCTTATGACTCGGGTAGCGGGCCCAGGAGTCGGGAAGGATGGTTCCGGTGCGGCCGGTGATCGTGGGCGCACCGGGGCGCGGCCCTTCTCCGAGGGCGGCCCTCTCCGGCGTACGAAGGGTGTGGCGATGACGGATTCGGCCCCTGGGCGGCTCTCCATCTCGCGGGCGACGCTCGACGACTGGCACGTCGTCAGCGGATGGGCGCAGGACGAGGGCTGGAACCCGGGCCTGCGGGACGGCCCGTGCTTCTTCGCGCAGGACCCGGACGGATTCTTCATCGGCCGCATCGGGGGACAGGCGGTCTCCGCGATCTCGGTCGTGAACTACGACGAGGTGTACGCCTTCCTCGGCTTCTACCTCGTCCGCCCCGACCTGCGTGGCCACGGACACGGACTCGCCACCTGGCAGACGGCCCTCGCCCACGCGGGAACCCGCACCGTCGGCCTCGACGGCGTGGTCGCGCAGCAGGCCAACTACCGCCGCTCGGGCTTCGAGCTGGCCCACCGGACCATCCGGTACATGGGCTCCGTACCCCCAGGCGCCGCGAGGTCCGCGCAGATCCTGCCGGTCGAGGCCGCGGGCCTGCGGGCGATCACCGCGTACGACGCCGCGAGCCACCCGGCGGACCGTCCGCGCTTCCTGGAATCATGGCTCACCGCTCCCGGCCACCGCGCGCTCGCGCGCATCGTCGACGGCCGCATCACCGGGTACGGCGTGCTCCGCCCGGCCCATGGCGCCCTGCGGATCGGCCCCCTGTTCGCCGACACGCGCGCCGATGCCGAGGAGCTCTTCGACGCGCTGACGGCCGAGGCGGACGGCGCGCCCGTGCTCATCGACGTCCCCGAGACCCAGCCGCACGCCGTGGCCCTGGCCGAGGCGCGCGGAATGAAGCCGACGTTCGAGACCGCCCGCATGTACACGGGTCCTGTGCGGGAGCTGGCCGAGGAGCGGGTCTTCGGCGTCACCACGCTCGAACTCGGCTGACGCGCGAGGGCCGGGCCCCCAGGGACCCGGCCCCCTCGCCCACAGCCGCTACGTGATCGTCAGCCTCTTCTTCGCCTTCGCCTCGGAGCTGTTGCCGACGTAGACGTCCACGGCCCCCTCCTCGACACGGAACTCGCCGCTCTCCGCGTTCGTCCAGAACCCGAAGTCATCGGCGCCGAGCTGGAAGCGGACCGTCCTCGACCTGCCGGGCTCCAGCGTCACCCGGCGGAACCCGCGCAGCTTGCGCACCGGCTGCGTGATGCTCGCCGCGATGTCGTGGACGTACAACTGGACGACCTCGTCGCCCGCACGGTCACCCGTGTTGCGGACGGTGACCGAGACCTCCAGGGTGTCGCCTTTGCGCAGCGCCCCCGCCGACACACGGTCGCGGCTGAGTTTCGGTTCACCGATCTCGAAATCCGTGTACGAGAGCCCGTGGCCGAAGGCGAACTGCGGGTCCGGGGGCAGGTCGAGGTACTTGGACGTGTACTTGTTGTCCGCGTCGTAGGGGCGGCCCGTCGACTCGTGGTTGTAGTGGCAGGGGATCTGACCGACCGTTCGTGGGAAGGAGACGGGCAGCTTGCCGCCCGGATTGACCTTGCCGAACAGCACGTCGGCGATCGCGTTGCCCGCCTCGAGGCCCGGGTGCCAGGCCTCGAGGACGGCGGGCGCCGACTTGAGCCAGTCGCCGACGGTCAGCGGGCGCCCGTTGACCAGGACCACCACGAACGGCTTGCCCGTCCTGGCGATCGCCTCGATCAGCTTCTCCTGCCCGCCCGGCAGACTGATGTCGCTGCGCGCCGCCGCCTCGCCGCTCATCGCCGGGGGTTCACCCACGACCACGACGGTGACATCGGCGCCCTTGGCCGCGGCGACCGCCGCAGGGATGCCGCCGGTGTCCGTGCCCTCGGGGTCGACGCCTTTCGCGTACGTCACCTTCGCCCCCGGAGCCGCGGCCCGCACCGCGGCGAGGACCTTGCCCGAGGGGAAGTTCTTCGCGGCGCCGGGGAACGTCCATGTGCCGAGGAGGTCGTCGGAGTCGCCGAACGGGCCGACGACCGCGATCGAACCTGCCGACTTCTTGAGGGGAAGCGCCTTGCCGTCGTTCTTCAGGAGCACCATCGAGCGGGCGGCGGTCTCGCGGGCTGCCTTGCGGGCATCGGCGGACGGCTTGTCGATGGCGTCGTCCTCGTCGACGTACGGATTCTCGAAGAGCCCAAGGGCGTACTTCAGGCGCAGGATCCGCGTGACCGCTTCATCGAGGCGCTTCTCGCTGATCCTGCCGCTGCTCAGCAGCTTCTTGCCGTGCTCGGCGAGGTCCGTGCTCGCCATCTCCATGTCGACGCCGGCGTTCAGCGCGAGCCGTGCCGCGTCGGCGCCGTCCTCGGCGAAGCCGTGCGCGATGAGTTCGTCGACGCCGTTCCAGTCGCTGACGACGAAGCCGTCGAAGCCCCACTCCTTGTACAGGACGTCGGTGAGGGTGTGGGAGTTTCCGTGGGCGGGGACGCCGCTGATGGTGTTGAAGGAGGCCATCACCGTGGCCACGCCCGCGTCCAACGCGGCCTTGAACGGCGGCAGATAGTGGTTGCGCAGCCGGGACTCCGACACGTCGACCGTGTTGTAGTCCCGGCCGCCCTCGGCCCCGCCGTACGCGACGAAGTGCTTGGCGCAGGCGGCCACGCGGTCCTTGGCGTCGAGACGCGAACCCTTCTCGCCCTGGTAACCCTCCACCTTGGCCACGGCGAACGCCGTCGTGAGATACGGGTCCTCGCCGCAGCCCTCGGCGATCCGGCCCCAGCGCGGCTCGTGCGTGACATCCATCATCGGCGAGAACGTCCAGTGCACGCCGTTGGAGCGGGACTCCTTCGCCGACACCTCGGCGTCGCGTCTGGTGACCTCCGGGTCGAAGCTCGACGCCTGGGCGAGGGGGATCGGGAACGTCGTCCACAGGCCATGGATGACATCGAGTCCGAAGAGCAGCGGAACGCCGAGCCGGGATTCCTCCACGGCGATGCGTTGCAGTGCGTTGCTGCTCTTGGCGCCGAAGATGTTCAGGACGGAACCGAGCCGCCCGGCGCGCGCCGCGTCCTCGACGTCTTTCGTCTCGCTGCCGCCGGGGCCGGTGCTGACGGCCCACGGGAGCTGCTGCAACTGCCCCAGCTTCTCTTCGACAGTCATACGGTCGAGCAGCTTCTTGATCTTCGGGTCGATGGGGCCCGGGCGCTGCGGCGCGGCCTGGACGGCCCCGGTGTCCGCGGCGGCGACCCCGGCGCCCGCGGCGGTGAACCCGCCCCCTGCGACAGCGGTGCCGCCGATCGCGGACAGCAGAGTACGCCTTCGTAGCTCTCGCATGTGTTCGCCTTCTCGCATCAGGAAGTCGACAACCTCTGTGACGGCCACAAGAGTTGAAGCGAAAGTACGTTCCTGTTACATGCGGGTCAAGGGATGCGGCAGGGACGCGCGGGGCTCTTGTTTCGGTGTCCCGTCGGCGCCTCACTCCCGACGCTTGACCTCAAGGAAGCTTGAGGTTCTATGTTCTTCTCATGAGCATGGAAACGACAGCCTGGACCCAACTGCAGAGCGTCATGCGCGCCGAGCAGGACAGCCGTCCCTTCGCCCGCGCCACCTTGCGCCGCATCGGGACCTTCGCCCGCCCGCACAAACGCCGCATCGTCTACTTCGTCCTCCTGAGCATCGTCACCGCGCTGCTCGCCGTGGCGACGCCCGTCCTCGCGGGCAGCGTCGTGGACACGATCGTCTCGGACGGCGAATCCTCGCTCGTCGTCCGCTACGCCCTGCTCATCGCCGCCATCGCCGTCGCCGAGGCGGGCTTCGGCCTGCTCGCCCGCTGGCTCTCGGCGAACCTGGGGGAGGGGCTGATCCTCGACCTGCGCACCGCCGTCTTCGACCACGTACAGCGCATGCCCGTCGCCTTCTTCACCCGTACCCGCACCGGCGCCCTTGTCAGCCGCCTCAACAACGATGTGATCGGCGCCCAGCGCGCGTTCAGCAACACGCTCTCCGGAGTCGTCGGCAACGTCGTCACGCTGCTCCTGACCCTGGCCGTGATGCTGAGGCTCTCCTGGCAGATCACGCTCCTCGCCCTGGTCCTGCTCCCCCTCTTCATCGTGCCCGCACGCCGCATGGGCTCCCGGATGGCGAAACTCCAGCGGGAGGCCGCACACCACAACGCGGCGATGGGCACGCGCATGACCGAACGCTTCTCCGCGCCCGGCGCCACGCTCATCAAGCTCTTCGGGCGCCCGGGCGCCGAGTCGGCGGAGTTCGCCGCGCGGGCCGGCCGGGTGCGGGACATCGGTGTCCGCACGGCCATGTCGCAGTCCGTGTTCATCGCCGCGCTCACGCTGGTCTCGGCCCTCGCCCTGGCCCTCGTCTACGGCCTCGGCGGCTACTTCGCGCTGGACGGCACCCTGGAAGCGGGCGCGATCGTGTCCCTCGCCCTGCTCCTGACCCGCCTCTACGCGCCGCTGACCTCCCTGGCCGGGGCGCGGGTCGAGGTCATGAGTGCCCTCGTCAGCTTCGAGCGGGTCTTCGAGGTCCTCGACCTGAAGCCGCTGATCGACGAGAAGCCGGACGCGCGTGAAGTCCCCTCGGGCCCGGTGGCGGTGGAGTTCGACGACGTCCGCTTCGGCTACCCGTCCGCGGAGAAGGTCTCCCTCGCCTCCCTCGAAGAGGTCGCGTCCCTCGACACCCGAGGCGGCGACGAAGTCCTGCACGGCCTCTCCTTCCGCGCCGAGCCGGGCCAGACCGTGGCGCTCGTCGGATCGTCCGGTGCGGGCAAGTCGACGATCGCCCAACTGCTTCCCCGCCTGTACGACACGGACGGCGGAACCGTACGCATCGGCGGAGTCGACGTTCGTGATCTCTCGGCGGCGTCCATGCGCCAGACGCTCGGCATGGTCACCCAGGACGGCCACCTCTTCCACGAGTCGATCCGCGCCAACCTGCTGCTCGCCCGCCCCGAAGCCACCGAGGACGACCTGTGGGACGCCCTGCGCAGGTCCCGCCTCGAAGACCTCGTACGCTCCCTGCCGGACGGCCTCGACACGGTGGTAGGGGAGCGCGGCTACCGCCTCTCCGGCGGTGAGCGCCAGCGGATGACCATCGCCCGGCTGCTGCTCGCCCAGCAGCGGGTGGTCATCCTCGACGAGGCCACGGCGCACCTCGACAACACCTCCGAGGCAGCGGTGCAGGAGGCACTCGCCGAAGCCCTTCAGGGCCGCACCGCGATCGTCATCGCGCACCGGCTCTCGACGGTGCGGTCCGCCGACCAGATCCTCGTGGTCGAGGCCGGGCGGATCGTGGAGCGCGGGACGCACGAGGAACTGCTCGCGGTGGGCGGCCGGTACGCGGAGCTGTACCGCACACAGTTCGCGGACAAGGACAAGAACAAGACGGTGCAGGTCGCGGCGTAGAGCATGCGGAGCGGGGGGGGGGGGGGGGGGGGGGGGGGGGGAGGGGGGGGGGAGGGGGGGGGGGGGGGGGGGGGGAGGGAGTGGGT